>NZ_JAPEPI010000001.1:932547-1243396 GCF_026340305.1 Streptomyces sp. NBC_01381 | reverse complement strand
CCTGTCTGAATGCCCGCCTCAGCGCCCGCGAGCTGACCCTCGCCTACGAGGACCGTGAGGTCGTGCACGCCCTCGACCTCGCGATCCCGGACGGCGAGGTCACGGTCATCGTCGGCCCCAACGCCTGCGGGAAGTCGACCACCCTGCGGGCCCTCGGCCGCCTCCTCAAGCCGAAGAGCGGCGCGGTCCTCCTGGACGGCGAGGCCCTCGCCAAGCTCCCCACCAAGAAGATCGCCCAGCAGATCGGGCTGCTCCCGCAGACGCCCGTCGCACCCGAGGCGATCACCGTCGGCGACCTCGTCGCGCGCGGCCGCCAGCCGCACCAGAGCTGGTGGCAGCAGTGGTCCGACGAGGACGAGAAGGCGGTGACGGAGGCGATGGAACGTACCGACGTGTCCGCGCTCGCCGAACGCTCCGTCGACGAGCTCTCCGGCGGCCAGCGCCAGCGTGTATGGATCGCGATGGCGCTCGCCCAGGACACCGGCCTGCTGCTCCTCGACGAGCCGACCACGTATCTCGACATCTCGCACCAGGTCGAGGTCCTCGACCTGGTGCGCCAGCTCAACCACGACCGCGGCCGCACCGTGGTCGTCGTCCTGCACGACCTCAACCAGGCGGCCCGGTACGCCGACCATCTCGTCGCCATGAAGGAGGGCCGGATCGTCGCGGAGGGCGCACCGGCCGATGTCGTCACCGAGGAGCTCGTGCGCGAGGTCTTCGGTCTGGAGTGTGTGGTGGTGCCGGATCCCGTGACCGGATCGCCGCTGGTCGTCCCCGGGGCGCCGTGGGCCGCCGGGTCCCGTTCGCAGTCCTCCGCACCCTCCGCACCCTCCTCATCCGCTCGAAAGGTGGCCCAACAGCCATGACCCGCTCCCAGAACCGCCGCGCCCTCGCCGCCGGCGCCCTCGCGCTGAGCGGCGCGCTCGCCCTGTCGGCCTGCGGCTCGTCGGACTCCGACGACGACGCGGCGAACTCCGGCAAGACGCACGTCGTCAAGACGGCCATGGGGGACGTGAAGGTCCCGGTCGCCCCCAAGCGCGTCGTCGTCCTCGACACCGCCGAGCTGGACTCCGCGATCACGCTCGGCGTGAAGCCGGTCGGAGCCACGCACGTCGAGACGTCCAAGGGCTTCCCGAGCTACCTGCCCAAGGACGAGGTCAGCGGCATCAAGGACGTCGGCGAGATGCTGAATCCGAACATGGAGGCCATCGCGGCCCTCGACCCGGACGTCATCCTCACCAGCAAGATCCGGCACGGCGCCAAGTACGACCAGCTCAAGGAGATCGCGCCGACCGTGATGACGGAGAACACCGGCCACCCCTGGAAGGAGAACTTCCAGGTGCACGCCGACGCGCTGGGCAAGAAGGCCGAGGCGAAGAAGATCGTCTCCGCCTACGACGCGCACGCCAAGAAGGTCACCACGGCCGTCGGCGGCCCGGCGAAGGCCAAGGCGACGGAGGTCAACGTCGTCCGCTTCGTGGAGGGCGCGGACATCCGCATCTACGGCGAGCAGACCTACATCGCCACGATCCTGAAGGACGTCGGCCTCGGCCGCGCGCCGATCTCCGCGAAGGCCAAGGACGGCTTCTCGTACGACGTGTCGCCCGAGAAGATCGACCTCGCCGACACCGACGTCATCTTCCAGGCGACGTACGGCGATCCGAAGAAGGCCAAGCAGACGCAGACCACGGGCAGCAGCCTGTGGAAGAACATGAAGGCGGTCAAGTCGGGCAACGTCCACACGGTCGAGGACGAGCTGTGGATCCAGGGCATCGGCTACACGGCGGCGAACAAGATCCTGGACGAGATGCAGGCGGACCTGACGAAGAAGTAACTTCCGCTCGGTTCACGGCCGTTGCCGCTGCGATCTCCACAACAGGTAGAGCGCGGAGGCGACGGCCGCGCCGCGTACCACCCAGGGCCAGGTGTCGGCCATCGCGTCGTTCATGTGGCCGTCGCGGACGGGATCGCCCCAGCGGCCTTCGTTCCTGCCCCACAGCCAGGTGATCCCGGCGGCCACGGAGAGCCCCGGAAGCCCGAGCACGGCCCATTTGGCCTCGGCGCGGCTGAGCCTGCGCGAGGCGTAGGCGAGGAGCCAGCCGCCGCCGAGGGCAAGCCAGTTGCCGAGGATCGCGCCGACGGTGAGGAGCGCGGCGGCGAGCAGCAGCAGGGGGTTGCTGAAGCCGGGGCGCGGGTCGGCGGCGGCCTTCGGGCGGCGCAGCCTCAGGCGCCGCCGGGGAGCGGGCTCCTCTCCCTCTGCCTCCTCTTCCTCTTCCTCCTCCCACTCCTCCTCTTCGGGCTCGTCGTCGGGGCGCTTCTTCGCCGGGGGCTTGAGGATTTCGGGGATCTCTACGCCGCCGACGAAGCCCGGCACGCTGTCGGCGAAGCCGAAGGGGCCGTTGCCGTCATCCCGCTCCACCCGCCACCAGTCGGGCTCGGAGCCGCTCGGGCCCAGCTCGTCCGTGCCGGCGAGGTGCGGCGGCGACGGGCGGAAGTCGTCCTGCGGGAGCTCCGGTTCGTCGGCGGCGGGGCGGGGGATGATGCGGCGCAGGCGTTTGGGGCGCTGGGGCGGTTCGGCGGGGCGCTGGGTGGGGACGGCGGGGCGGGGTACGTCTCGGGAGCGGCGCGGCCCCGCATCGGAACCTTCACTACCGGAAGCTGCCGCCTCGACGAGGTCTTCCGGGGAGCCGAGGCGGTCCAGGATGCGGCGTATCGCTGCCGGGTTCTCGGCCGTGGCCTTGGCCCGGCTGCGGTCGATCTCGTTGCGGAGCTCCGAGACGAGGCGCATACGGGTGCCTGACGGCAGTTGGCGCTGCTGGGCCAGGTCGCCGACGCGGCTCAGATAGTCGTAGACGAGCTGATCGCTCTCGATCCCCACGAAGTCCCCTCCGGGGCGGCTGCGTTGACCGCCCGTCGCATGCGCTGTGCCTCGACGGTATCGCGTCCCTTTGGTGGTCCCGCAGTCTCGGGGCGCCGAACATGCCTTTCCCGCCCACCCGCCCGATTGCCCGGCAGCGGGCGACTTGCCGGGGCGGGTGGGGGAGGCGGCGGAACCGCACCGCTCACCCGCAGTACGCGACGTACGCAAGGGACCGGACCACGGCCTCACACACCGGCAGCGCGCAACCAGACGCGAGGGGACAGACATCGGCCCCCATGCACCGTCAGTGCGCGACGAGACACGAGGGGACCGGCATCGGCCCCCACACACCGTTGGCGCGCGACGAGACACGAGGGGACCGGCATCGGCCCCCACACACCGTTGGCGCGCGACGAGACACGAGGGGACCGGCATCGGCCCGCACGCACCGTCAGTGCGCGACGAGACACGAGGGCACGGGCATCGGCCCCCACACACCGTTGGCGCGCGACGAGACACGAGGGGACCGGCATCGGCCCCCACACACCGTCAGCGCGCAACGAGACACGAGGGGACGTGTCGGTATGTCCGCACGGAGCACGGTACGCAGCACTCCCCAGCCGAAGCAGCAAGACGCCCAGACCGAGATGGCGAGTACGGACATACCGGCGCGGCCCCGCCCTCACACCGGCGAGGCGCCCCACCCACGACGGCCCGGCCGCCAAGACGACAAGGCGCCCCACCACGGCCGAAGGCGGCCGCCCCGCCCCAAGACGCACCGCACCGCAAGCAGGCACCCGAGCCGCAGCCCCGCCCCCAAGACACACCGCACCGCAGACCGCAGCCCCACAGCCCCCAGCCCGGCAGCCCCACAGCCCCACAGCCCGGCAGCCCCCAGCCCCGCAGCCCCGCAGCCCCGCAGCCCCGCAGCCGCCAACGAACCCGCAGCCCCACCCCGCACAGCACGCCGCACCCCCGGTCCACCGGCACGAAAGGCCCAGCCTCCGCCCCCGACCCGCTACCGTGGCCGGGATGAGCACCGACGAGCAGGCACAGCGTCCAGCGGACACCCCCCGGTCACTCGCCGAGGCGCTTCGCTCCCGTGGCGACGAGTCGCTCGGTGCGCTGCTGCAGGCCCGCCCCGACCTGCTCACCCCCGTTCCGACCGACCTCACGCAGCTGGCCACCCGCGCCGCGACCCGCGCCTCCGTCGTCCGCGCCCTGGAGCGGCTCGACCGTTTCACTCAGCAGGTCGCCGAGGCCCTCGCCGTGGCTCCGGAGCCGGCGACGTACGCCGAACTGCACGCGCTGATCGCCGGAGACGAAGAGAGCGACGGCGGGGACACGGCGATGGACGAAGCCCTCGGCCGGGCCGTCGGCGTCCTGCGCGAGCAGGCCCTCGTCTGGGGCCCGGACGACCGCCTGCGCCTGGTCCGCACGGCACGCGAACTCCTCGCCCCCGCCCCGCAGTACCCCTCCCCCACCGGCCTCGGCCCCACCGTCGCCGAGGCCACCGCGGGCATGTCGCCGAACCGTATCCAGGACATCGTCACGGCGGCCGGGCTGCCCTCCACCCACGACGCGGTGTCCGCCGTCCGCTCGCTGACCGACCTCTTCACGGACCGCACCCGGATGTCCGCGCTGCTCGACGAGGCCCCCGCCGAGTCCGTCGAGGTGCTTTCGCGGCTCGTCTGGGGCCCGCCGTACGGCCAGGTGACCGCAGACCCGGCGCGGCATCTGCGCTGGCTCCTGGACCGGGGGCTGCTCCTGCCGACCTCGCCCGGCACCGTCGTACTCCCCCGCGAGGCGGCCCTGCACCTGCGCGCGGGCCGCGCGCACCGCATCATCGAACCGGCGCCGCCCGCCGTGCAGCCGCTGCGCGAGCACCGTCCACAGGTTGTGGACGCGACGGCGGCGGGCCAGGCGTACACGGCGCTCGCCACGGTCGAGGAGCTCCTGAAGGACTGGGACGAGGGCGGCCCGACGGTCCTGCGGGCCGGCGGCCTGAGCGTGCGGGATCTGAAGCGGACGGCGGTGGCCCTCGACGTACCGGAGCCGGTGGCCGCGTTCTGGGTCGAACTGGCCTACGCGGCGGGCCTGGTGGCGTCGGACGGCGAGGCGGAGGAGCGGTACGCGGCGACACCGGCGTACGACGACTGGCAGGAACTGCCCGCCGCCGAGCGCTGGTCGGCTCTCGCCACGGCCTGGCTGACGGCGACCCGCACGGCGGGCCTGATCGGCGGCCGCGACGGCAAAGACCGCACGCTGTCGGCGCTGGGCCCGCACCTGGACCGCTCATCGGCCCCGGAGATCCGCCACCGTGTCCTGACGCTCCTCACAACACTCCCGGACGGTGCGAGCCCGACGCCCGACTCGCTCCTGGCCAGACTGCGCTGGGAGCGCCCGCCGAGGGGCTCCGCCGGGGGCGGGGCATCCGCGGGCGGCGTGTCCACCGGCAGCAGCACATCAGCAGGCAACGCGCCACTCGAACTACGCGCCCGCATCGCCCAATGGACCCTGAACGAGGCGGAGTTGCTCGGCGTCACGGGCCGCGGCGCGCTGTCGTCGCACGGGAGGGCACTGCTTGGCTCCGAGGAGGGCGCGGCCACGGCGCCCGCCCCGTCCCCCGCCGAGCTGGCCGTATCCGCGGCCCGAGCCGCCCGCCTCCTGACCCCCCTCCTCCCCGAGCCCCTCGACCACGTGCTCCTCCAGGCGGACCTCACCGCGGTGGCCCCCGGCCCGCTGGAGCGCCCGCTCGCGGAGACCCTCGCCGTACTCGCGGACGTCGAGTCGAAGGGCGGCGCGACGGTGTACCGCTTCACGCCCGGCTCGGTGCGCCGCGCGCTGGACGCGGGCAAGTCGGCGTCCGACCTGCACGCGTTCCTGGCGGCACACTCCCGCACACCGGTCCCACAGCCTCTCGCCTACCTCATCGACGACGTGGCCCGTAAGCACGGCCATCTGCGGATCGGCGCCGCATCGGCGTACGTACGCTGCGACGACGAGGCGCTGCTCAACGAGATCCTCGCCGACAAGCGCTCCCAGGGCCTGCGCCTGCGCCGCCTCGCCCCCACCGTGCTCGCCGCGCAGGCCGACCCCGGCGCGCTCCTCGAAGGGCTGCGCTCGATGGGCTTCGCGCCCGCCGCGGAGAGCGCCGAGGGCGACGTACTGATCCACCGCGCCCACGCCCACCGCACACCACCGCGCACGGCCCCCGAGCCCGTCCACGACGGCCCGCCGCTGCCGGACGACACTATGACCGGCGCCGCGGTGCGCGCCATCCGCGCAGGCGACCTGGCCTCGACGACTCCCCGCAAGGCCACCCCGGAGACGACCGGCGCACTCCCCCGCACGACGGCGGCGGAAACCCTCGCCACGATGCAGGCGGCAGTCCTGACCGGCGAGGCGGTCTGGATCGGCTACGTGAACGCGGAGGGCTCGGCGAGCCAGCGCGTGATCGCCCCGATCCGCGTAGAGGGCGGCTTCGTCACGGCGTACGACCACACGGCGGACGAGGTCAGGACGTACCCGCTGCACCGGGTGACGGGGGTGGCGGAGCTCGCCGAGTGAGCTCGGGCCTCCGTCAGCGGCGGTCGGCCTTGAGCCGGCGGAGGAGGGCGGTGAGGCTTGCGGGGGCGGGGGATATGGCTTGGGTCGGGGCGTTGCTTTCGCGGAGTAGCAACTTGTCATTGCTGCGGGCGAGTTCAACGCATTCGTTTCCGTCGCCGCCGCCGGAGAACGAGGACTTCTGCCACTGGGTCATGGCCGTTCCGTTCGCATCTGTTGCAGCAGGGCGGCGAGGCCGTCACGGGTGAGGGCTAGCGCCTGGGTGGGGTCATCGCTTTCGCGGAGTAGCAACTTGTCGTCGTGTGAGGCAAGTTCCACGCACGAAGCCCCGTCCGAACCGCTGGAGAAGGATGACTTCTGCCACTGGATCACGGCCGGGCCGTTCGTATCTGCTGCAGCAGGGCAGCGAGACCACCGCAGGTGAGAGCTAGCACCTGGGCAGGGTCGTCGCTTTCGCGGAGCAGCAACTTGTCGTTGGCGCAGGCCAGCTCTACGCACTCATTGCCTTCCGCGCCACCGGAGAACGTCGACTTCTGCCACTGGATCATGGTCTACAGCTCCTTCACCAGACGGTGGATGAAGTCCCGTGACCTGGCAGGGTCGAGGGACACCGACTCCACCTTACGGAAAAGTGTTCGCATGGCGCGGAGTTGAGCGGCCGCATCCACCAAGGCCGTGCCGTAGGGGGTGTCCCGCTGAACGGTGTCCAAGGTCGGCACCCGACCACCCATGTACACCAGTGACGAACTCGCCCCGGCGAACCCGTCGACATCGAACGGGATGACCCGCAGCGCCACAGCCGGACGCTCCGACTGCCTCAGCAGCTCATTGAGCTGAGCGCGGGCCACCCGCCGATCCGCAACACGGGTGCGCAGAACGGACTCGTGCAGAACTGCCTCGTATGGAACGGCGTCCTCACGCTCCAGCACCTGCTGGCGACGCAACCGGAACGCAACCCACTGCTCCAGTTCGCTCTCCGGGCGAGGCGGAACCCAGTACCCGAACACCGCCCGCGCGTACTCCTCCGTCTGGAGCAGCCCGGGCACATGGGCCGTGGCGATCACCTGAATGACTCGCGCGTGATGCTCCAACTCCGCCAGATCCAGGAAGGTCGGGGCGAGCGTGTCCCGGTGGTCCTCCCACCATCCGCGTGTACGGTCCACCGCCATCTCGACGAGGGCGTCCACCAACTCCTGTTCCGCGCAGGCGTAATGGCTGGCAAGCCTCCGCAGGCGCTCCTCGCTGACACCTGCGATGCCCGCCTCCATCTGACTCATCTGGCCCGATGTCGACCCGAGGAACCGCGCCACCTCCCGAGCGGTCATGCCCGCAGCATCCCTCAGCCTGCGCAACTCCGTACCCAGACGCACCTGCCGTGCGGTCGGCTGACTCCTCGGCGGCACACGCACCACATCCCATCAACAAGCCCTGACGCTGGGCCACTTGAGATGGCCAGGTTACGCAACCGGCTTGCGTTGGCACAAATTACTGCCCTACCGTCAGTGACGCGACGCACACGCTGCGAATCCCGGGGAACCCGGAAGCGCACCGCCCCGCCATGCCATGACGGGGTCGACACTGCCACCGCCCACCCTTCGCCGCGCACTCCACTTCCACCCGCGAACAACGGAGTTCACGCATGCCCGAAGCCGGAGATCTCAGCGCACACCCACCCGCCCCGTGGACGTACACCCTCTCCATCCCCAACGATCCCCGCGCCGTCACGATCTGCCGCCGCACCCTCCGCCTCGTCCTCACCCTGCACGGCCTCCCCCACCTCACCGAGGCCGCCGAACTCGTCGCCACCGAGCTGGTCGCAAACGCCGTGCAGCACACCAAGGGCCCGGCGGCCATAAGGCTCCGCTGGTCCGCCCCGACCCTCCGCATCGGCGTCTGGGACACCGACCCCAGACCACCAGCCCCGGCCCCCTTCGCCACGACACCGAACCTTGCCCTCACGTCGGGCCGAGGCCTCACGCTCGTAGAGGAATGCACCGAAAAGTGGGGCTGGTACGCGCAGGGCAGCGGGAGCCAACTCCACTACAGCAATGGGAAGTTCGTCTGGTGTGAGCTGACGGAGGCGGCGTGAACGAGACGGCCTACCTCAGGGGCAAAGCCGAGGGAAGGGCAGAGGGGCGGGCTGAGGCGCGGGCCAAGGAGCACGCCTCGCTGATCCTGCGCGTGCTGGAGAAGCGTGGCGTCCGCGTCCCCGAGGACATCCAGGAGCGCATCACCTCCTGCTCGGACCTCGTCACCCTCGACCTCTGGTTCGACCGGTCCCTCTCGGCCACAGCGGCCGAGGACCTTTTCGCCGAGCTGGAAGAAGGAGTCATGGGCCTCGCCCAAGTCTGCGCGCTGAGCATCGCCCTCGGGCTGCCGCTGGACCAGGCCACGGCAGAGCTCCGCAGAAATCTGGAAGAGCTCAGTCAGTGCAGGTCCCTCTCTCCTGCAGAGGTCGCGTACGTGCGCGACAGAACCCCGAGGTGGCCCGCGGAGAGCACGTAGCCGTGCGCCGGCTCAGCGTCGGCGGAGGGCGATCGCCACGCCGAGCGCGGTGGCCAGCGCCGAGGCCATCCCGCCCACGGCGCCGATCGGACCGGCCAGCGAGGGGTGGACCAAGCACAGATAGAGCGTGGCGCCCAGGACCAGGACGACGACGAGCCCCAGCACCAGGAGCAGCACGGGGTCCGTGCCGGAGGACTGCGGGGCCGGCGGCGGGGGCTGGTTGGCTGTGGCGGGCATGGAGTTTCCTCCTTGGGTGGGCCGGCGGACTGTCCGCAGGCGGAAGGTGGGGTGGGCATGAGACGCCCCACACCCTTGCGTGACGGGGGTGCTGGACGGACTGCAGCATGCGAGACGGCGGAGTTAGCCCCGCAAGTGCGGTCGGCTCATCGCCCAGCGGATGCGGCCTTCTTCCGGGGCTTGCGCGGCTGCACGATGGCGGTGCGCTTGTACTGGTGGGTCTTGGTGAAGCCGAGCGGGGCGAACGGGGCCTTGATGAAGTACTCGCGTCGCTCGGCAAGCCCGAGAGAAACAAGCTTCTTCAGCCCGCGCTCATGAGTGTCGGCAGACCAGCCGTACCACTCGGGGGCCTTCTCTGCGGGGAAGGCCGACCAGTTCTTCTCGCGGGCGACTACCAGGAACAGGGCCAGGCCGGGCAAGTCCAAGCGCTCGTCACAGCCCGTCGTCCAGAACGCGGCCGGGATCTGGAGATAGCGGTTCTCCTCGGTCTTGCCGTCAGGGCGGTCGTAAGGTCTCCCGCTGCCGTCCTCGCGCATGAGGGTGGCAGTGATCATGGTCCCGTTGCGGCGGCAGTCGACCAGCTTGCGCTCATGCAGCCGGAGCAGGGCTCGCCAGGCACCCGTGCGGGCGGACTGGTCATCCGCAGACTCGTGAATGTCCATCATCCGCGCCCACACCGCGCTGTCGTGCGTGGTCGACCAGCCGTTGTCCCCGTTGCTGCACGCGGCCACGATGAGCAGGTAAGCCTTGAGTCCTCGCAGATCCCTCCCGGTCACGAAGTCCTTCAGGGGCCCGCTCCGACTGTCACTCCCCGCGTTCGCCTGCACGAAGGTCTTGCGCAGCGGCACGTTGGCCCGGACCGAGCGGGTGAGGACGGCCGTACGCGTGTCCCGTCCGGTCGCGGTGGCTTTCTGCTGTAACTCCCGCACGGTGGATGTCGTCTTCTTCATGCCGTCAGACGCTAGCCATCCTGACGCCGCAGCATCAAACGGTTCAGCGGCCTGAAAGGTGCTGCGCCAGCAAATGATCATGGATGTGTCAGCGATCATGGATGTGTCAGCGGTGCTTGTAAGGCCCCATTTATGAAAGATCAATTGAGTAGACCGGCTGAGAGTGCCATGACAGGTCAAGTTGGGATTACGGGTAAAACATGCCTCGGCACCGCACCCCGCATGCGCCACCGCAGCCGTCGCCGCACGACGGCGGGTGCAACCGACCAGCTCGCCCTATGGGACTCCGTGCCCGCGCCGCGTGCACCGCGTCAAGGCGTTCGCTCCTGGACCCTCACTTCAGGTGACCGTACCGTCGTATGCGAGACCACGCGTCGCACCCGCGTCCAGACTCACGCGCATGGGAGCAGTGATGAGCGCCGAGGCACAGGTACAGGCCACTGAGGACAATTGGGCGTTCCCTCCTGCTGAGGGCTGGACGTTCGAGCAGGTCAAAGACCTGGAGCTGCCCTTCGACTGGGAACTCGTGGACGGGATGATCGTGGTTCGAGGGCGCGCGAAGTACTGGCACGGCAAGGTGCGGGACAAGATCAGCAGGACGCTGGAGAACGCGCAACCCGAGTCCGTCTCCGTGGTCACCGAGAGCTGCGTGATGCTGGACGAGCAGAACGTCCGGGTGCCGGATGTCATGGTCCACGACCGCACGGGGCTCAGCTTCTTCGAGATGGAGTGCGTCCCCGTCGCCAAGCTTGTCCTCGTCGTCGAGGTCGTCTCCCCCGGCTCCCGCAGCGTCGACCGCGTCCACAAGCCCGCCGAGTTCGCCGCCGCCAAGGTCCCCTACTACTGGCGCGTCGAGCTGGAGCGGGACAACCAGCTCGCCGTCCACGAGTACTGGCTGAACGCCGACACCCTCTCGTACTTCCCGGCACCCTCCCACCCGGTGCACCGTCGCGAGCTCGCCACCGACTTCCCGTATCCCGTGAAGATCGACCTGACGGAGCTCACCCGCTTCTGAGACGCCCCCAGGGAGGAGCCGGCTGCTGAGGCCCGCAGCACAGTCAGGCCGGTAATCGCGCGCCATGCGGCACACTGGACGTTTGGCTTACCGAAAGGGTGCGCGCGTGAACGGTCCCCTCATCGTCCAGTCGGACAAGACCCTCCTGCTCGAGGTCGACCACGAGCGGGCCGATGCCTGCCGCCGTGCCATCGCGCCCTTCGCGGAGCTGGAGCGTGCCCCCGAGCACATCCACACCTACCGCGTGACGCCGCTCGGTCTGTGGAACGCCCGTGCGGCGGGGCACGACGCGGAGCAGGTCGTGGACGCGCTTGTGGAGTTCTCGCGGTATCCCGTGCCGCACGCGCTGCTCGTGGACGTCGCGGAGACGATGGCGCGGTACGGGCGGCTCACGTTGTCCAAGCATCCGACGCACGGGCTTGTGCTGACCTCCACCGACCGGCCCGTGCTCGAAGAGATCCTGCGGTCCAAGAAGGTGCAGCCGCTCGTCGGCGAGCGGGTCGACGCGGACACCGTCGTCGTGCATCCCTCCGAGCGTGGGCAGATCAAGCAGACGTTGCTGAAGTTGGGGTGGCCCGCCGAGGATCTTGCCGGGTACGTCGACGGAGAAGCGCATCGGATCGACCTCGCCGAGGACGGGTGGGCGCTGCGGCCGTATCAGAAGCAGGCCGTGGAGGGCTTCTGGCACGGCGGGAGTGGCGTTGTCGTACTGCCCTGTGGCGCCGGGAAGACGCTGGTCGGGGCCGGGGCCATGGCCGAGGCCAAGGCGACGACTCTCATTCTCGTGACCAATACCGTCTCCGCGCGGCAGTGGAAGCACGAGCTGGTGAAGCGGACCTCCCTCACCGAGGACGAGATCGGTGAGTACAGCGGGACGAAGAAGGAGATCCGGCCGGTCACCATTGCGACCTATCAGGTGCTCACCACCAAGCGGAAGGGCATCTATCCGCACCTTGAGCTCTTCGACTCCCGTGACTGGGGGCTCATCGTCTACGACGAGGTGCATCTGCTGCCCGCCCCCGTCTTCAAGTTCACCGCCGATCTGCAGGCCCGGCGGCGTCTTGGGCTCACCGCGACCCTGGTCCGGGAGGACGGGCGGGAGTCCGATGTCTTCTCCTTGATCGGGCCCAAGCGGTTCGATGCTCCTTGGAAGGAGATCGAGGCTCAGGGGTACATCGCGCCCGCCGACTGCGTGGAAGTGCGGGTCAATCTGACGGACTCGGAGCGGCTCGCGTACGCCACCGCCGAGGCCGAGGAGAAGTACCGGTTCTGCGCCACCACCGCCACCAAGCGGAAGGTGACGGAGGCGCTGGTCAAGAAGCATGCCGGGGAGCAGACCCTCGTCATCGGGCAGTACATCGATCAGTTGGATGAGCTGGGCGAGCATCTGGACGCGCCCGTCATCAAGGGCGAGACGACCAACGCGCAGCGCGAGAAGCTGTTCGGTGCCTTCCGGGAAGGCGAGATCTCGGTTCTCGTCGTCTCCAAGGTCGCGAACTTCTCCATCGACCTGCCCGAAGCCACCGTCGCCATCCAGGTGTCCGGAACCTTCGGTTCCCGGCAGGAGGAGGCACAGCGGCTCGGTCGTGTGCTGCGTCCCAAGGCCGACGGGCACGAGGCGCGCTTCTACTCCGTGGTGGCGCGGGACACCATCGACCAGGACTTCGCGGCGCATCGGCAGCGGTTCCTTGCCGAGCAGGGGTACGCGTACCGGATCGTCGATGCGGATGAGCTGCTGGCCGAGGGCTGAGGCCGACGCCGGTCGCCGTCAGGCTCAGGAGCTCAGGAGCCCGCGAGCATCGCCACGGGGATCGTCACGACCGACGTAAGGGCGAACGCCGTCCGCAGCCACGCCGCGCGCGAGTCGCGCGGCGTGAGCCAGCCCGCCGCCAGGCAGCCGACGCCGCCGAGCAGCGCGAGTACATAGCGGGCCACCAGGTCCTGGTGCTCCGGCGACGACGCGTCACCGAGCTCCGCGTCCAGCGAGACCAAGTACCCGCCGAGCACGAGGAGCAGCACCACGACGGGGGTCGCGAGAGCCGGCCCGAGGATGCGGCTCGGGCGGGGGACGGGGTGCGCGGCGGCATAGGCGGCGTTACGGGCGGCCCACGCCTCCTGCGGCTCCGTCTCGGATCGCGGCTCCGTCTCGGTTCCCGGCTCCGTCTCGGTTCCCGGCTCCGTCTCGGTTCGCGGCTCGGTGTCCATGGAGCGAGTCAACCTCCGCGCGCGGCGCCCGCGCCTCCGTCCCCGTACTCAGATACGTACTCAACATCGGCAGCAGCGCCACGCCGAGCAGCACGTACGGCGAAGCCAACGGCTGTTGCCACCACGGCAGATGCAGGTCCAGGTCGCCCTGGTGCGGGAGCAGCCACAGCGTGCGGGCCGTGAAGAGGGTCGCCACCGCCGCGGTCAGGCGGGGGCGGCCCTCCGCCATGAGCAGGGTCAGGAGCGGTACGCACCACACCCAGTGGTGGGACCAGCTGATCGGGGAGATCAGCAGGGCGGTGGCCGCCGTCAGGAGGATGCCGCGGGGTTCCGACTTGGCTCGGCGCGCCAGCCAGAGGCCGAGTGCGGCGGTGAGGGCCGCCGGGATCGCCCATGCCGGGCCGGGGGCGGGGTCGTGGAGCGCCCTGGCGATCAGGCCCTGGAGCGACTGGTTGTCGACGATCCATGCCTTGCCGACGCGGCCCGTCTCGAAGAGGCGGTGCGTCCAGTAGTCGGCGCTGGCTGCGGGGAGCACGAGGGCGCCGAGAGCGACCGTGCCGGTGAAGGCCGCCAGTGCGGTGCAGCCCTCGCGTACGCGTCCTCTCAGGAAGAGGTACGCGATGAAGATCGCGGGGGTGAGTTTGATGCCCGCCGCGATGCCGAGGGCCACGCCCTTGCCGGGGGCGCCGGGCGGGCGGGTGAGGTCCCAGAGGATCAGGCAGGCGAGGGCCAGGTTGATCTGGCCGAACAGGATCGTCTGGAAGACCGGCTCCAGCCAGAGCGCTGCCGCTGTGGCGGTCAGGAGGGTGGTGCGGCGGGTGGGGGTGGTTGTCAGGCGGCAAGAGAGGTGGATCAGGAGGGCCAGGAGGGCGATGTTGCCGATGAGGAACGTGAGCTTGAGGGCGGGGACTGGGAGCCAGGTCGTGGGGACGAAGAGGATGGCCGCGAAGGGCGGGTACGTCGCCGGGAGGTCCCACTCGGTGATGGCGAACCCGTAGAGGTCGCTTCCGTCGGCCACCGCTGCCCCTTCGGCGCGGTAGACGAGGGCGTCGGCCATGGGCAGGCCTTGCGTCAGGCAGAGGGCGGAGAAGGCGAGCAGCGAGGCCGTCGGCAGGATGGCGGCGGTGAGTGTGCTTTTGGTTACGGTGCGTTCCCTCACGGCGGTGACCTTAGCTGGCCGGGCGGTAGCTCCTGTTGCCGTCTGCGGGACTGCCCGTCCAGGGGCGGGGCCGCGCCGGTATGTCCGTACTCGCCATCTCGGTCCGAGCGTCTTGCTGCTGCGGCTGGGGAGTCCTGCGTACCGTGCTCCGTGCGGACATACCGACACGTCCCCTCGCGTCTCGATGCGCGGTGTCGGTGCGTGGGGGCCGATGCCCGTCCCCTCGCGTACGTCGCACACTGCGGGTGAGTGGCGTGGTTCCGCCCCCCTCACCTGCAATCGGGTGGGTGGGCGGGAGAGGCCTGTTCGGTCAGGTGAGCCCCCGGAGGGAAATTCGTTGGCCCCGCCACGCGTCCCCCGCATAAGATGCCCGGTCTGCCCGCGGGTCGCGCCCCGCCGCCGGCCGGACGGAAACCGGTCGGCCCCGTCGCACATCCGATCACGCAACCCGCCGGAGGCGCCCCGTGCCCGAAGATCCGCTCGCCCATGAACGAGGCCACCTGGCGGGCTCCCGCGCGGCGCTTCGCGCCATGCGTGAGGACGCCGAGGCCCTCGACATCCGTGACGTCACCGCGAACTGGGTGAACGCCGCCGTCCTGCAGAGCCAGATCGACGAGCGGATCAAGTCCCTCGCCGACCTTTCGCACACGCCTCTCTTCTTCGGGCGGCTCGACTATCTGCACGCCCCCGGCGCCGACCAGGCGGAAGGCGCCGAGGGCGAGCAGTTCTACATCGGGCGGCGGCATGTGCACGACGGCGATGGCGACCCCATGGTCATCGACTGGCGGGCACCTGTCTCCCAGCCGTTCTACCGGGCCTCCAAGAAGGACCCGATGGACATCGCCCTGCGGCGACGGTTCGGCTACACCGGCGGCGAGCTCACCGCGTACGAGGACGAGCACCTCAGCGACGCCACCGAGGACGAGCGGACCAGCAAGCTCCTCCAGCAGGAGATCGAGCGGCCCCGCGTGGGCCCGATGCGGGACATCGTCGCCACCATCCAGCCCGAGCAGGACGAGATCGTTCGCAGTGGTCTTGGCGGGAGCGTGTGCGTCCAGGGTGGGCCCGGGACCGGGAAGACCGCCGTCGGGCTGCATCGGGTCGCCTATCTGCTGTACGCCCATCGGGAGCGGCTTGCCCGGACCGGGACCCTCGTCATCGGGCCGAACGCCTCCTTCCTGCACTACATCGAGCAAGTCCTGCCCGCCCTCGGCGAGTTGGAGGTCAGGCAGGCCACCGTCGACGCCCTCGTCGCGCATGTGGAGGTGCGGGGCGCGGACGATCCCATCGCCGCCCTCGTCAAGGGCGACGCCCGCATGGCCGAAGTGCTGCGCAAGGCCGTGCGCTCGCACGTGACCATGCCCACCGAGCCCCTCGTCGTCGTGCGCGGGTCCCGGCGGTGGCGGGTGCCCGCCCATGAACTCGAAGAGATCGTGGGGGAGTTGCTCGAACGCGATATTCGGTACGGAGCCGCTCGCGACGCCCTTCCCCAGCGCATCGCCCACGCCGTCCTCGTCCGCATGGAGCAGGGCGGCGAGGCCCCCGACGACCGCGTACAGGACGCCGTCGCGCGCAACACCGCCGTGAAGGCCGCGGTGAAGGCCGTCTGGCCGCCCGTTGATCCCGCGAAGCTCGTGCTGCGGCTGCTGTCCGACGCCGATTTCCTCGCCGAGCACGCCGAGGGGCTCCTGGAAGAAGAAGAGCAGAAGGCCGTTCTTTGGGCCAAGCCCGCCCGTGGCGTCAAGAGCGCCAAGTGGTCCGCCGCCGATGCCGCGTTGATCGATGAGGCGAGCGATCTCGTGTCGCGTACGCATTCGCTCGGGCATGTGGTGCTCGACGAGGCGCAGGATCTCTCCCCCATGCAGTACCGCGCCGTGGGGCGGCGCTGCACCACCGGTTCCGCCACCGTCCTCGGCGACCTCGCGCAAGGCACCACGCCCTGGGCGACCCGGAGTTGGGCCGAGGCCCTCGCCCACCTGGGCAAGGGGGACGCCGTCGTGGAGGAGCTGACGGCCGGTTTCCGCGTGCCGCGCGACGTCATCGCGTACGCGTCCCGGCTGCTGCCCGACATCGCGCCCGGACTCGCGGCGGTCGACTCGGTGCGGGAGTCGCCCGGCTCGCTCGCCGTGCGGCATGTCGAGGACGTCGAAGGGCTCGACGCCGCCTGCCTGGAGGCCTGTGCCGATTCGCTGCGGCACGAGGGGTCCATCGGGCTGATCGCCGCGGACGCCCGTATCCCCTCGCTCGCCGATGCCCTGAAGGCGGCCGGGATCTCGTACCTCTCCCCCGGCCAGGAGACCACGGCCGACGCCCGGCTCACGCTCGTGCCCGCGTCCCTGGCCAAGGGTCTTGAGTACGACTATGTGGTGCTCGACGAGCCCGCCGCCGTGGTCGACGGGGAGCCGGACGAACGGACGGGTCTGCGCCGGCTGTACGTGGCGCTGACCCGTGCGGTGTCCGGCCTGATCGTCGTGCACGCGGCCGGACTGCCCGCACAGCTCGCCTGACGCCCGGTCAGTCGGCCTTCTCGGACGTCTTCTCGGACACCTTCTCGGACACCTTCCTGGAACCGTCCGCCGCGGAAACGGCGGACGGCAGGTGCGTAACGACCAGCGCGATGCCCGTGATCGTCACGATGCGCGTGGCCGCGTCCAGGCCGTTCCAGTCCTCCGACTGCCACATGGCGAACCACTCGCCGCCGATCCCGATGAAGCCCACTCCGAACAGCAGGATGAGCATCAACAGGCCGATGGTGCCCGCGCGTTGGGCGCGGCGCAGGACCTCGGGGCGGCGCAGGCCCCTGGCCCACAGGACCGTCGCCGTGCCGAGGACGAGCGCGGCCAGCGTCTCCCAGGCGATGATCACCACGTACGCGGTGTCCTGGAGCGCGGTGGACTCCACCGCGCGCCACATCAGGTCGTCGTCCTTGAACGTGGAGTCCATCGCCAGGACATGGCGGACGAACTGCTGGTTGGAGTCGAAGTCGGTGATGTTCCCGAACGCGACGAGCGCGATGTAGAGCGCGAGCGTCCCGGTGAACAGCAACGCGACGACGGGCAGTGTCCCGGCCCTGAGTATTCGTTCCGCGGGACGCGTTTTCTCTGCTGGTCTCGACATGAAGTCCCCTCCGTTTCGATCCCAGTTGTAGCGCCCGGAGGGGAAACGATCAATCGTCGACCGCGGCCCGCCACTGGGCGACGGCCGCCGCGGAGACCGGTGCCGACCAGCCGTCGGGGCGGGA
This sequence comes from Streptomyces sp. NBC_01381, assembly GCF_026340305.1. Lineage (NCBI taxonomy): Bacteria > Bacillati > Actinomycetota > Actinomycetes > Kitasatosporales > Streptomycetaceae > Streptomyces > Streptomyces sp. NBC_01381. Next base: position 1,225,657 of record NZ_JAPEPI010000001.1, on the reverse strand, counting down.
CGCGCCGCCGATGTGGAAGGCGTCGACGCCGGCCGCCTTGAGTCTCGGCAGGTGGTCGAGGCGGAGGCCGCCGCCGACCAGGATCTGCTGCTCGTAACCGGGCTCCCCGGACCGTGCCGCCTCCGTGAGGAGTGTGGTCAGACCCTCGTCGACGCCTGCCGCCGAACCCGCCGTGAGGTAGGTGTCGAGCCCCGGCAGGTCCGCGAGCTGCTTGCGCAGGGCGTCGCGGTCGGCGGCCCGGTCGATGGCCCGGTGGAACGTCCAGCGGCAGCCGTCCAGGACGCCGACCACCCTCTCGACCGCGGCCAGGTCGGGGCCGCCCGCCTCGTCGAGGAAGCCGAGGACGAACTCGTCGGCGCCCTCCTCCCGCAGCTCGCGGGCGCGGCGTACGAGAGTGTCGAGCTGTCGGGAGTCCCCCGCGGCGAAACCGTCCGCGAGGCGCAGCATCACGCGCAGGGAGATGTCCACGGCGGCGCGGATCTCGGCAAAGGTCTCGCGGGACGGGGTCAGGCCGTCCGCGGCCATGTCGGTGACCAGCTCGAGGCGGTCGGCGCCTCCCGCCTGGGCGGCGACGGCGTCCTCGGCATCGAGGGCGATCACCTCCAGGACTGCACGCTTGCTCATGGATGTCTTCCTTCGGGTCCGGCGCCTCGGGGGCGGAAAGGAACGTAGAACACAGGTCTAGTCCAATTCCCCAGCCTACGCGCAGATCGCCCCGGCGCTACCCAAGCGCACCGGGGCGATCTTAAGGACGGGTACTCAGCTCAGCGGCTTGAACCCCCTCAGGCGCAGGCTGTTGCCGACCACGAAGACCGAGGAGAAGGCCATCGCGGCGCCCGCGATCATCGGGTTCAGGAGGCCGGAGGCCGCCAGGGGCAGCGCGCCCACGTTGTAGGCGAAGGCCCAGAAGAGGTTGGACTTGATCGTGCCCAGGGTGCGGCGCGAGAGGCGGATGGCGTCGGCCGCCGCCCGCAGGTCGCCCCGTACGAGCGTCAGGTCGCCCGCCTCGATCGCGGCGTCCGTGCCGGTACCCATCGCCAGGCCCAGGTCGGCCTGGGCGAGCGCGGCCGCGTCGTTCACGCCGTCGCCGACCATCGCGACGCTGCGGCCCTCCGCCTGGAGGCGCTTGACGACGTCGACCTTGTCCTGCGGCATGACCTCGGCGATCACGTCATCGGGGGCGATGCCGACCTCCGCGGCCACCGACGCCGCGACGGCCTTGTTGTCGCCGGTCAGGAGGATCGGGGTGAGCCCGAGCGCACGCAGCCGCTTGATCGCCTCGGGGCTCGACTCCTTGACCGCGTCCGCGACCTCCAGGACCGCACGTGCCTCGCCGTCCCAGGCGACCGCGATGGCCGTACGTCCCGCCGCCTCGGCCTCCGCCTTGGCCCGCTCAAGGTCGATGGGCAGGTGGATCGCCCACTCGGCGAGGAGCTGGGTGCGGCCGACCAGGACCGCGTGGCCATCGACGATGCCCTGGACGCCGAGTCCCGCGACGTTCGCGAAGTCCTCGGGGGTGGGCAGCGCGCCCACCTTCTCGGCCGCACCGGTGGCGACGGCCTGCGCGATGGGGTGCTCCGAGGAGTGCTCCAACGCACCTGCCAGGCGCAGGACTTCGTCCTCGGAGGTGTTGTCCGCCGCGTGCGTGGCGAGCAGGGTCATCTTGCCGGTGGTGACGGTGCCGGTCTTGTCCAGGACGATCGTGTCGACCTTGCGGGTGGTCTCCAGGACCTCCGGGCCCTTGATCAGGATGCCGAGCTGGGCGCCGCGCCCGGTGCCGACCATGAGGGCGGTCGGCGTGGCGAGGCCCAGGGCGCAGGGGCAGGCGATGATCAGTACGGCGACGGCCGCGGTGAAGGCGGCGGTCAGGCCGGAGCCATTGCCGAGCCAGAAGCCGAGGGTGCCGATGGCCAGGGCGATGACGACCGGCACGAAGACGGCGGAGATCTTGTCGGCGAGGCGCTGGGCGGCGGCCTTGCCGTTCTGCGCGTCCTCGACGAGCTTGGCCATCCGGGCGAGCTGGGTGTCGGCGCCGACGCGGGTGGCCTCGACGACCAGCCGGCCGCCGACGTTCAGGGTGGCGCCGGTGACGCCGTCGCCGGTGGCGACCTCGACGGGCACGGACTCGCCGGTGAGCATGGAGGCGTCCACGGCGGAGGCACCCTCGACGACCCTGCCGTCGGTGGCGATCTTCTCGCCGGGCCGGACGAGGAACCGGTCGCCGACCTTCAAGTCACTTACAGGGATGGTCTCTTCGCGCCCACCGTCACGGATGACGGTGACGTCCTTGGCGCCCAGCTGCAGCAGCGCCTTCAGCGCGGCCCCGGCCTTCCGCTTCGACCGGGCCTCGAAGTAGCGCCCGGCGAGGATGAAGGCGGTGACGCCGGCGGCGGCTTCGAGGTAGATGTTCCCGGCGCCGTCGCTCCGCGCGATGGTCAGCTCGAAGGGGTGCGTCATGCCGGGCGTGCCCGCCGTACCGAAGAACAGCGCCCACAGCGACCAGAGGAAGGCCGCCGACGTCCCGACCGAGATCAGGGTGTCCATGGTGGCCGCGCCGTGCCGTGCGTTGGTGAAGGCGGCCTTGTGGAAGGGCCATGCCGCGTACGTCACGACCGGCGCCGCGAGGGTCAGCGAGAGCCACTGCCAATACTCGAACTGCAGGGCGGGGACCATCGCCATCGCGATGACGGGTACGGAGAGCAGGACTGCGGCGGTCAACCGCTGGCGCAGCGGCCGCAGTTCCTCGTCGGCCTGCCGCTCTTCATCGACCGGACCCTGCTCCGTACGGGCCGGGGCGGGCTCCTGCGCGGTGTAGCCGGTGGCCTCGACGGTCGCGATCAGGTCCTGGACGGCGATGTCCTCGCCGTTGTAGCTGACCTTGGCCTTCTCGGTGGCGTAGTTGACGGTCGCCTCGACGCCGTCCATGCGGTTGAGCTTCTTCTCGATCCGGGCGGCGCACGAGGCGCAGGTCATGCCACCGATGGCGAGTTCGACCTCTGCGGTTGAGGCCACCTCGGTGGTGCCGGGAGTGGTGGACATGGCTGCGGGCTCCTCGTGACGTGGGCGGGCTTGGGTGCGGGGTGCGGCCCTGCGGGTCAGACGCGGCCGACGTAGTCGTAACCGGCGTCCTCGACGGTCTCCGCGATCCGGGCGTCGTCCGGCTCGGCGGTGGTGGTGACGCTGACGTGGCCGGTGCCGTCGGCGGGGATGTGCACGCCGGTCACCGTGTCGAGCGCGCCGAGTACGTCGCTGACGACGCCCCTGCAGTGGGCGCTGTGGACGCCGTCGACCTTGTAGGTGGTGGTGTACGCGGACATGGGGGCCTCCCGTGGCCTCGATGGGCGGGGTACCCGGGGTGGGTACCGCTGACGAGATCTATATATACCCCTAGGGGGTATCGAACGCAAGAGGAACCCACCGCTTGACTTCATACCCCTAGGGGGTATCTTCGAGACATCGGCCCGCATCGACCCGCTTACGTCATCCATCGGGAGTCGCCATGAACACCGGACTGAAGATCACCGCCTTCGCCGCCGCGGTCGCCGCGACGTTCGGCACCGCGTACGGCGTGGGCAAGGGTGTCGACCCCGTGACCTCGCAGAAGAAGCCCGCGAGCGAGCACGGCGGCCACGGCGGAGGTGAGGAGGCCGCCGCCGGCGAGAAGGGCGAGAAGCAGGGCGGGGGCCACGCGGCCGAGGTCCCCGGCGGCCTGCAGATCTCCGAGCGCGGCTACACGCTGGACCTGAAGACCGCCCGCGTCGACGCCGAGAAGCGCGAGCAGCTGCGGTTCACGATCGTCAGGGACGGCGGCGGCAAGGACGGCACCGGCAAGGGCAGCACGGGCAAGAACGTCACGGCGTACGAGAAGGAACACGACAAGGAGCTGCACCTCATCGTCGCCTCACGCGACCTGACCACCTACCGCCATCTGCACCCGTCCCGCGCGGCGGACGGCACCTGGTCGACGCCGGTCGAGCTCCCCGAGGCGGGCGGCTACCGCGTCTTCGCCGACTTCAAGCCCAAGGGCGCGAAGGAGGGCCTGACGCTGGGGGCGGATCTGGCGGTGGCGGGCAAGTACGCCCCCGCGGGTCTGCCGGCCCACAACACGAAGGCATCGGTGGACGGCTACGAGGTCGGCCTCAAGGGCGAGTTGAAGCCGGGGAAGTCGGCGGGCCTGACCCTGAACGTGTCGAAGAACGGCAAGCCGGTGACCGACCTCCAGCCGTACCTCGGTTCGTACGGGCATCTGGTCGCCCTGCGGTCGGGGGACCTCGCGTACCTCCATGTCCACCCGACGGGCGAGCCGGGTGATGGCCGCACCAAGCCGGGGCCCGGCGTGTCCTTCCAGGCGACGGCGCCCAGTGCGGGGGCCTATCGGCTGTTCCTCGACTTCAAGCATGAGGGGAAGGTCCGGACGGCGGCCTTCACCGTCCATGCGGGGGGCTCCGCCGGTGGGGCCGACGCCGGGGGTGGGGAGACTGCCGAGTCGGGGGACTCGGGGCACGCGCACTGAGCGTAGGGCGGGGTTGTGGGTCGCTGCGGGTTCGTTGTGGCTGGTCGCGCCCACGCGGCGGAGCCGCATATCGATTCAGCCCCGCGCCCCTTTGGGGCGCGGGGGCTTTCGCATGTCCCGCTGCCCTCAGTCGAAGATCGGCAGCTCTGTCTCCTTCGCGCCCGCCAGTTCGTAGCGGGTTCCCGTCAAAGGGCGGCCCGTGTACAGCCTGATGAGGGTCGGGGCGTCGCCGATGTAGCGGGCCGGCGGGCGCTTGCCGTCGGGGACTCCCAGGACCAGCGGCTCGTCCCAGCCGTCGACGTCCGCGTGCAGCGGCAGCGCAGACGTCCTCCTGCTGTGCTCCGCGAGCAGCGGCAGCGCGTCCGCGAGGCCGTCGCCCCCGTACGCGCCGGGCAGGCCCCAGGCCGCGCGCACATCCCCCGCGTGCACCCACTCCCCCAGTGACACGCCGTCGAGGCGCCCCTTGAACCCGACCATGACCGCGCCTGCCTCCGTCATGCCGCGCTCCAACTCGTCCACGATGCGGGAGTTGGACCAGTCGGCGCGCTCGGCGATGTCACGTTCATTGCTCTCCGGGCTGTAGACGCCCTCCTCGAAACGCTTCTCGACGACGCGCATCAGCGCCGAGCTGCAGTGCGCCAGAACGTGCCGCACCGTCCAGCCGGGACAGCAGGTCCGGATCGCGTAGGCGGAGTCGTCGGCCTTCCTCAAAAGCGGGATGAGTACGTCGCGTTCGGTGCGCAGGAGGCGTCCCGGTCGCTCGGGTTCGTAGGTCTCGTCACGGTTCGGAGTGGTGGTCATGTCGCTAGCCAAGCGTGTACGGCGACGTGCGGCAACGGACTACGCCGCAGGATTCCTGACGCCGCACATAACGCCGGACGGGCCGGAAGTATCCAGCCCGTCCGGCGATTGAGGACGAGTACGGCGAAGCCGACGACAGACGGTCACCCCACTAAGCGTTCACGTTCTCCTTCGCGGCCACCGACTCTCCCCGCATCACCAGAAGCGTGACGGCGCCCCCGACCGCAGCCACGGCCGCCGCACCGGTGAACGCCGCGCTGAACCCGTCCGTCAGCGCCGGCAGGCTCCCCAGCTCCCCCGCCCCCTGCGACGTCGCGAGAGCGGTGAGCGCCGCGAGGCCAAGCGCGGAGCCCACCTGGTATGTGGTGTTGACGATGCCCGAGGCCAGGCCCGCCTGCTCCTGCGGGGCGCCGGACATCGCGGCCATCATCGCCGGGATGTACGCGAGGGACATGCCGAGCGCCGCCACCAGCGAGGCCGGAAGCACATCGATCACGAACGAGCCGGTCGGGCCGACCTGCGCCAGCCACACCAGGCCGAGCGCGAGCACCAACAGACCCGTACCGATCAGCGACTTGGCCCCGAAGCGGCCGAGCAGCCGCGCCGTGATGGCCGTCATGAAGACCATCAGGAGCCCCGTCATCGGCAGCAGAGCCGCGCCCGACGCGAACGCCCCGTACCCCATGACCTGCTGGAGGTAGAGGTTGAGGAAGTACCACATCGGGATCCACGCCGCGCCGAGCAGCGTCATCGCCAGGTTGGCGGAACCGAGCCGCGGGATGCGCCACACCTTGAGCGGCATCAGCGGCTCGCGCACCGACTTCTGGATGACGAGGAACAGCGCCAACAGGGCCACGGAGCCGACCAGTTGGAGGACCGTGGAGGTCGTGCCCCAGCCCGCCTCCGGCGCCCGTACGACCGCGAAGACGGCGAGCGCGAGGCCGGCCGTGACGGAGACCGCGCCGAGGATGTCGACCGAGCCGCGCTTGCCCTCGACGGCGGGCAGCAGACGGGTCGCCGCGAGGGTCGCGACGCCGATCGGCACGTAGATGATGAACACCCAGGGCCAACTCAGCCACTCCGTGAAGACACCGCCGAGGAAGACTCCGGCGGTGCCGCCCGCGGGGGCCGCCGCTCCGTAGAGGGCCATCGCCTTGCCGAGCTCCTTCGGGTCGTGCCCGAAGAGCATCATCAGGAGGGTCATCGCGGCGGGTGCGATCAGCGCGCCGCCGACGCCCTGCACGGCGCGCCCGACGACCTCGACGGTGGCGGTCTGCGCGGCGGCCGCGAGAACGGACCCCGCGATGAGGACCAGCCACCCCGACACGAAGACCTTGCGCGCCCCGAGCAGGTCGGAGAGGCGTCCGCCGAGCAGCAGCAGCCCGCCGAAGGCGATGACGTACGCGTTGAAGACCCACTGAAGCTCACCCTGCGAGAAGCCCAGATCCTGCTGCATCTCGGGGAGCGCGACCCCGATGATCGAGGTGTCCATGATCACCATGAACTGGGCGGTGGCGAGCACGAAGAGCGCCCACCAGCGCTTGGGATTGGCGGTTGACATGACGGTCCCCTCCTAAGAGTCCGAATACCCCCGAGGGGTATCTAGCGCTGGGAAATTAACATACCCCCTAGGGGTACTCAAGAGTTAGGGTCGCCCCATGGCCGACGACAAGAACGACGAGCTGCGCGGGCGCTGGCTCACGACGCTGCTGCGGGCGCGGGACACGGACGAGTGCGTCTACGACCCGTACAAGTACGCCGACAACCTCCTCGCCCGCTGGTCCGAGCCGCAGCGGCGGTACCACACCACCGCCCACCTGTCGGCGGTTCTCGACCACATCGACGTACTCGAAGAGCACGCGGACGACCCCGAACTGGTGCGGCTCGCCGCCTGGTTCCACGACGCGGTGTATCTGCCCGAGCGCTCGACCAACGAGGAACGCTCGGCCCGCCTCGCCGAACGCGCCCTGGTGGAGGCCGGGTTGAGCGAGCGGTCGGTCGCCGAAGTGGCCCGGCTCGTCCGGCTCACTGTCAGCCACGACCCGGCCGACGGGGATCTGAACGGCGAGACGCTCTGCGACGCCGACCTGGCGATCCTGGCCGCCGCCCCGGACGCGTACGCCGCGTACGCCGCCGCCGTGCGCGAGGAGTACGCCTTCGTCCCCGACGACGCCTTCCGCGAGGGCCGCGCGGCGGTGCTTCGCCAACTCCTCGCCCTGCCACGGCTGTTCCGTACGCCGCACGGGGCGAAGGAGTGGGAGGGTCCGGCGCGCGCGAACCTCGCCACAGAAATCGACCTGCTCAGTCCCTGACGCTCCCGTACGCTCGGCGCATGCTTTTCATGGGCGGGGATCAGGTGGACGAGGCCGTGGCGCACGCGGCGCGGGTGCTGCGTGCGGCGGCGGGGCTCGACTGGAGCGTCAAGGCCGGTGGCCTGGAGTGGAGTTGCCTGCAGACCGCCGAGCACATCGCGGGCGATCTCGTCGCGTACGCGGGGCAGTTGACGGGCCGCGCGACCGATGCGTACGTCCCCTTCGACATCTCCCTCGACGAGGGTTCGGGCCCCGCCGACGCGATCAGCGTCATCGAGGCGACCGGCGGGCTGCTCTCGGCGGTCATCCGGACGACGCCGCCCGGCGTGCGGGCCTTCCACCCGTACCCCTCCGGCAAGGCCGACGCGACGGGCTTCGCGGCGATGGGCGTCGCGGAGGTCCTGCTCCACACGTACGACATCGCGCGGGCGCTCGGCATCGACGCGGAGCCGCCCGCCGAGCTGTGCGAAGCCGTGCTCGCCTGGATCTTCCCGCAGGTCACGCCCGCGTCCCGGCCGGAGGAGCAGTGGCCGACGCTGCTCTGGGCCACGGGGCGCGGCACGCTGCCGGGGCGGACCCGCCTCGACGGGTGGCGCTGGCACAACTCCCTTGAGATTCCCGCCGGACGGATCGCCCTGCGGGAGGTCAGGCCCGCGGCGGCCGCGGATCTCGCCGTGGGCGGCACGGGTGGTCTGAACTGGATCGACAGCGGGCCGTTCGAGGGGACGCGGACGGCGGCGGAGATGGTGACGAAGGCGTACGGATCCGGGGTGCACCGGCCCGAGTGGGGGATGTTCGCGCTGGTCCGCGTGGCGGACGAGGTCGCCGTCGGCGGGATGGGGTTCCACGGGCCGCCGGACGAGGAGGGGGTCGTGGAGGTCGGCTACGACCTGGCGGTCGCCGCGAGGGGTTGCGGCTACGCTTCCGAGGCGCTTGATTCCCTCTCCGCGTGGGCGCTGGCCCGTCCCGGGGTGTCCGCTCTCCTTGCCGTGATCGAGCCCGGCAACGCGGCTTCGCAGGGGGTGGTGACGCGGTCGGGATACGTCCGCGTCTCCGACCGGGAGGAGAACCGGGCTTACGTCCGTCGCGGGTAACGGTTCCTGCCTTTCCCGCTCACCCACCCGATTACCCCGAAGCGAACCCGGGGCAATCGGGTGGGTGGGCGGGAAAGATCCGCCGCGGAGCGGCGGCCCAGTCCGGGACCGGCCCGCACCCGGAACACAAGCCCACCCCCACCCCCGCCGGGGAATGTAATGCCCCACCCCAGCGTTCACCCCTGTTATGCCGACCCCTGCCCCAAAGGCCATGCCCGTGGCCGTCTACATCCTCGGGCTCGCCGTCTTCGCCCTCGGCACGAGCGAGTTCATGCTCTCGGGGCTGCTGCCGCCCATCGCGGACGACATGGGTGTCTCCATCCCCCGCGCCGGCCTCCTCATCTCCGCCTTCGCCATCGGCATGGTCATCGGCGCCCCGCTCCTCGCCGTGGCAACCCTGCGGCTGCCCCGCCGCACGACACTGATCACGCTCATCACGGTCTTCGGCCTCGGCCAGGTGGCAGGGGCCCTCGCTCCCACGTACGAGATCCTCTTCGCGTCCCGGGTGATCAGCGCCCTCGCCTGCGCGGGGTTCTGGGCGGTCGGCGCCGCCGTCGCCATCGCGATGGTCCCCGTCAATCAGCGGGCCCGCGCCATGGCCGTGATGATCGGGGGACTCAGCATCGCCAACGTCCTCGGGGTCCCCGCCGGCGCCTTCCTCGGTGACAACTTCGGCTGGCGTTCGGCCTTCTGGGCGGTCGGCGTCGCCTCCGCCATCGCACTCGTCGGCGTACTCACCCTCATCCCGCGCATCCCGCTCCCGGACGAGAAGCCCGAGCTGAAGAAGGAACTCTCCATCTACCGGGACCGGCAGGTCTGGCTCTCCATCGCGATCACCGCGCTCGCCGCGGGCGGCGTCTTCTGCGCGTTCTCGTATCTCTCGCCGCTCCTGACGGACGTCGCCGGGCTCGACGAGAGCTGGGTGCCGACCGTCCTCGGCCTCTTCGGGGCCGGCGCGCTCATCGGCACCTGGATCGGCGGCCGCATCGCCGACGCGCACCTCTTCGGCGTCCTGCTCAGCGGCATCGCGGCGTCCACCGTCTTCCTCGTCACCCTCGCCCTCTTCTCGGGCACGGCGGCCGTCGCCGTCACCCTCTCCTTCCTCCTGGGCGTCTCCGCCTTCTACACCGCCCCGGCCCTCAACGCCCGGATGTTCAACGTGGCGGGCGCCGCCCCCACCCTCGCGGGCGCGACCACGACGGCCGCGTTCAACCTCGGCAACACGGGCGGGCCCTGGCTCGGCGGCACGGTCATCGACCTGGACTTCGGGTACGCGTCGACGGCCTGGGCGGGCGCCGCGATGACGGCGGTGGCGATCGGGGCCGTCACCCTCTCGCTGCGGCTGCACCGCAGGACTCCGAGCCGCGTGGTCACGGCCTTCTCGGCCGACAGCACGCAAGCGGGGGCCGACGCCGAAGCCGCCCGCTAGAAGCCCTCACTCCAGAGGCCGCAGGAACCGCCGCTCATAGCGGCGGATGCACCCCGTCCGGCGCGCAAGCTCGATGGCCTCCTGGCACTCGGGGTCGCTCGCGCTGTCGGTGCGGTACCGCTCGTACTCGGCGAAGCCCGGGAAGGAGAAGAGGGCGTACGCGATGTCGCTGTCGCCCTCGCTCGGCAGGAAGTAGCCGTGGTGGTCGCCGCCGAAGCGGTTGACCAGGGTGACCCAGCGGCGGCCGTACTCCTCGAAGTCGTCGATGCGGTCGGGATCGATCTCGTACTTCAGATGAACGGTGATCATGCGGCCCACCCTAGGCTCGAACCGCCTTACGCGGGTCTGCCTTTGGGCCTGCGCAGCCCCGCCGCCGTGAGCCGCCGCACCAGTTCCTTCGAGCCGATCTGCACGGCCCCCGCGCGCACCGCGTCCTCGTACCGCTCCGACGGCACGTCGTAGTGGTCGCGCTCGAAGGCGCGGCGAGGGGCGCCGATGGCCTCCGCGAACGTGTGCAGTTCCTCGTACGAGACGTCGCTGACCAGGTGCGACCACATGCGGCCATGGCCCGGCCAGGTCGGCGGGTCGATGTAGACCGTCACGTCGGGCCCGTCCCCGTCAGGCCGCCCACCCGGGCCACGACGACGCCCGCCTTGCCGCACACCCAGTGCGGGTCGGGGCCCAACTCCGGCTCCACGTCCAGCGCGTGCGGATCGCCCGAGCCGCAGACCGGGCACAGCGGCCAGCGGCCGTAGCGCTCAAGGAGTGCGTCCTGTACGTCCTGGGCGACGAGCCCCGCGACGTACTCGATGCCGTCCGGCCACTGCTCGACCCACCAGCGGCGGTGCGCCACCGCCTCCTCGACCAGCGAAACGACCTCCGCCTCCGCGACCTCGCGGGCCACGAGGTCGGCGATGACAAGTGCGCGGGCGGCGTGCAGCGCCTGCTCCAGGGGGTCGATCGCGTCCATGCAGCCATTGTCCACCCCATGCGCAACCTGCCGGAGGCCCGTCCGAGATCGGGACCAAGGGGGTCTTGACCCTTCCCCGCTCCGAAAATATCTTTCAAGTGTGACCAATGATGTGAAGGAAATTTTCGCGGGCGCGGCGCCCCCCGCCCCGGCCGCCCTCGCGGCCAAGGTGCGGACCCTCGCGCCGTCCATGACCCGCTCCATGCAGCGGGTCGCCGAAGCCGTCGCCGGCGACCCGGCAGGCTGCGCGGCCCTCACGGTCACCGGCCTCGCCGAGCTCACCGGCACCAGCGAGGCGACGGTGGTCCGCACCTCCCGCCTGCTCGGCTACCCCGGCTACCGCGACCTCCGCCTGGCCCTCGCCGGACTCGCCGCCCAGCAGCAGTCGGGCCGCGCGCCCGCCGTCACCGCGGACATCGCCGTCGACGACCCCATCGCGGACGTCGTGGCCAAGCTCGCCTACGACGAGCAGCAGACCCTCGCCGACACCGCGGCCGGGCTCGACACCGTGCAGCTCGGCGCCGCCGTCGCCGCCCTCGCCAGCGCCCCGCGCGCGGAGATCTACGGCGTCGCCGCCTCCGGGCTCGTCGCCCAGGACCTCGCGCAGAAGCTGCTGCGCATCGGCCACATCGCCCACGCGCACTCCGACCCGCACCTCGCGGTCACCAACGCCGTCACCCTGCGGGCCAAGGACGTGGCCATCGCGATCACGCACTCCGGGTCGACGGGCGACGTCATCGAGCCGCTGCGGGTCGCCTTCGAGCGGGGTGCCACGACCATCGCCATCACCGGACGCCCCGGCAGCCCCGTCTCGCAGTACGCGGATCACATACTGACCACCTCCACCGCGCGCGAGAGCGAGCTGCGGCCCGCCGCGATGTCGTCCCGCACGAGCCAGCTGCTCGTCGTGGACTGCCTGTTCGTGGGCGTCGCCCAGCGGACGTACGAGACGGCGGCCCCCGCGCTCGCCGCCTCCTACGAAGCGCTCGCCCACCGCCACAGCCCTCGCGGCAGCAGCCGCTGAGCCCGCAGCAGCCGCTGCGCCCGCACACGTACCGGACCCGCCACCCCCGCCCGCGTATGAAAGAGCCGCACGCCATGACTTCCACGACCGACGCCACCGACGAGAACTACGGCGAGCTCCGCGCCCAGCTGGACACGCTGACCACCGAGGCGTTCCGGCCCGAGCTCTCCGAGATCGACCAGCTGCCCACGCTGGAGATCGCGAAGATCATGAACGGCGAGGACGCCACCGTGCCCGCGGCCGTCGCCGAGCAGCTCCCGGCGATCGCCGCCGCCATCGACGGCACCGCTGAGCGCATGGCCCGCGGCGGACGGCTGATCTACGCGGGCGCGGGGACGGCGGGCCGGCTCGGCGTGCTGGACGCCTCCGAGTGCCCGCCGACCTTCAACACCGCGCCCAGCGAGGTCGTCGGCCTCATCGCGGGCGGCCCGAGCGCCATGGTCACGGCGGTCGAGGGCGCGGAGGACAGCAAGGAGTTCGCCGCCGAGGACCTGGACGGGCTCGGCCTCACCGCGGACGACGTGGTGGTCGGCATCTCGGCGTCGGGCCGCACCCCGTACGCGATCGGCGCGGTCGAGCACGCGCGGGCCAGGGGCGCGCTCACCATCGGGCTCTCCTGCAACGCGGACAGCGGTCTCGCGGCGGCCGCCGACCACGGCATCGAAGTGGTGGTCGGCCCGGAGCTGCTCACCGGCTCCACCCGCCTGAAAGCGGGCACGGCCCAGAAGCTCGTCCTCAACATGCTGTCGACGATCACGATGATCCGCCTCGGCAAGACCTACGGAAACCTGATGGTCGACGTACGCGCCTCGAACGAGAAGCTGCGGGCCCGCTCCCGCCGCATCGTCTCGCTCGCCACCGGCGCGTCCGACGAGGAGATCGAGGCCGCACTCGCCGCCACCGACGGGGAGGTGAAGAACGCCATCCTCACCATCCTCGGCGGAGTCGACGGCGCCACGGCAGCGGACCTGCTCTCGTCCTCGGACGGCCACCTCAGGGCAGCCCTGGACACCGCGCGCACAACCCGCACCACCTGACCCTTTCGCCCCCGCTGCTGCCCGAACAGCGCCACCCCGCACAGAGCAAGGCACCCCGCACCATGGCACCTGAGAACAAGAACCGCGCCACAGCCGCCGCGATCCTCCCCCTCGTCGGCGGTGCCCGGAACGTCACGTCCATCGCCCACTGCATGACGCGCCTGCGCCTGAGCATCGCCGACCGCTCGCTGGTCGACGACGAGGCCCTGAAGGCGCTGCCCGCCGTGCTGGGCGTGGTCGAGGACGACACGTACCAGATCGTGCTCGGACCGGGGACGGTCGCGCGTGTGACGCCGGAGTTCGAGGCACTGGTGGAGGAGGACAGCGCGGCAGCCCCCGCCCCCGCCCCTGAACAAACCCTCACGGCAGAGGAGTTGGCGGCCCAGGGAGCAGCGCTGAAGGAGGCCCGAAAGGCAAGAAACGCAACCCCCTTCAAACTCTTCCTGCGCCGCATCGCGAACATCTTCGTACCCCTCATCCCCGCCCTGATCGGCTGCGGCATCATCGCGGGCATCAACGGCCTCCTGATCAACCTGGAGTGGCTGCCGTCGATCACCCCGGCGCTGGCGGCCATCGCCTCCGGTTTCATGGCGCTGATCGCCGTCTTCGTCGGCTTCAACACGGCGAAGGAGTTCGGCGGTACGCCGATCCTGGGTGGCGCGGTCGCGGCGATCATCGTCTTCCCGGGTGTGGCGAACATCGAGGCGTTCGGCCAGAAGCTGTCGCCGGGCCAGGGCGGCGTGCTGGGCGCACTCGGCGCGGCAGTCCTCGCCACCTACATCGAGAAGTGGTGCAGGCACTGGGTCCCGGAGGCCCTGGACGTCCTCGTCACCCCCACCATCACGGTCCTGCTCTCCGGCCTGGTCACGATCTTCGGCCTGATGTTCCTGGCGGGCGAGGTGTCGACGGGCATCGGCACGGCGGCGAACTGGCTCCTGGACAACACGGGCGCGTTCGCGGGCCTGGTCCTGGGCGGCCTGTTCCTCCCCCTGGTGATGCTGGGCCTGCACCAGGCGCTGATCCCCATCCACACCACCCTGATCGAGCAGCAGGGCTACACGGTCCTGCTCCCCATCCTGGCGATGGCGGGCGCGGGCCAGGTCGGCTGCGCGATCGCGGTGTTCAAGCGTCTGAGGCACAACACATCGATCCGTACGACGATCAAGTCCGCGCTCCCCGCGGGCTTCCTGGGAGTCGGCGAACCCCTCATCTACGGCGTCTCGCTCCCCCTCGGCCGCCCCTTCATCACGGCGTGCGTGGGCGGCGCGGCGGGCGGCGCGTTCATCGGCTTCTTCTCGATGATCGGCGAAAAGGTCGGCTCCACGGCGATCGGCCCGTCGGGCTGGGCGCTGTTCCCCCTCCTCGACGGCAACAAGGGCCTGGGCCTGACAGTCGCGATCTACGGCGGCGGCCTACTGGTCGGCTATGCGGTGGGCTTCCTGGCCACGTACTTCTTCGGCTTCAGCAAGCAGATGCTGGTGGAACTGAACACGGAGCCGGCCGCCCCCGAGCAGGTCGTCGCGGGCTCCCCCGGTACGGCAGCCGGGCCGGCGGCTCCGGAGGCGGAACCGGCGAGGACCTAGGGCTCTCGGCCGTACGTTGATGAGTGAGGGGTGGCACCCGACAGGTGCCGCCCCTCAGTCGTCCCGTCCAGTTCCCTCTGCACGTGCGCACTGCCGCATGCGTACCTTTACGGCATGAGCGAGAGCGTCACCGTCCGCGAAGCCCGTGCGCATCTCACCGAGCTTGTCGCCAAGGCCGAGGCCGGCGAGATGACCGTACTGACCCGCAACGGTAGGCGCGTGGCCGCACTGGTGCCCATCGAGGACCTGGATGCCTTCAACCAAGCGGCAGACAAACTCGCCGCGATCGAGGCCGAGCGCCACCGGCATGACCCCACTGTCAGCGCAGCCGAACTCCTCGCCGGACTCTTCGACAACAGCCCCAGTCACTCGATCCGGCGAAGCTGAGCCACAACGGCTATCATGTCGCCAACAACATATTACGGTCCCCGCATGGACGCCTTGTACACGATCGAGATGGAGCCGGACGTCCGTGTCTGGCTCGAACTCCTCACGGATCGGCATCACCGCAAGGTCGAGGAGTACGCGGAGTTGCTCGCCGGCATGGGCGCGTCCACACCCATGCCGTTCGCGCGCCCGCTGCGCGACGGGGTGTACGAGCTCCGCCCGACCCTGGACGGACAAGACACGCGTATCACCTACTGGTTCACGCCGGACCGCCGCATCGTGCTCCTCACGGTCTTCCACAAGACCCGGATGCATGAGAAGGATCAGGTCGACCGTGCGGTGCGGATACGTAAGGTGTGCGAGAGCGAGCACGGCCCGGCCCATCTGACGTATGACCGAGCTGAGGACGGAGACGCGAAATGAGCAGCCACACACGCTGGACGCTGGCCCGCGAGCGAAAGCTCCGCGAGGGATACACCAAGTCACCCGAGGCCGAGGCCGACCGCGCCGAGATCCGCCTCGCGATGGCATTCGCCAAGGCCGTGTACGACCGCCGCAAGGAGTTGGGGCTCTCGCAGACCCAGCTCGCCGAGCGCGCAGGCCTCACCCAAGCCAAAATCTCCCGCATCGAAGGCGCGGACGCGGTCCCCACCCTGCCTCTCCTGCGCCGCGTGGCCACCGCGATGAACGCCTCCCTGAACATCGCCCTGGACGCCGACCACGAAGAGGTCACCTTCACCGCCCTCCCGGCGGCGTGATCCCACCGCATCACGCCCCCCACGATGCCGCCCTCGCCCCATTTCGCCGCCTCCCCGCGGGGAGTTGTCCGCGAACTCCCCCGGAATTGTCCGTGATCGGTAACGGACGCATCCCTTTGCCGCCGATCTCCGTCCTGCCCTGTGGTCGAAGTGACCGGGGAGCGGCGAGGGGCCGGACGCAAAGGGGCGGGACATGGCACGGCACAGTGGCGGGCGGGGCTGGTACGGCAAGTTGCTCGGGGCGGCGCTCGGGGTGACGATGCTCGCCACGGGCGCGGGGGTATGGAGCGCGCAGGCCGGTACGGCGGACGACTCCCCGGCGGCGAAGGCGCCGAGCAGCGCCGTCAAGCCGGTCTCGAAGACCATCGCGCACGCCTCGGAGGCGGGGAAGCGCGGCGTCAACCTCACCATCGACGACGGCCCCGACCCCAAGTGGACCCCTCAAGTGCTCGACGTGCTGCGGGAGTACGACGTGAAGGCCACGTTCTGCATGGTGGGGACGCAGGCGCAGGCCCACCCGGACCTGGTGAAGAAGGTGGTCGCGGCCGGGCACCGCCTGTGCGACCACTCGGTGTCCCACGACACCGCCATGGACAAGAAGTCCGAGGCCTATCAGTCGCAGCAGATCCTCGACGCCGAACGCATGATCACCAAGGCGTCCGGTGGCGTACGCCCGATGTACTACCGGGCGCCCGGCGGCGCGTTCACCCCCGCCAGCCGCAAGCTCGCCGCTTCCCGGGGCATGCGCCCGCTGGGCTGGAACGTGGACACCAAGGACTTCGAGCGTCCGGGCGCGGAAGCCATGGTCGCCACCGTCGAGCGGGAGCTTCCCAACGGCCCGACCGTCCTCTTCCACGACGCGGGCGGCGACCGCTCCCAGACCGTCGAGGCCCTGCGCACGCTCCTCCCCCGCCTAAAGCAGCAGGGCTACACCTTCGGCTTCCCGGTCCGCTGACCTTCACGGCAGCCGCCCCTCCCGATTGACCTGCCGCACCCTCTCCCGCAGTACCTCGCCCGGCGGCGCCTGCCCGACGGACTCCGGCGGGCAGTCCCACTCCCGCCCGCCGCCGAGCGGCCTGAGCTGCACGAGCCCGCCCTCGCACCCCATGACCTGCCCGACACTGCCGTCCCGGTGGTCGACGGCGTACGTCCCCTCCTCCGGCACCCGCGGATCCTCGTTCATCGCGCCCCCTCCAGTACGGCGGCCAGCCGCAGCGCCGTGTCGAGGTTGCAGCGCCCCAGCTCGACCAGGGGCAGGGCCCCGGCCGACGCCGCCGTCAGCGGGTCCATCCGCAGCGAGGGCAGCGTGACCCCGGCCCCTTCGAGCCCCGCTCTCAACTGCCGTACGGCTTCCTCCGCCGCCCGCACCCGCTCCTCCGCCGTCAGCGCCATGACCTCCGCCTTTCACACACAGTGTTCCGTTTTCCTCACCCAGCGTGGTCACTCCCGGCTAGCCTGAACAGCGACGACGCATCAACAACCCGCCCTGTACGACCGGGAGTTGCCATGCCAGGACCGAAGGACCTCGACCCCTCATCGTCACCCCGCGCCTTACTGGGCGCCGAGCTGCGCCACGCCCGCGAACGGGCGGGCCTGAGCCAGGAGGAGCTGGGCACGCCCCTGTTCGTCAGCGGCTCGTTCATCGGCCAGCTCGAAGCGGGGACGCGGCGGATGCACTTGGAGTACGCGCGACAGATAGACGAACTCCTGGGTACAGAGGGGTTCTTCGAGCGGAACTGTGCGGCGATCGCGAAGTCCAAGTACCCGGATCACTTCGCGGAGGCGGCCGAGGCGGAGTCGATCGCGACCTCCATCAGGCAGTACGCGACACTGCTGATCCCCGGCCTGCTCCAGACGAAGGCGTACGCGGAGGAGGTCTTCCGCGCGTATCACCCGACGGCGCAGGACAAGACGATCGACGCACTGGTGGCAGCGCGACTGGAACGCTCCCACCTCCTCGACGATCCAACAACCCCGCTGTTGTGGGCCGTTCTGGACGAGGCCGCCCTCAGACGGGAAGTGGGCGGCGACACGGTGATGACGGAGGCGCTTCGCCACGTGGCAGACCTCGCGCGCAAGCACCGGATCATCGTGCAGGTACTGCCGTTCGGCGCTGGAGCTCACGCTTCGATGGACGGCCCCCTGAAGCTCATGGAGTTCGAGGACGCGCCCGCACTTTCCTTCGTCGAAGCGCCGAACATGGGGAAGTTGCTGGACGACCCGGCGACAGTCACCCGCCACACCCTGATGTTCAACCTGCTCCAGGCCACAGCGCTCTCCCCGAAGGAATCCCTGGCCCTGATCGAGTCGGTGGCGCAGGATTACGAGCATGGAGAACTGCATCCCTGAGTACGACCTGAGTACGGCCGTCTGGCACAAGTCCAGTTACAGCGGCGGCCAGGGTGGCGACTGCGTAGAGGTCGCCACCTGGCGCAAGTCCACGTACAGCGGCGGCAGTGGTGGCGACTGCCTCGAAGTAGCCGACGGCCACCCGGAGCTCGTCCCCGTCCGCGACTCCAAGAACCCCACCGGCCCGAAGCTCGTGTTCCGGGCCACGACCTGGTCCGCGTTCATCACGGACCTCAAGGCCACCTGACAGCGAGGACCCCCGGAGCTCAAGCCGCAAGCAGCGAGCCCTCTTTCCAAGGAACGGGAGGCGGGCCTCAACCCGCCCTCCCTCCCTGGCAGTTGGCACAGCCGACCACTTTTCGGGTTCGACTTGCCACGCAGCGTGACAACGCTCTAGCGTGCCCGCATAACGAACAACCCCCGCCCGGTGCTGGAACACCTGCGGGGGTTTGACCATCACGATCGAAAGACAAGGTTCGATCCATGGCTGACGCCAAGCTTAGTGCCGCCTTCCGCCCTGCGCACGCAGACCCGCACCCGATGGCCAATCCGGGTTACGGGAAACGCTCAGCCCCGGGCCAATGCCCCCGCACCGCCCACGACTTCGCGCACCTCCCGCCCCGCGAGGCGGCCATCGCCGCGATCCTCGACCGCCTGCCGGACGGCGCCGACATCTCCGTAAAGACGCTGGCCAAGCACCTCCCGTACGGCCAATGCGCCCTCCGCACCGCCCTCAACATGCTCCAGGCGGCGGGCCACTTGCGGCGCGGCAGCGAACACGTACGCGGCAGCGGCAGTGCCCGCTGGGTCACCCGAACGTGGTTCTCGCGAACGGCGCGGGACAACGCCTGGTGGGCGACATTCACTCGGGGCGACGTACCGGAAGACAGCGACGACCCACCCCAACGCCCCACCCGCAGCCGCGCGTTCATCCTCCTTGCGGCCCTGGGCCGTACCGCCCCCTCCCTCTCCCTCTCGCAGGCCGACTGCACGGCCCTCGCACCGGACGCCGCCCGCTGGTTCGAGGGCGGGGCCACGGAACAGGACCTCCTGCGCGCCCTCACCGCCGGGCTGCCGCCCGTCATCCACCGACCGGCAGCCCTCGTGCGCAGCCGCCTCACCGCCAAGCTCCCGCCGGAACCAGCCCTCCGCCCCGTACTCCGCGTACTGGAGTGTGCGAAGTGCGGCACCCCCGGCCGCCCCGGCGCCCTGCCCGACGGCGTATGCGGCCCGTGCCGGGGCACATCCGGGCCCGCACAGCGCGCGAGGCCCCTGTCGCCTGCGGCGGTCCGCGCCCACGCGGCGACTGCCCGCGCCCCGCTGAGCACCCGCAGATGACCGTACGCGGCTACGCCCTGGCCCCTACCGGCCGCCGCAGCAGATAGACGCCCGCGGTCGAGACCAGGACCGCCATGCACGCGATGAACACAAGGCCCGCGCCCTCCAGACCGAGCGGCTCCGTCAGTACGCCCACCCCGATGACCGGCAGCGAAATGCCCGTGTACGCGACCACGAACAGCGACGAGATCACCGCCGCGCGCCGGTCCTCGGGAGATGCCGCGGCCACCGCGGACAGCGCCCCGCGGAACGCAAGGCCCTGCCCGCACCCGCCGACCAGTGCGCTGAGCACCACCAGCGCCAGCAGGTCCCACCACAGCGCGCCCGCGAGCAGTGCAAGGCCGGCGAGGAGTCCGGCGCAGCCCAGGGGCAGTGATCGCCCCACCCCGACCCGGCCGATCGCCAACTGCCCGGCGGTCGATGCGAAGAAGGCAAGGGCGACGACCAGGCCGCTCACGGCGTGGTTCTCCACGTTCAGGGACTCTGCGAGGAACGCCGGGCTGACCGAGGTGAACACCCCGAACAGCGCGAACCCCACGAAGGAGGCGATCCCCGCGGGTACGAACACCGCCCGCACCTGCGGGGGCACGCCGGGCCGCTGCGGTCGTACCGTGCTCAGCGGCCGCGGCTCCCGTACGGTCTCCGGAAGCCGCAGCAGGACGGCGGCCGAGCAGGCGACCAGTGCGAGGTGCACGGCGAACGGCAGGTACAGCGGCCAGGCGGCGTACTGCGCGAGCACACCGGCGAGCAGCGGACCGCAGCCGAGACCGCCCATATTGGCGGCCGTCGCCACGAACGTGGCCCGGGAGGCGCCGACGTACGGTGCCCTGTCCATCACGTACGCCGTGGCGGCCCCGGTGAACAGTCCGGCGGACAGTCCCGAAAGGAGCCGCCCCGCATACAGCCAGCCCATCCCGACGGCGGAGAGGAAGCAGACGGCGCTCGCCGCCGCGCAGCCAAGGCCCCACAGCAGCACCGGACGCCTGCCCACCACGTCCGAGACGTTGCCCGCCAGGAGCAGCACGCCGATGACCCCGAAGGCGTACACGGCGTACACGACGGTGACCGTCAGCTCGGAGAACCCGAACTTGTCCTGGTAGAGGCTGTAGAGGGGGGTCGGCAGTGTGGTGCCGGCCATGCACACGGCGAACACCGCCCCGCTGAGCAGGCACTGGCGCCAACGCCGGTGATCACCATCCATGCCGCCGACGCTAACCCCGCACACCGCCCTCGCCTGCCATGACCTGGCCGACACCGCCGCCGGGCTGCTCGCCCCTACTTGCCCGGGACGAGCGCGGACTTCCCTGTCTCATCGATCTTGCCGGCGACGTTGGCGACGTCGGTCAGCGCATCCGGGGACTCGCTGCCGCCCCGGATCGCGAGGCCGGTGTAGAGGTTGTCGTGCGCCTGGTTGAGCGCCTCGGTCGCGACGGACGACGCCCCCACGTTCTTGTCGCCGACCGGGGCGCTCGGCGCCGGGCCGGCCGCGAACGCCCCGGAAGCGGAGGCGCCCGCCATCGCCGCGGCGGCGGCACCCGTCATCAGAATCTTGGTGATCTTCATGTCAAGGGAAACGAAGAGCCCCTGACTAGGTCACTGCCCTCACGGGGTGGTGAACAGCCACCACTGGTCCGTGCCGTTCTGCGAGCAGAAGAACGACTGCCACTGCCCGGCCTGCTGGCCGTTGTTGCCCGCGACCCAGCACGCTTCGTAGAAGGCGTACGGGCCGTAGACCCCCGTCGGGCGGGGCGGCGAGGACTCGACGGCGGCCACCCGGTGGTCGGAAGGGGCCGCTGTGGCTTGCGAGTTGGCCGTCGCCAGGAATCCGGCGACGGCGGTCACGACAACGGCAGCGAGTCGGATCTTGCCCTTGCGCATGATGTCTCCCTACTGAGAGGAGTGCGGGCCGACCCGCGCGGGCCGGCCTCACCCCCACTGGTACCGGCGCCGCGCCCGCCCTGACCAGGCATCGAGCCCGTCCATCACTCGTGTGAGCTAGGCAGAATCGATCAGTCTCACCACCGCGGGCCCCGCCGCGCGCCGAGCGGCGCCGACCCCCGTTCCGAGCCGCCCGGCGCACCGCGTGGCCGCCCGCACCACCCGCTGTCGATCACTTCGCGACGTCCTTGCCCGGTGGCGTGCGCGGCGCCGTTGGCCGAAGTGCGCCACCGGACCACCTCCTGGGCCAACCCCGCCGCACGCGCCCCACGCCACTCCGGCGCGGTCCGTACCAGTCCCGCCGACCGCGGCCGGAACCCACGGGATGGGCCCTGTCCGGAAGCGCCCCAACTCCCGTTCGGATCCGGGCGATCACCTTCCGATGCCTACCGCCGGTGCCCAATATGACGCAGAGCGTCATCGCGTCGACGTCGATGCCGCCCCAGTCGCCGACATCGCAGGAGGGGACACCCATGCCCGAAGAGAACACACCCACCGAGCAGCAGGTCCAGGACGCACTTCTCGCCGCGCCTCCGATCGCCCTCGGCACCGGGCCGAGCGAGCCCGTGGTCACCCCCGCCCCCGTGGCCAACGAGGTATGGGACCTGCCCGGCGGCACCGCCTGGGTGTACTACGGCCAGGGGAATCAAGCGCTGACCCGGCCCGTCCTCATGGCCGACGGCTTCAACTCCGGGCCCAGCAGCCTGAACGACTCCTGGGAGTTCCTGGACCGCGGCCCGTACGCCTTCCTGACCGAGCTGCGGCGGCGCGGCCGCGACGTCGTCCTGATCGGCTACCACGACCGCAGCGCCCCGATCCAGGACAACGCCCAGACCGCCACGGCCGCGATCTTCCGCGCCATCTCGGACCGCCGGGGCGACCACCGGCTCGCCGTCGGCGGCTTCAGCATGGGCGGCCTGGTCACGCGGTACGCGCTGGCCAGGCTGGAGACGCAGCGCATGGACCACCAGACCGAGCTGTACTTCTCGTACGACAGCCCGCACCGGGGCGCCTGGATCCCGATCGCCCTGCAGTCCTTCGCGCACTACATCCGCAAGCTCAACTCCGCCTTCTCGAACCAGATGAACAGCCCGGCGGCGCAGCAGCTGCTGTGGCGGCACATCGCGGAGTGGAACGACACACCCGCCGAGAGCAAGGAGCGCACCAGCTTCCTCGAAGCACTGGAGCGGGTCGGCGGCTGGCCGCGGATTCCGCGCAAGATCGGTGTCGCCAACGGCCTGGCCAACGGCACGGGCAATGGCGTCGGGGCCGGCGAACTCGCCTTCGAGGGCAAGGGTCTTTCCGTGCTCGGCAGCAAGCTGAACACCCAGTCGCCGGGCGAGAAGCAACTGGTGGCCCAGTTGCGGGTGGTGACGCCGCCGCCCGCCAAGGAGGTCCACACCTCGGGCCTGCCGCCCATCGACGGCGCCCCAGGCGGCACGCTCAACAGCTTCGAGATCCTCGCCGACCGCTTCAACGCCCTGCTGCCGATCCTCGGCTTCAGGTCCGAGGCGCACATCGCATCGCACAGCTTCGTGCCGGCGGTGAGCGCCGTGGCGATCCGCGATCTCGACACCGAGGCGAACCTGTACGCCGACATCAGCTCGCTCTCTCCGGAGGAGAGCGAACTGGACGACTTCTTGTGCGCCTCGCAGAACGAGGGCCACACCCTGATCACCGAGGAACTGTGCACCTGGATCATGGACCGGCTGCCCCAGTAGCCGTCACCCGGCCCGGTCGTCTTCGCGACAGAGTTCCCGCGCCGCGGCGGGGTGCGGGCGGCCGGTCCCGGCGCCGTGTTGGCCGACGCGCCGTCGGCCGGCGCGGGCCCCGGCGCCGGTGCCACAGGTACGCCGCTGGTCGGCGGGGCACGCCCCTCGCGTCACACGCGTAATCGGCCGAAGTCGCCCTGTCCGAAAGGCTCCTGGCCCCGGTGCGGATCGCGGGGACCGGCTGCCGGCGGCTACCCGGCGTACCAAAGATGACACCGAACGTCATGAGCACGTGTACGTCATGAGCACGCGTACGTCATCGCACGCCATCGCACCGGTACTCCCGGAGGGGACCTTCATGACCGAGCCCAACGAGCCCAACCAGCCCAGCGAGCCCGACGAAGAGCAGATCGCCGAAGCCTTGAGGTCCGCCGCCCACATCACGCTGGCGCCCGGCCCCAGGGAGGTCCCCGCCGAGGCCCCCGCCCCGGACGAGGAGTGGACGCTGCCCGGCGGCAAGGCCTGGGTGTACCTCGCCAACCCCAAGTTCGGCCTGGACAAGCCGGTGCTCCTCGGCGACGGGTTCAACACGGGCCCCAGCGATCTGGACTACTCCTGGGAGATCCTGGAGCGGGGCCCGTACCCGTTCATCAGCGAGCTGCGGCAGCGCGGGCGTGACGTCGTACTGATCGGCTTCGAGGAGCGCAGCGCGTCCATCCTGGAGAACGCCGAGGTCGCGCGGGCCGCCATCCGCGAGGCGATCGCGCGGCGCAAGAGCGGCCATCCGCTGGCCGTCGGCGGGTTCAGCATGGGCGGCCTGGTCACGCGGTACGCGCTCGCCAAGATGGAGCACGACACCGAGGATCACCGGACGGCGCTGTACTTCTCCTATGACAGCCCGCACCGCGGCGCCTGGATCCCGATCGCCCTGCAGTCCTTCGCCCACTACATCCGCAAGCTCAACTCCGCCTTCTCGAACCAGATGAACAGCCCGGCCGCCCGCCAGCTCCTGTGGCAGCACATCGCGGAGTGGGACGACAGCCCCGAGACCGACAAGGAGCGCACCGAGTTCATCGCCGAGCTGGAGCGGGTCGGCGGCTGGCCGCGGCAGCCCCGGAAGATCGGCGTGGCCAACGGCGTACGCACCGGCGAGGGCAACGGCATCGACCCCGGCGAGCGGGCGTTCCACGGCAAGGGCCTGGCCATCACCGGCACTCACCTCTACACCCAGCCCGCGGGTGAGGACCAACTCGTCGCACAGCTAAGGGTGGTGACCCTGCGCAAGCCGCAGATCCGCACCTCGGGCCTGCCCGAGATCGACGGCGCGCCCGGCGGCACCCTGGAGGGCTTCGGCATCCTCGCCGACGAGCTGAACAAGATCCCCGCGATCATCGGCCTCGGCTCGGAGGCCGAGATCCGCGAGCACTGCTTCGTGCCCGCGGTCAGCGCGGTCGCCCTGCGCGACGTCGACACCCATCAGAAGCTGTACGAGCCCTTCCCGGAGAACTCCGAGGACAGCGAACTGGACGAGTACCTCTGCGCCTCCCGGAACGAGGGCCACACCCTGGTCACCGAGGAACTCTGCACCTGGATCATGGACCGGCTGCCGTAGCCCGGCCCGGCCGGGTAGCAGCATGGGCCCCGCTCCGGATGACGGAGCGGGGCACGTCATGACGGAGCGGGGCCACGTCACAGCCACCGCGTCTCGCGGGCCACCGCCCGCGCCTTGCGGCACCACGCCTCGTCGACAGGCGGCAGCTCGTCCCACGTCCACGGCTCGGCCGGGCTTCCGTCGGTCTCCAGGCCGTACGGTGCCTTCGGGGACCAGACGCGGGGCGCCGGGCGCTGCGCCACCCGGGCCTCCAGACGCTCCGCCTCCTCCGGCAGGTCCGCCTTGCGCAACGCTTCCAGCAGGGCGTCCGCGCCCTCGACGCCGACCATGGAGACCTGGGGTACTGCGTCGCGGGCCAGCCGAGCGGCGGCGGCGTACTCCTCGGCCTCCGTCAACTCGTCCAGCAACATGGCCAGTTGGTACGCGTCACCGAGGCGCACACGGGAGCGGGTGAGCAGCCCGTCGATGACCCGCTCGGCCCATCCGTCCTGCCCGGCATCCCGCAACCGCCGCGCCAGCGTGAGACCGCCGCCCCGCTCGGCGCTGCGCCGCGCAAGGCGCTCCACCAGGTCGGTCCGCCCCATGTCGCGCAGTTCGCCCAGCAGGAAGCTCACTCGCGTGTCGCCGGCGTCGGCCTCCGTCACGGCACGCTCGGCAAGCGCCGGGACCGCGTCCGTTCTGCCGAGCTTGGCCATCTCGGCGAGGAAGTACGCGGCCCATTCGGGATCGCCGAGGGCCACCCCCTCCGCCACGGCCCGGTCGGCGATCCGCGCCGCGGCCTGCGTCTCTCCCATCTCGCCGAGCGTCCACATAAGGAGGGTGACGCCCGCGGCCCGGGTGACATCGACGTGCCGTGCCGCCTCCTGGGCGAAGGGCTGCGTCAGGGCGCCTGCCACACCCATGGCACGCATCCCGTCCAGCATGAACGCGACGTCCTCCGGAGACCTCAACTCGACGTTTCCCGCGGCTCGTTCGGCGAGGTGACGGGCGGCATCGGTCATCCCGTCGTAGAAGCGCAACTGATCGAGTACGACCCCGACGGCCTCCGGATCGCTCACGTCCGCACCGGCCGCGACCCGGCCGGCCAGCAGCTGCGCCGCCTCGGGCTCGCCCGCATCGACCAGCTCCTCAAGGACCTCCAAGGCACCGTCCTGGTCGCCCACGTCGACGCGCCGCGCCGCCTCCCGCGCCACGGCGGCGAGATCGGCGCCCCGGTCTCCCACGGCGTGCAGCAGCGCCAGGAGCGCGGCGGCGAGCCCCGCGTCGCCGAGGTCGGCACCGGGGAGCAGCCGGTCGGCGAGCCGGACGGCCGCGTCCAGGTGGCCCCGGCGGGTCAGGCATCCCAACAGCCATGCGGCGAGCCGTGGTTCGGGCAGCCGCACCCGGGCCATCGGATCCCGGTCCAGAAGCGCAGCCTCCTGGTCGATCTGCGTCAGGTCGGACAGCAGGCCGGCGAGCTGCTCCGGATCGGTCAGGTCCACCCGTGCGACCGCCCGCCCCACGATCCGGTCCACGGGAGCCTGCCACTTCGCGCGGGCCACGCTCCACAGGAAGGCGCGGGTGCTCTCGCGCGACACGAGCCCGGCGTTCTCCGCGATCCAGAGCATCAACTCCTCGCCGCGCCACACCTGGCGGGGCAGCGTGAGGAACAGGATCTCCAGCACATGCGGGTGGCCCGCGGCGACCAGCCGGCGCAACAGCAGCGTCGCCTGCTTCCGGAAGTCGCGCCGCTCGGCTTCCCTGGCCGTCACGAGCAGCTCGTGCGGGTCCGTCGTGTGTTCCTCAAGTGCCCGCCACAGCGCGGGAGTCGGCGCGGGCAGCGCCTCCTCGGAGCGCAGCGCCTGCTCCAGGTAGTCGGCGGGCTCGTAGGCCGCATCCCCGCCCGCGACCGTCCGTACGGCGACCAACGCGGTCAGTACGGAACGGATGTCCGTACGGCGGCCGTCGGGGCGCACCCCGGAGCAGAGGGAGCGCAGCGCGACGGCTGCCCAGTCGGGGTCGGCGGGCCGGTGCCTGGCATCGAGCGCGGCGTCGGCGACAGCGGAAAGGAGGGCGCCGGGCAGGGGGGCGTAGTGGTGCAGGCCGCGCGCCGCGAGCGCCGCGCTGATGAGCGCGTGCTCGACGTGGCTGAAGCAGGCGCCCGGGCCCGCGCCGAACGCCTCCCGCAGCTCGGGCCCGCCACTGAGGTGCGGCACGACAAGACCGTCGCGCGACCCCGCGTTCAAGGAGGCGGTCATCCGCTGGTCCCCGCTGGACTCGGCGAGCAGCCGCCAGCATTCGAGCTCCGGGCCCGTCAGCCGGTCGGGCACGGTCACTCTGCGCGTGGCGGGGGACGCGAGCAGTGCCCGCACGCGGTTGTGCGGGTCCGTCACCGTGTCGGGCCTGGCCAGGAACTCCTGGTAGGGCTCGGTCCACATGGTGCCCACCGCCACGATGCCGCGCTGTGCGAGCAGCAGTTGCCGCAGCAGGTCCGCCGCCGCCTCGGCGCCGGGTCCGCCGTGGAAGAAGCGCTGCGCCTCGTCGAGCCAGAGGACCGCGCCCGCGCCGATCCGCCCGGCGCGCAGCAGCTCCAGGAGACCGGCGTGGCCCTCGGGCCGCAGCAGCGGCCGGTCGGGCGCGAGGGCGCGCAGCCCTTCGTACAGGGATCTCGTCTTCCCGGTGGAGGAGCCGCCGGTCACCATCACCAGGACAGAGCACTCCCCGGCGACGGCGGGCTCGACGCGGCGGCGCAGCTCTCCGTCGTGGCGGCGGCTCAGGTACGGGGTGAGGTACGGAAGACCCCCGGGGGCCGGTCCGGGCAGGACGGCTTCGTGCACCTCCAGGAGGGCCGGGTCCGCGACGCCCGCGGACAGCACCGCCGCCGCCGGGGAGCGGTCATCGCGCCGCACCGGCAGGGCGGCGTCCTCCCGGCGGGCGGCCCGTTCCCACAGTTCCCGCAGCCGGGCGACGCCGTCGCCGTCGGCCCCTGTGGCGCGGGCCAGGGCGTGGACGGTGCGCCAAGTGGGCGGCGGATGGCCGTCGTTGAAGGCGTGGCTGACGGTGGTGCGGCCGAGCCGGACGCGGTGGGCCGCCGCACGCCCGATGAGCCCGTCGATGGTCTGCCCCGCGCTGTCGCGCCGCTGCCTCAGCTCCTTGCGCAGCTGAGCGAGCGCGGCCGCGGCGTCGCCGCCCGCACCGCCCGCCACCGGCCGCCCTCCGCTTCCCCGTTCAACGCTGCCCCTGTTCAACGGCGTTCATTTTCCTCCAGGCGCACCCCGTTGCACACGGACTTCGGGACAGTCCTCACGTCCCTGCCGGACACACTCACCGAGGAGCCGTAGTGTCCCCGTCCCGTCTCGCCGTTCTCACGGCGCTCTCCCTGATCGTGGCGATCGCCCTGGACATCACCCTGCTCGCCGTCGCGGTCAGGACTCTGGTCGCATAGAAGGCCGTATGGAAGGTCGTACAGAAAACGCCCGAGGGCGGCACCCCTTCGTGAGAAGGAGTGCCGCCCTCGGTACGTGAAGACTGGCCTACCGAGCCGAAGAGGCTCAGAAGTCCATGTCACCGCCCGGCATGCCGCCGCCGGCCGGGGCAGCGCCCGCCTTCTCCGGCTTGTCGGCGATGACGGCCTCGGTGGTGAGGAACAGCGCGGCGATGGAGGCGGCGTTCTGCAGGGCAGAGCGCGTCACCTTCGCCGGGTCGAGGATGCCCTCGGCGATCATGTCGACGTACTCACCGGTCGCGGCGTTCAGGCCGTGGCCGACGGTCAGGTTGCGCACCTTCTCGACGACGACGCCACCCTCAAGGCCGGCGTTGACGGCGATCTGCTTCAGCGGGGCCTCGAGGGCCAGCTTCACAGCGGCGGCACCGGTGGCCTCGTCACCCTCGAGCTCAAGCTTCTCGAAGACGGCGGCGGCCTGGATGAGGGCCACGCCACCACCGGCGACGATGCCCTCTTCGACGGCGGCCTTCGCGTTGCGAACGGCGTCCTCGATGCGGTGCTTGCGCTCCTTGAGCTCGACCTCGGTCGCGGCACCGGCCTTGATGACCGCAACACCGCCGGCGAGCTTCGCCAGGCGCTCCTGCAGCTTCTCGCGGTCGTAGTCGCTGTCCGAGTTCTCGATCTCGGCGCGGATCTGGTTGACGCGACCCTGGACCTGGTCGCTCTCACCGGAGCCGTCGACGATCGTGGTCTCGTCCTTGGTGATGACGACCTTGCGGGCGCGGCCGAGCAGGTCGAGACCGGCGTTCTCCAGCTTGAGGCCGACCTCCTCGGAGATGACGGTGCCACCGGTGAGGATGGCGATGTCGCCGAGCATGGCCTTGCGGCGGTCACCGAAGCCCGGGGCCTTGACGGCGACGGACTTGAAGGTGCCACGGATCTTGTTGACGACCAGGGTCGACAGGGCCTCGCCCTCGACGTCCTCGGCGATGATCAGCAGCGGCTTGCCCGACTGCATGACCTTCTCCAGGAGCGGGAGCAGGTCCTTCACGTTGGAGATCTTGGAGTTGACGATCAGGATGTACGGGTCATCCAGGGCCGCCTCCATGCGCTCCATGTCGGTCGCGAAGTACGCCGAGATGTAGCCCTTGTCGAAGCGCATGCCCTCGGTGAGCTCAAGCTCGAGCCCGAAGGTCTGCGACTCCTCGACGGTGATGACGCCTTCCTTGCCGACCTTGTCCATCGCCTCGGCGATGAGCTCGCCGATCTGGGTGTCGGCGGCGGAGATGGAGGCCGTCGAAGCAATCTGCTCCTTGGTCTCGACATCCTTCGCCTGCTCGAGCAGGGCGCCCGAGACGGCCTCGACGGCCTTCTCGATGCCGCGCTTGAGGGCCATCGGGTTGGCACCGGCGGCCACGTTGCGCAGACCCTCGCGCACCAGGGCCTGGGCCAGGACGGTCGCGGTCGTCGTGCCGTCACCGGCGACGTCGTCCGTCTTCTTCGCGACCTCCTTGACCAGCTCGGCGCCGATCTTCTCGTACGGGTCCTCGAGCTCGATCTCCTTGGCGATGGAGACACCATCGTTGGTGATCGTGGGGGCGCCCCACTTCTTCTCGAGGACGACGTTGCGACCCTTGGGGCCCAGGGTCACCTTGACGGCGTCGGCGAGCTGGTTCATGCCGCGCTCGAGGCCGCGCCGTGCCTCCTCGTCGAACGCGATGATCTTGGCCATGTGAAGTGGTCCTCCCGGACGGGGTGGAAATGCAAACGGACCGTGCCCGCGCCCGCGACGGACGGCCTGCGCGCCGTGTGGTTCCTTGCCCCACCCGGCCTGCGGACCTCGCTGACCCGATCCAAGTTCTGTCACTCTCACTGGGAGAGTGCTAAGCCAATGATTAGCACTCGCCCCCTACGAGTGCAAGCGCCCCTGGCGGATCCCAGACGTACGAGGGGCCCGTACCCCTGTCGGGATACGGGCCCCTCGCCGTGAGTGCGTCGGTGGCCGATCGCGCCGAGATCAGACGGCGAGCTTGACCATGTCCGCCTGCGGACCCTTCTGGCCCTGCGAGATCTCGAACTCGACTCGCTGACCTTCTTCAAGGGTGCGGTAGCCGTCCATCTGGATCGCGCTGTAGTGGACGAAAACATCCGCACCACCGTCGACCGCGATGAAGCCGTACCCCTTCTCCGCGTTGAACCACTTGACGGTGCCCTGAGCCATGCCTAACTCCCCTATTACTGGCCCTTGCACGGGCCCGCACTTCGCGGACCCGGGTCAGACCTCACCCCCCCAATGGGATGTGGAGGTGTGCGCCGGAACGCGTCGACCGCGGCTGAATGTATCTGTCCAACTGCCGTCTGCAACAGGTCAATCGGACGAGAATTCCGGGCACGCCCGATCGGAAATATGCGGAGAATTTGCCGGAGTTCAGGGCAAGTCGGGCCAGACAAATGCCGCGATCGGCTCAAATGGGCAGTGCACTTTGGCTACTTCTTATCGGCTCCGGACCGACTTCGTATATGCGCTCGGCACAAACGGAGAAGCTCGTTTCCCAACTGTACCGCGCTCAACCACATGGAATTGCCCCCTCCACTTCTCTCGCGGAGGGGGCAATTGAGATAACACAGGGTGGTTGCGTAAAGGATCAGCCGCCGGCGACGGCAGGAATGATCGAGACACCCGCGCCGTCCGGAGTGGCCGTCTCCAGACCCTGCTCGAAACGGACGTCGTCGTCGTTGACGTACACGTTCACGAAGCGGCGCAGCTTGCCCTGGTCGTCCAGGACGCGGGCGGCGATACCGGCGTGCTTCTTCTCCAGGTCGGCGATGACCTCGGAGAGGTTCGCCCCCTCGGCGGCGACCTCGGCCTGACCGCCGGTGTAGGTGCGAAGAATGGTGGGGATGCGGACGTTGACGCTCATGGGGTTCACCTCAGAGATACGGGGAGGGAGCGCCCCTGAAAGGGGCGCGGGGAACTGCGCGAGGACGGACCACGACCAGCCGGTCGGCGACGGCGGTCAGCCCCTACGGCGACTAGCCTGCAAGCCCCGCGGCGCGGAACGCGTCAAGACTGGGCCGGATGGTCGCAGTCGCCTGCGAGGTCTCAGCGACGGCGTCAAGCGTCTTCAGGCCGTCCCCGGTGTTCAGCACGACCGTGGTGAGGGACGGATCGATGAGGCCAGCCTCGACCAGCTTCTTCGTGACGCCGACCGTCACCCCACCCGCGGTCTCCGCGAAGATGCCTTCCGTCCGCGCGAGCAACTTGATCGCATCGACGACCTGCTCGTCGTTGACGTCCTCCACCGCCCCGCCCGTGCGACGCGCGATGTCCAGCACGTACGGCCCGTCGGCCGGGTTGCCGATGGCCAGCGACTTGGCGATGGTGTTCGGCTTCTGGGGACGTACGACGTCATGCCCCGCCTTGAAGGCGGCCGACACCGGCGAGCACCCCTCCGCCTGCGCGCCAAAGATCTTGTACGGCTTGTCCTCAACGAGGCCAAGCCGGATCAGCTCCTTCAGACCCTTGTCGATCTTCGTGAGCTGCGAGCCCGACGCGATCGGGATGACCAGCTGGTCCGGAAGGACCCACCCCAGCTGCTCACAGATCTCGTACGCGAGGGTCTTGGAGCCCTCGCCGTAGTACGGCCGCAGGTTGACGTTGACGAAGCCCCAGCCCTCACCCAGCGGGTCGCCGATGAGCTCGGAGCAGAAGCGGTTCACGTCGTCGTAGTTGCCCTCGATGCCGACGAGCTCGCCGCCGTACACCGCGGCCATGACGACCTTGCCCTGCTCCAGGTCGTGCGGGATGAACACGCAGGAGCGGAAGCCGGCGCGGGCCGCGGCGGCGCCGACGGCACCGGCGAGGTTGCCCGTCGAAGAGCACGAAAGAGTCGTGAACCCGAAGGCGCGCGCCGCCTCGAGCGCCTGCGCCACGACGCGGTCCTTGAAGGAGTGCGTGGGGTTGCCGGAGTCGTCCTTGACGAACAACTTGCCCTGCTCGACGCCGAGTTCACGGGCGAGGTTGTCGGCCTTGACGAGCTGGGTCCAGCCGGGGTTCAGGTTCGGCTTGTCGGCCACGTCGGCGGGGACGGGGAGCAGCGGCGCGTAACGCCAGATGTTGGCGGGGCCGGACTCGATCTGCTTGCGGAGCGCCTCGGGGTCACCGGTCGGCAGGTCGTAGGCCACTTCGAGCGGGCCGAAACAGGCCTGACAGGCGAAGATGGGGCCGAGCGCGTAGAGCTCGCCGCACTCGCGGCAGGAGAGGCCCGATGCGGGGCCGAGGTCTACGGAGTTCGTAGCGGTGGTGGTGTCGTTCGTTGCGACAGTCTGCGCAGCCATGGAGGCGAGGCCCTTTCTCCTCATCTTCCCCGCGGCGCATCTCGCCGCGAGACGGAATTGGCACCTTCCCCACCGTGACCTCGTCGGTCGGCGGGAGGGTTGCCGGGGCTTCAACGGGCCGTATCCCTCTGCCCCTCTGGATGAGCGCTATGGCGCCGGGCTCGCGGTCCCGGTGCATTTGTTACGCGATGACCCCCGACATGCGATGGTCATCCGCGTTGTTCAAGACTGTAACCGAAGGCCTGGACGCTTGAGATAGTCGTCCGAACCGCGAGATGGATCACACAGAGAGGACCCTGACCTTGCTGGAAGAGGCCGAGCGCTGGCTGAGCAGGCGTTCCTGGTCCGTCGCCGACCGGCCGCTTGACCGGCTCATCGCGGCGAAGAAGGCGTCCGGCACGTCGGTGAGTGTCGTGCTGCCCGCGCTCGACGAAGAGGAGACGGTCGGCGAGATCGTCGCGGAGATCCGCCGTGAGCTGGTCGAGAAGGCCCCGCTCGTCGACGAGCTCGTGGTGATCGACTCGGGCTCGAAGGACCGCACGGCCGAGGTCGCGCGCGCCGCGGGCGCGCGGGTCGTGCACCGGGACGAGATCCTCCCCCGCATCCCGGCCGTGCCCGGCAAGGGCGAGGTCCTCTGGCGTTCGCTCCTGGTGACCGGCGGTGACATCGTCGCGTTCGTCGACGCGGACCTGAAGGAGTTCTCGGCGGACTTCGTCTCGGGCATCGTGGGCCCGCTCCTGACCGAGCCCGACGTGGACTTCGTGAAGGCGATGTACGACCGCCCGCTCGGCGGGGCCGCAGGTCAGGGCGGCCGGGTCACCGAGCTGATGGCGCGCCCGCTGCTGAACATGCACTGGCCGCAGCTCGCGGGCTTCGTCCAGCCGCTCGGCGGCGAGTACGCGGCACGCAGGTCGCTGCTCGAACGGCTGCCGTTCCCCGTCGGTTACGGAGTGGAGCTGGGCCTCCTTGTCGACGCGCTGCACACGGTGGGCCTCGACGCGCTCGCGCAGGTCGACGTCGGTGTGCGCAAGCACCGTCACCAGGACGGTCAGGCGCTGGGCCGGATGGCCGCGGCGATCTACCGGACGGCACAGCTGCGGCTCGCCCGCGGACACCTCGTACGCCCCGAGCTCACGCAGTTCGAGCGGGACGAGCACGGATTCGCGCCGCGCACCCACTCCGTGGACACGGAGGAGCGGCCGCCGATGGCCGACATCGCGGAGTACGCGGAACGCCGCGTGGCGTAGCCACGCCCAGCGGAGGCGCGACTGGGCGCTCGAGCCTTCGCGCGACTGCTTGCTCCTGGAACGTATACGGCGGGGCCCCCGCGGGGGTCCGGCCGTACGTTTGAGGTTTCCCCGGAGGGGCTAGGTTTCGGCACATGGTCTCCGAGCAGGCAGCGGCCCCGGCCGCCCAGGTCCTCGTCGCGTCCAACCGCGGCCCTGTCACGTACACCCTGGAGGAGAACGGGGAGCTGACGGCCAAGCGGGGCGGCGGCGGACTCGTCTCCGGGCTCAGCGCGATCGGGGACGACGCGGACGCCCTGTGGGTCTGCGCGGCGCTGGGTGACGGCGACCGGGAGGCCGTACGGCGCGGGGTCGCCGAGCCGGGCGTGCGGATGCTCGACATCGACGCCGGGTCGCACGAGGGCGTGCACGCCGACGCGTACAACGGGATCGCGAACTCGGTGCTTTGGTTCGTCCACCACATGCTCTACCAGACCCCGCTGGAACCGGCGTTCGGCCCGGAGTTCCGGGCGCAGTGGGCCTCGTACGAGACCTACAACCGAGCCTTCGCGGAGGCACTCGCGGAGAGTGCCGGGTCCGGCGCCGCGGTCCTCGTCCAGGACTATCACTTGTCTCTCGTCCCAGGGATGCTCCGCGAACTCCGCCCCGACCTGCGCATCGGCCACTTCTCGCACACGCCGTGGGCGCCGGTCGACTACTTCCGGATGCTGCCGGACGACATCGCCGAGCAGCTGCTGCGGGGCATCCTGGGCGCCGACCGGGCGGCGTTCCTGACGGGGCGGTGGGCGGACGCGTTCACGGCGTGCTGCGTGGACGCGCTCGGCGGTACGTCGGGGACGCGGATCGGGGTACACGGGCTTGGGGCGGACGCGGATTTCCTGCGGGAGCGGTCGCGGCGGGCGGATGTGGAGGAGCGGCTGGTCGCGCTGCGGGAGCAAGTGGGGGGCGACCGGAAGGTGATCGTCCGCGTCGACCGGACGGAACTGTCGAAGAACATCGTGCGGGGGCTGCAGGCGTATCGGCAGCTCCTGGAGGACCACCCCGAGTGGCGGGAGCGGGTGGTGCACGTCGCGTTCGCGTATCCGTCCCGGCAGGACCTGGCGGTGTACCGCGACTACACGGCGGAGGTGCGGCGGCTCGCGGACTCGATCAACTCGGCGTACGGGGTGGCGGGTTGGACCCCGGTGGTGCTCCACGTGAAGGACGACTTCGCGCGGTCGCTGGCGGCGTACCGGCTGGCGGACGTGGCTCTGGTGAACCCCATCCGGGACGGGATGAACCTGGTCGCCAAGGAGGTGCCGGTCGTCTCCGACGAGGGGTGCGTTCTTGTTCTGTCGCGGGAGGCTGGGGCATACGAGGAGCTGGGCGAGGACGCGCTGGTGGTGAACCCGTATGACGTTTCGGGTACGGCGGTTGCGCTGCACGAGGCGTTGAGCATGCCTGCGGACGAGCGCGCCGAACGCACAAAACGACTCGCTGCGGCGGCCACTGCGCTGCCGCCTGCCCAGTGGTTCCTGGACCAGCTGGGGGCGCTGGGGTAAGGGCGGTTTCGTCCTCAAACGCCGGACGGGCTGAAAAACCTGGCAACTGCCGGGCAATCGGGTGGGTGGGCGGGAAAAATCTCCAACCCCCACCCACGTTTGTCCATGGGCCCCCGGCCAGCCCCCTCGCTACCTTCCCCGCATGGCCCTACGCCGCACAAGCACCGTAGCCCTCACCGCCCTCGCCCTGGCAGGGGCGACAGCCGCCCCCACCGCCGCCGCGGAGGCGAAGACGTACTACGTCGACTGCCGGAGCGGCAGCGACAACGCGTCCGGCACCTCCGCCGGAACGGCCTGGCGCAGCCTGCAGAAGGCGAGCGCCCACACCTACGCCCCCGGCGAGAAACTGCTGCTGCGGCGCGGCACAAGCTGCACGGGGGTGCTGGCTCCCAAAGGTGCGGGTGCGGCCGGCGCCCCCGTGCTGATCGACGCGTACGGAAGCGGCAAGGCCAAGCCCCGCATCCAGGCGAACGGCGCCCGCGCCGCCCTGCATCTGGTCAACACCGAGCAGTGGGAGATCCGGAACCTGGACCTCTCCAACACCGGTCCCGCCACCACCACCGAACGCCGCGCCGGGCTCTACGTCCAGCTCACCGACTACGGCACGGCCGACCACTTCGTCGTCGACGGAGTCGACGTCCACGACGTGAACGGCGCCGACTTCAAGGACCCGGACCCGTCCGGCGGGATTCTCTTCGTCGTGCAGGGCAGCACCACCCCCACCCGTTTCAACGGCCTCCGCGTCGAGGACTCCACCGTCCGCCACGTCGACCGCACCGGCATCGGCACCATGTCGACCTGGGGCAGCGGCACGGACGCCGATGCCGAACTCCTTTCCAGCGGCGTCGAGTTCGTACGGAACAAGGCTTACGACGTCGGCGGCGACGGCATCGTCATCCACGAGACGCGGAAGGCCCGCGTCGAGCACAACTACGTGGACGGGTTCAACATGCGCTCGGCGGGCTACAACGCCGGCATCTGGGCCTGGGAGTCGCAGGACGCGCTCTACCAGTACAACGAGGTCACCGGCGGCCACGGGACGCGGGACTCAATGGCGTACGACATCGACGGCGGCAACGTCCGCAACACCTACCGCTACAACTACAGCCACGACAACGAGGGCGGTTTCCTACTCGTCTGCAATGGCGCGGACACCACCAGCGACGGCAACCGCATCCACGACAACATCAGCGTCAACGACCGGAACACCACGTCTCCGTACGCCGTGATCTCCGTCGTCTGCGGGGCCGCGACCGACACCCAGGTCTATCGGAACACCGTCGTCACCGACCGCGCCGACACCGCGCTCGTCTCCAACAACGGGCCCACCGGTGTCACCTTCCGCGACAATGTTCTCGTGGGTGCGCCCGGTGCCGGGTCTCCCATCAAGGACACCGTCAGCACCTTCAGCAACAACCTGTACTGGCGGACCGCCCAGCCGCGCGACCCGTCCGGCGTCAACGCCGACCCCCGGTTCGCCGACACCACTCCGGACGCCCCCGACGACGTACGGCTGAGGAGCGATTCGCCTGCTCGCGGCATCGGCACGGCCGTCGACGACGGGATCACCCACGACTACTTCGGCAATCCGATCCCCGATCCGCCCAACCTCGGGGCGGATCAGGGAAGTTGAGCCGCGATCGCCGCGATCAGTTCCACCACGCCCCGCGGGCCTTCCACCACCAGGTCGGCCCGCTCGGCCAGTTCCGCCACCTCCGCGCTGCCGCTGCACACCAGCAGGCCGCGCACCTGGTCCGAGCGGAGCTTCTCGACGGCGGCGAAGGCGGGCAGGTCACCCAGGTCGTCGCCGGCGTAGACGACCGTCTCGGCGCCCACTTCGCGTACGTAGTCGGCGAGGGCCACGCCCTTGTCCATGCCAGGCGGCCTCAACTCCAGGACCAGGCGCCCCGGTTCGACGATCAGGCCGTGGCGGGACGCCAACTCGCCGAGCGGCTCGCGCAGCGCCTCGAAGGCGGCCTGCGGGTCCTGGGCGCGGCGGGTGTGGACGGCGACCGCGCGGCCCTTCTCCTCGATCCAGGTGCCGCGCCAGGCGCCGATCGCGTCGAGGAAGCCGGGGAGTTCGGCGCGGACCGCCGCGACGCCGGGGTGTGGTTCGGCGGCGTGGACCGTGGAGGAGACGGCGTCCCAGCGTTCGGCGCCGTAGTGGCCGAGCACGACGAGGTGTTCGAGGCCGGGGACGCCCGCGAGGCCGCCGTAGCGCACGGCGACGCCCGCCGGGCGGCCGGTGACCACGGCGACGGACCGCACCTTCGGCGCGAGCGCGGCGAGGGCGGGCACGGCGTCGGGGTGGGCGCGGGCCTGCTCCGGGTCGGGGACGATCGGGGCCAGCGTGCCGTCGAAGTCCAGCGCGATCACGGCACGTTCGGGCCGCGCAAGGAGCGCGGCCAGGCCCTCGCGCCCGGCGGGGGTCACGGGTTCGGGCAGCTCGGGAGAGGGAGAGGACGGCGAGTACACGGGGTCACCCATGGGGCCGACCCTACGCTCAACGCTCCTCGCGCCGGGACTCCCTAACCCGCCGAAGCCGGTTGACGGTCACCGGGTCGTGCGCGAGGGCGCGGGGATCGTCGAGCAGGGCGTTGAGGACCTGGTAGTAGCGGACCGGCACCATGCCGAGCCGCTCGCGGATCGCGCGCTCCTTGGCGCCGGGCCCGGACACCCAGTCCTGCCGCTCCAGGGCGAGGATCGCGCGGTCGCGCTCGGAGAGGCCGGTGTCGTCCGGGGTGCCGTCGTCTGTCGTGTCTGGCCCGCCTGTTGTGCCCGTCATGCCGTCACGCTATTCCGAGTTCGCCTCGGTCGCCGCCTTGGTCTGGATCTGGGTGAGGATCGAGCCCGGGTCGGCGTTCGGGGAGACGGCCTTGCCGATGTACTTCTTGACCTCGACGGAGACCCGCGCCCAGGACGTCTTGCCGACCGGGTACAGCTGCGAGGTGGGCAGCTCCCCCAGGAACTCGGCGAGCGCCTTGTCGTCGTCGTTGCCGGTCATCTGCTGCGCGGCGGAGGTGGTGACGGGCAGCAGGTCGTACTCGCGGGAGAAGTCCAGGACGTTCTTCGTGCTGTAGGCGAAGTCGAGGAACTTGCCGATCTCCTCGCGGTGGCCGTTCTGCTTGAAGGCCATCATCCAGTCGGCGACACCCATGGTGGCCTTGGCGTTGCCGTTCACGCCGGGCATCGGCACCATGCCGTACTTCACGCCCTTCTTCTCGGCCATCTGCATCAGCGTGGGATGGCCGTTGAGCATGCCCACGTCGCCGCGGGTGAACGCGGCGAAGGCCTCGGCGCGGTCGAGCTCGGCGGGCGCCGTCGGTCCTGTCAGGCCCTTGTCGACCAGCTCGTCCTTCAGCCAGGTGAAGGTCTTCACGTTCTGCGCGGAGTTGATGTCGTACGTGCCGACGTTGTCGGTGTAGCCGCCGCCACCGCTGAGCAGCCACTGCATCGTCTCGGCCTGCGCCTCTTCCGGGCCGAGCGGCAGGGCGTAGGGGATCTTCACGCCGCGCGCCTTGAGCGCCTTGGCGTCGGCCGCCAGCTCGGTCCAGCTCTGCGGCGGGGTGAGGCCGGCGTCCTTGAAGATCTTCTCGTTGTAGAAGAGGAGGCGCGTGGAGGAGGCGAACGGCATGCCGTACTGGACGCGGTTGACCTCGCCGGCCTCGGAGAGGGGCGCCATGAAGTCGGCCTGGGTGGAGATGGCGAGCAGGTCCTCGGCGCGGTACAGCTTGTCCTGCGCGGCATAGTCGGCGTAGGCGCCGATCTGGGCCATGTCGGGGGCGTTGCCCGCCTTGACCATTTCCTTGACCTTGCGGTCGACGTCCGTCCAGGAGTAGACGCTGACGTCGACCTTGATGCCCGGGTTCTCGTCCTCGAACTTCCCGGCGAGCTTGTCCCAGTACTTCTGGGAGCTGTTGGTCTTGGAGTCGCCATAGTCGGCGGCCACCAGCTTGAGGGTGACGTCGCCTGAGTCGCCCGGACCGCCGCAGCCGGCGAGAGTCGCCGCCATGCCCAGTGCGGCTACCGCCGCGGTCAGTCCTGTCGCGCGCCGCTGCACAGCTGTTCCCACCCTCATGATCTACGTGAACTGCGATTTTCCCCCGCGCGTGAACACGAGGTCTACACCACTCCAGTATCGCTTGCTCAACGGCGCACTACGGACACCCGTCCGATTGCCCCACGGATCGACCGGCGAACGCCCACAAATTCCGCGCCGATTACCCCACGCAAGTACCCGAAGTGGACTAGACCTCTCGCGGGTCACGCGCGAGACTGTCCCCCGTGAAACACGTCATCGCCCTCGATGTGGGCGGCACCGGAATGAAGGCCGCCCTGGTCGGGGCGGACGGCACGCTCCTGCACGAGGCCCGCAGGCCCACCGGCCGCGAGCGCGGGCCCGACGCCGTGGTCGAGTCCATCGTCGGCTTCGCCGCCGACCTGCGCGCGCACGGGATCGAGGAGTTCGGGGAACCGGCAGCCGCGGCCGGCGTCGCCGTCCCAGGGATCGTCGACACCGAGCGCGGCATCGCGGTGTACGCGTCGAACCTCGGCTGGCACGACGTCCCGCTGCGGGACCTGCTGAGCCGGAGGCTGGAAGGCGTACCCGTGGCCCTGGGCCACGACGTGCGCACCGGCGGCCTCGCCGAGGGGCGGATCGGCGCGGGCAAGGGCGCCGACCGGTTCCTGTTCGTGCCGCTCGGCACGGGCATCGCCGGGGCCATCGGGATCGGCGGCGGCATCGAGCCCGGTGCGCACGGCTCGGCCGGCGAGATCGGACACATCGTCGTACGCCCCGGAGGACCGCCCTGCGGCTGCGGTCAGCGCGGCTGCCTGGAGCGGCTCGCCTCCGCGTCCGCGGTGAGTCAGGCGTGGGCGGCGGCGAGCGGCCACCCCGACGCGGACGCCGCGGACTGCGCGAAGGCCGTGGAGTCCGGCGACCCGCTCGCCCTGGAGGTCTGGCAGAACGCCGTCGACGCGCTCGCCGACGGTCTGATCACCGCCCTCACCCTCCTGGACCCGCACACCCTGATCATCGGTGGCGGTCTCGCCGAGGCCGGGGAAACCTTGTTCACACCCCTGCGGGCCGCGGTCGCGGCACGCGTCGTCCAGTTCCAGACGCTGCCCCAGATCGTGCCCGCGGCCCTCGGCGACACCGCCGGGTGCCTGGGCGCGGGCCTGCTGGCCTGGGACCTCGTCAACCAGAAGTCCGAGCAGAAGTCCGGCCCGAAGCCGGACCAGAAGTCCGACCCCACGGAGGTAACCGCCTGATGGCCACTAGCAAGGTGCTCGCCGGTGCTCAGGTGGTGCTGCCCACCGGGACCCTCACGGACGGCCGAGTGATCGTCGACGGTTCGCGGATCGCGGGGAGCGTGCCCGCCGACGCGGAGACGGTCGACCTCACGGGTCACTGGGTGGTGCCCGGCTTCGTCGACATCCACAACCACGGCGGCGGCGGTGCCTCCTTCACCTCCGGCACCGTCGACGACGTACTGAAGGGAGTCCAGACCCACCGCCTGCACGGCACCACGACCGTCGTCGCATCGACCGTCACCGGCGAGATGGACTTCCTGGTCCAGCGGGCCGGGCTGCTCTCCGAACTCGCCGAGCAGGGCGACATCGCCGGCATCCACTTCGAGGGCCCCTTCATCTCCCCGTGCCGCAAGGGCGCGCACAGCGAGGCCCTCCTTCGCGACCCGGACCCGGCCGATGTGCGCAAGCTGGTCGACGCGGCACACGGCCACGCGAAGATGGTCACGCTGGCCACCGAACTGCCCGGCGGCATCGACTCCGTACGCCTGCTCGCCGAGCACGGCGTGATCGCGGCGATCGGCCACACGGACGCGACGTACGAGCAGACCGTGCAGGCCATCGACGCGGGCGCCACCGTCGCCACGCACCTCTACAACGCGATGCCCGCCCTCGGCCACCGAACGCCCGGACCGATCGCCGCCCTCCTGGAGGACGAGCGGATCACCGTCGAGCTGATCAACGACGGCACGCATCTGCACCCGGCCGCCTTCGAGCTGGCCTTCCACCGCGCGGGTGCGGGGCGCGTCGCGCTCATCACGGACGCGATGGACGCGGCGGGCTTCGGCGACGGTCGCTACATGCTCGGCCCGCTGGAGGTCGAGGTGTTGGACAGCGTGGCGCGGCTCGTCGAAGGCGGTTCGATCGCGGGCTCGACGCTCACCCTGGACCGGGCGTTCAAGCGCTCGGTGACCATCGACAAGCTGACCGTCGAGGACACCGTCCGCGCCATCTCCGCCAACCCGGCCAAGCTCCTTGGGATGTACGACAGGATCGGCTCGCTGGAGCCCGGCAAGGACGCGGACCTGGTGGTCCTCGACGCGGGCTTCGACCTCAAGGGCGTGATGTGCAAGGGCGAATGGGTGGTTGAGCCCTTTTAGCCCCAACTCAGGCGATTTCACCTGCTGTTGAGCGCCAGGCGGTTGGTTCCGACCTCTGGGCCAACCGCCTTCTGTTTGGCATGATCAGACGCCGAAAGCGACCGAACGTGACCGTTCCCGGGGGTGGTACGAGTGATCCTGACCGTCACGCTGAACGCCGCCCTGGACATCACCTACCGGGTCCCCGCCCTCACCCCGCACGCCTCGCACCGCGTCACCGAGGTCACCGAACGACCCGGCGGCAAGGGCCTGAACGTCGCCCGCGTGCTCGCCGCGCTCGGCCACGACGTGACGGTGACCGGCCTCGCGGGCGGCGACACCGGCCGCACCCTGCGCAACCGTCTCGCGCACGAGCCGCGCGTCACGGACGCGCTGCTGCCGGTAGCGGGGGCGACCCGCCGCACCATCGCCGTCGTCGACGCAACGACCGGCGACACCACACAACTCAACGAGCCGGGGCCGCAGGTCTCGCCCGCCGAATGGGCGGAATTCCAGTCCGCCTACGAGGAGTTGCTGCGCGACGCGTCCGCCGTCGCGCTGTGCGGCAGCCTGCCGCCGGGCGTGCCGGTCGGCGCGTACGCCGTGCTCGTCCGCGCGGCCCGCGCCGCCAAGATCCCGGTCCTCCTGGACACCAGCGGGGAGCCGCTGCGCCGTGGCGTCGCCGCCCGCCCCGACATCGTCAAGCCGAACGCCGACGAACTCGCCGAGCTGACCGGCTCCCACGAGCCCGCCCAGGCGACCCGTGACGCCCGGCGCCGGGGCGCGCACACGGTGGTGGCATCCCTGGGCGCCAAGGGCCTCCTGGCGGTCACCCCCGACGGCACCTGGCAGGCGACCCCGCCGACCCACGTCCACGGCAACCCGACGGGCGCGGGCGACTCGGCGGTGGCGGGCCTGCTCTCGGCCCTGGTGGAGGGCCTCGCGTGGCCGGAGCGCCTGGCCCGCGCGACAGCCCTCTCGGCGGCGACGGTGGCCTCGCCCGTGGCGGGCGAGTTCGACGCGACTGTGTACGAGGAGCTGCTGGGGAGGGTGAAACCTACCCCTGGCTCCCCTTGACCAGCCACATCTGGTCGAGGTTCGCCCCGCAGATGCTGCTCTGATCGCACCCGAGCGCGATCGTGTTCGTCCCCTTGTTCAGCTGGATCACGGCGTACGTGTTCGTCCAGCCCTTCTCCCAGTCGCCTTCGTCGGCGCCGGTGAAGTTCTTCATGTTCAGCGGACGGGTTTCCTTCTTGCCGTTCACGATGATGTTCGCGTTGGCATCCTTGCCCGGCACGCCGTACGTCACCCACAGGCTGTACGTCCCGCCCTTGGGGATGCCGTTCACCGTCCACGTGACCTGCGCGCCGACCTTGTCGAGGCCCGCCACGTAGACACCACCCGCGGCCTTCGCGCCGGGGACGTCCGACGCCGTCGTCGTGCCGCCCTCCAGTTTCAGGGCCTTCGCGTCCGTCTTGGGGAGGTCGACCGGGTCCTTCGCGGGCTTCGACGGCTTTTCGCTGGGCTCGACCGTCGACGCCTTGCTGGGCTTGCCGCCCGCATCGGGGCCGTCCTTCTCGTCGCCGCCGCCGGACAGCATCGCCGCGCCGATCCCGATGGCGACGACCGCCACCACCGCGATCGCGCCGATCAGGAGGCCCTTGGTGTTGGGGCCGCGGCCCCGGCCGCCGCCCGTGCCCGCGGGCGCCGGTGAGTACTGGGGCGCGCCGCCCGGCTGCGCCTCGGGCGCCGCGTAGTGGGCGTTCGGCTGGCCGTAGGGCTGCTGCTGCGGGACCTGCTGGCCGTACGTCTGCTGCGCCTGCGTCTGCTGCGGATGACCGTACGAAGGGCGGCGGTCGCCGACCGCGCGGACCTGGTTGTACGAGGACCGGGGGCCCGGGTAGCCGTAGCCGCCGCCTCCGCTGGGCGGGGTCGCACCGGCCGCCTGGCCGTCCTCGTACAGATAGCCGAACGGGTCGTCGTCGCCCTGCGGCGCGCTCGGCGTCTGCTCGCCGTTATTGCCGGGCGTCGTCATTCCCAGGTCACTCCCTCATACATATCGCTGACCGGGGGAGCCTACCCGCTCCGAGTGATGCCACGGGGTGGCGTTGACCTCATCCGGACGGTCAGCCGGCCCGCCGGTGCT
Organism: Streptomyces sp. NBC_01381; assembly: GCF_026340305.1. Classification (NCBI taxonomy): domain Bacteria; kingdom Bacillati; phylum Actinomycetota; class Actinomycetes; order Kitasatosporales; family Streptomycetaceae; genus Streptomyces; species Streptomyces sp. NBC_01381. Next base: position 1,181,715 of record NZ_JAPEPI010000001.1, on the reverse strand, counting down.
GCTTGGCACGTGACCGTTTCTCCACGTACATCCGCTGGTCAGCGGAGTGCAACACTTCGTCGGCCGTCATCCCGCAGTGCGCCCAGCCGATGCCGAAACTGGCCCCAACCCGGACCGCCCGCCCATCGACGCGAATCGGCGGGATGATCGCGTTCCGCAGCCGCACCGCGAGGTCCTGCGCGTCGGCCCTGCCGAGACCGTCGGCGAGGACGACGAACTCGTCGCCGCCGAGCCTGGCGACGGTGTCCCCGTCGCGTACGCCGTTGGTGAGCCGCCTCGCCACCTCGATGAGGACGGCGTCGCCGGTGTGGTGCCCGAAGCGGTCGTTGATGGACTTGAAGCCGTCGAGATCGCAGAAGAGAACGGCAAGGCCCTTGGTGCCGTCGTCCGTGTCGCCGTTCCCCTCCGGGGGCGCGACGGTGTGCACGTGGTGGTCGAAGCCCTCGCCGCCCTGCTGCAGGCTGTTCGGCGCCTGCGCGGCGTGCAGGCCGTAGTCGAAGCCGTGCTGCCCGTCCGCGTCGTAGGCGCCGTCGTACGCGGCGTCCAGCGAGTCCACCGCGCTGGGCTGGCCCGCGTGCGGGCGGCGGCACAGGCGCGCGCTGAGCCGGGAGCGCAGCTCGGCGGAGTTGGGCAGGCCGGTGAGGGAGTCGTGCGAGGCGCGGTGGGCGAGCTGGAGCTCGCGGCGCTTGCGCTCCTCGATGTCCTCGACGTGGGTGAGCAGGAAGCGGGGCCCGTCGGCGGCGTCGGCGACGACGGAGTTGCGCAGCGACACCCAGACGTACGTCCCGTCGCGGCGGGCCAGGCGCAGCTCGGCGCGGCCGCCCTCGGCGGAGGTCCGCAGGAGGGTGCCGATGTCCTCGGGGTGGACGAGGTCGGAGAAGGAGTAGCGGCGCATGGCCGATGCGGGACGGCCCAGGAGGCGGCAGAGGGCGTCGTTCGTCCGCAGGATGCGGCCGTGCTGGTCGCCGCCCATCTCGGCGATGGCCATGCCGGACGGCGCGTACTCGAAGGCCTGCCGGAAGGACTCCTCGCTGGCTCGCAGCGCCTGCTGCTCGCGCTCCAGGCGGACCAGGGCGCGCTGCATATTGGCGCGAAGCCGCGCGTTGCTGATCGCGATGGCGGCCTGGAAGGCGTACATCTGCAGGGCCTCGCGGCCCCAGGCGCCGGGCCTGCGGCCGTTGCGCGGGCGGTCCACGGAGATCACGCCGAGCAGTTCACCGCCGGCGGCGCCGGTCGCGTACATGGGGGCGAAGAGCCGGTCGGAGGGGTGCCACTCGTCCTCGAAGCGGGGCTCGGGCCCTTCGGTGTACCACTGGGGGACGTCGTCCTCGTCGAGGATCCAGCCCTCGGTGTACGAGATGAAGCGGAGGGCGCCCCAGGGCTCGCCCATGGAGAGGCGGCGCTCCCAGGCCTCACGGGAGCCGACCCGGCCGGTGATGAGCGCCTCGGCGGCGGTGTTGCCCGCGAAGGCGGCGACGACGAGGTCGCCGTCCGGGCGCACGAGATTGACGCACGCCAGCTCATAGCCAAGGCCGTTGACCACGCCGTCGGCGACGGTCTGCAGCGTGTCCGCCAGGCTTCGGGCCGTGTTCAGGTCCGCCACCACTTGATGCAGCTGCCGCAGGGTCGCAAGACGGACGTACGGCTCCGACTCGGTCTCCATTGCTCGCTCTCCCCGAGACCTCGACAGCAACTCCAGGATTCGCAGCGCCCTTAGTTCCCTCAGTGTCTGAGTCACCTCAGTGTCTGATTGCCACCGTCACTGAATCACAGCGAGCAGCTCACTCGGTACACAGGGTCAACAATTTATGGGTCCTGTGACTCAAGTCACAGATGGGAAGCCTTCGTTGGTCCAGTCCACTGGCCTAGTCCACCCTCTCGGCAGCGGCCCATAGGCCATCGGTCCTAGGCCCGGTCTCGGCCCCGGGCCCGATGTGGCGGCGGGGAGCGCCGGGCTAGCGTCGGTGCCGTGGTTCCCGTACCGAAGACACTCCAGACGCCGCAGGCGCCGCCCCAGGGCGCTCCCGCGGCCTCCCCCGCCCCGGCATCCCCCAGCATCCCGGCCCCCGGCAGGCATCCTGTGGGGGTGAGCAACGAAGAGTTCCGCGCCGCCATGTCCCGGCTCGCAGCGGGCGTGGTCCTGGTGACCGCGCGTGAGCTTCCGCTGGACGCGCAGGACCCGATGGCACCGGGCGGCGAGGACGTCGGCATGACCGCGACGGCCTTCCTCTCCGTCTCCCTGGACCCGCCCCTGGTGCTGGTCAGCCTGCGTGAGGGCTCCCGGATGGACGACCTGCTCGCCGAGCAGCCGCTGTGGGGCGTCTCGGTGCTCACCGAGAGCCAGCGGCACATCGCGGGGCGGTTCGCCATGAAGGGCCGGATCAGCGACCGGCTGCTCTTCGACGACATCCCTTACGTACGGGGCGAGGCCTGCGGGGCTCCGTTGGTGGGCGGCGCGCTCGCGACGCTGGAGTGCCGCACCGAGCAGACGGTGACGGCGGGTGATCACACCCTGGTCATCGGGCGCGTGATCACGGCGGAGCTGCCCAGCGCGGACGGGGGGCCGCTGATGTATTTCAAGGGGAAGTACCGGCATCTGGGGTGAGCGGCGTTTGCTGAAGCGGGGTTTGCTGAAGCGGCGTTTGCGGGCTCGGGCTTGCGGGTTCAGCCCCAGCCCTGGCCCGAGCGGCCGCGCTTGGTCTCGCTGCGCTGCTTCTTGTTCCGCAGCCGCCGCTCATTGATGCCACGGGGGATCTTCGTGGCCCTGCGGGGCCGCGGCGGCGGGGCGGTGGCTTCCGCGAGGAGCGAGGCGAGACGGATCGCGGCCATCTCGCGGTTGCGCCACTGGGAGCGGTGCTCCGACGCCCGCACGCTGACGACGCCGCCGACGAGACGGCTCGCGAGGCGCTCCAGGGCGCGCTCCTTCCACACCTCGGGCAGCGCGTCCGTGTTCGCCAGGTCGAACCTCAGCTCCACCTGCGAATCACTGGTGTTGACGTGCTGCCCGCCCGGCCCCGAGGACCGCGAGAAACGCCACATGAGCTCGGCCTCGGGCAAGGAGACGGAGCCGCGGATGACATAGGGACCGGACATGTGCTCCATGGTCCCGCGTCTGTCCGGTCCACGTCACCCGTATTTAGGGTCGTCATGCCGATTTACGGTCGTCATGCCGACGCGCCGGGGACGTGTGGTGCCAGAGGTGGGTAAAGAAAGTAAAAGGAACTGGAACCTCTGGGACCCCGGTCGACGTTCATAGAGGTGACGGTAGCTTCGTCCCCAGTACGAAGCCCGTTCGTACGCAACGAGGGAAGGGACTCCCAACAATGGCAGTAAGCCTGTCCAAGGGTGGCAACGTCTCGCTCACCAAGGAGGCTCCGGGCCTGACCGCCGTCACCGTGGGCCTCGGCTGGGACGTCCGCACCACCACTGGCACCGACTTCGACCTGGACGCCTCCGCGATCGCGGTGAACCCCCAGGGCAAGGTCTTCTCGGACGGCCACTTCGTCTTCTTCAACAACAAGGCGACGCCGGACCAGACCATCGTGCACACCGGTGACAACGTCACGGGTGCGGGCGAGGGCGACGACGAACAGATCAACGTCAACCTGGCGGGCCTCCCGGCCGACATCGACAAGATCGTCTTCCCGGTCTCGATCTACGACGCCGAGAACCGCTCGCAGAACTTCGGCCAGGTGCGGAACGCGTTCATCCGCATCCTCAACCAGGCCGGCGGCACCGAGATCGCTCGTTACGACCTCTCCGAGGACGCCGCCACCGAGACCGCCATGGTCTTCGGCGAGCTGTACCGCAGCGGTGCGGAGTGGAAGTTCCGCGCGGTGGGCCAGGGCTACGCGTCCGGTCTGGTCGGTATCGCACAGGACTTCGGCGTCAACGTCTGAGGTTCACCAGGCAGTTGACGAGGGCCCCCGGCGGATTCGTTCCGCCGGGGGCCCTCGTCGTCGGTGGGCGGGAAAGGATCCACCGCGAAGCGGTGGCACAGAAACAACCCGCACAGGCCAATCGGCAAGGAGTGTGAGGGCCCATGGCAACGGTGGTGCTGGTCGGCACGCTGGACACCAAAGGCGCCGAGTACGCATGGCTGCGCGAGCGGCTGCGGGAGTACGGCAGCGACGTCCTGCTCGTCGACGTGGGCGCACTGCCGCCGCCCGCGCAGGCGCCCACCGCCGACGTATCTGCCGAAGCCGTGGCCCGCGCCGCCGGGCACGACCTGGCGAAGCTGCGGCGCTCGGCCGACCGGGGCGCGGCGGTCGCCGCGATGGCGGACGGCGTGACGGAGGTCGTCCTCGACCTGCACCGCGCCGGCAGGCTGCACGCGGTGCTCGCGGCGGCGGGCAGCGGCGGCTCGTCGATCGCGGCGCAGGCGATGCGGGCGCTGCCGATCGGGGTGCCGAAGCTGCTGGTCAGCACGATGGCGGGCGGTGACGTGTCCCCGTACGTCGGAAGCAGCGACATCACCCTCATGTACAGCGTGGTGGACATCTCCGGCATCAACTCGGTCTCCCGGCAGGTCCTCGGCAACGCGGCGGCCGCGGCCTCCGGCATGGCGCGCCGCTTTGAGCGCAACCACGACGAACTCGCGGGCCAGGGCCGCAAGGTGGTCGCGGCGACGATGTTCGGCGTGACGACGCCCGCGATCGACGCGGCCCGCGGCCGCCTCACCGAGCTCGGCTACGAGGTGCTCGTCTTCCACGCGACGGGCGCCGGCGGCCGCGCGGTGGAGAAACTGGCGGCCGACGGTCTCCTGGACGGCGTACTCGACCTGACCACCACCGAACTGGCCGACGATCTGGTCGGCGGTGTCCTCTCCGCGGGCCCCGAGCGCCTCACCGCCGCGGGCCGTGCGGGCATCCCCCAGGTGGTCGCCCCCGGCGCCCTGGACATGGTCAACTTCGGCCCGGAGCCGACCGTCCCCGCACACCTCGCGGACCGCAATCTGCTCGTCCACAACCCCACGGTCACCCTGATGCGGACGACCGCCCAGGAGATGGCGGCCCTTGGCGCATCGCTCGGCCACAAGCTCGCCGCGGCACGCGGCCCCGCCGAACTGTTCTGGCCGTTGCGCGGCGTCTCGGCGGTGGACATCGACGGCGGCCCTTTCGAGGACGCGGCGGCGGACGCGGCGGGCCTGGCCGCCCTGCGCACGACGGTGCGGGGCAGCGGGGTCCGGCTCCACGAAATGGACGTACACATCAACGACGCGGCGTTCGCGGTGGCGATGGCGAACCGTCTGGACGAGCTGATCACTTCGCGCGAGCTGAAGCCGGCGCCGTGACGCACGACTTCACCTGAGGAGAAGCTGATGACACAGATCACCCGCAAGGAAGCACTGGCGCGCCTCAACTCCCAGGTGGCGGCAGGCAATCCGGTGATCGGCGCGGGAGCCGGCACCGGCCTCTCCGCCAAGTGTGCGGAGGAGGGCGGCGTCGACCTCCTGATCATCTACAACTCGGGCCGCTACCGCATGGCGGGCCGCGGCTCGCTCGCCGGCCTTCTCCCGTACGGGGACGCGAACGCGATCGTGGTCGACATGGCCAGGGAGGTACTCCCCGTGGTGAAGGACACTCCAGTCCTTGCCGGGGTGTGCGGCACGGACCCGTTCCGGGACATGGGCCGCTTCCTGGACGAGCTGAAGGCGATGGGCTTCGCGGGCGTCCAGAACTTCCCGACGGTCGGCCTCTACGACGGCACGTTCCGCACCAACCTCGAGGAGACGGGCATGGGTTACGCCCTGGAGGTCGACATGGTCCGCGAGGCCCACGCCCGTGACCTCCTGACGGCCCCCTACGTCTTCGACCCGGCCCAGGCGGCGGACATGACCCGCGCGGGCGCGGACGTCCTCGTCCCGCACGTGGGCCTGACCACGAAGGGCTCGATCGGCGCGGGCACGGCCCTGACCCTGGACCAGGCGGCCGCAGCGGTCCAGAAGATGCACGACGCGGCGAAGGACGTGAACCCCGACATCCTTGTCCTCTGCCACGGGGGCCCGATCGCGGAGCCGGAGGACGCGGCGTACGTCCTGTCCCGCACGACGGGAATCGTCGGCTTCTTCGGCGCGTCCTCCATCGAACGCCTCCCCACGGAGCGGGCGATCGTGGAGCAGACCCGGGCGTTCAAGGCGCTGACGTCCACGCCGTGAAGCCACGGAATGGGACGGCCGCCCTTTACGGAAAGCCGTCCCATCCAGAAGAGGCCTGCTACTTGCTACTCACTACTGGCTACTCCACCGGAATCTTGGTGATCCGGTACGTCACTTCGTACTTCCACTTGCCCATCCACGTGCCGCCCTCGAACGGCCACGGCTTGTCGCCCGCGTGGATTTCCGAAATGGGGCGGGACACGGTGAGCTGACCGAGTTCGTCGTCCGGGTCGATCTTCTTGAGGACGTCGCTCATCGCCGTGTACGAGACGTCGATGAGCTGCTGGCCGAACTGGCCGGGGATGGGGACGACCTTGTTGACGGAGTCCAGCATCTCCTTGAGGGCCTGGCCGTACTTGCCCCAGTCCGAGCTGAAGTCCTCGTCGTAGCCGGCGATTCCGAGGGTGAGGGTGTCGTCCATGCCGACCTCGCCCTCGAAGATCACGGACTCGGTCGGGTTGAACATCTTCGTCTGCTGGTCGTTGATGTCGAGCGGCTTGGTGAGGACGACGTTGCGGATGTCACCACAGGCGGCGGCACCCACGACGTAGAACTCGTCGCCGCCGAGGTTGTCCTCGGTGTCGAAACAGTGGACCTTGACGAGCTCTACGCGGATACGTGCCCTGCTGCTTGCCACGTAATTCTCCCTTCCGGGGAATTGGTTGAGCGCCGCACTTTTTGGTTGAGAACCGAATGCTTTCCCGCCTCACAGATTTTCTGTGGGCACGGCGGCGCTCGTACAGATTGAAGAATTCGCGCGCCTCGCGGCACCCGTTCTTCCGGCCAAATCGACAGCTGTCCTGAATTTGTTCAGACGTGCGATGCCGGAATCAATTCCTGGTGCGTGAGGGAAAGAAAGCGAAATGGACGGCAGCGGGAACCGGCCTCTCCGTCCACTAATCTGCGCCGCATGATTCTCGAACCGCTCACCCCGTCGGACAGCGGCGCCCTGCCCGGCGAACTGCTCACCGAGCTCACCGCCGTGTACGCCTCCAACCGCGCCTTCCATGCGCTCTCCGGCGACTTCCCCGACCCGGACGACATCCGTCCCGAGCAGGTCGCCGCCGCGCTGGCGGACGAGTTGGCCGTGCCGGGGGCCGAGGTGCTGCTGGCCCGTTCCGAGGGGCGGGTCGTCGGGGTCGGGATCACGCTGGACCGGCATCCCGATCCCGCCGACCCCGATCCGTGGATCGGGCTGCTGATGGTGGACGTGCGGCAGCAACGCAAGGGGTACGGGAGGGAGTTCGTGGGCATGATCGAGGAGCGGTTCCGGGAGGAGGGGCGCGAGGGGGTGCGTCTCGCCGTCCTTGAGGGCAATGACGCGGGGTTCGCCTTCTGGGGCTCGCTCGGGTACGAGGTCGTCGATCGCAGGAAGGATCGCGGCGCGGAACGTCCTTGCGCCGTGTTCCGCAAGCCACTCACCCGGCAAGAGTCGCCGACCCAGGATCAACAACCGTACGCATAGCGGACATTGGGCCGCACCATTCGGACAAGAACAAGTAAAGAGTTGTTCGTGAACCGTCAATCAACGGGTCACCGGTGTCACTCTCTCTCCGCCGCTCCCCACCCGGCCAAGCCCTTTCAAGGAGAGCCAGTGAGACAGCAGTCCCCCACCCCTCGCAAGACCGCTGTTCGCGCCGCCGCCCTCGCCGCATCCGCCGCCATGGTCGTCATCGGCGTCCAGAGCACCACCGCCGCCACCGCGGCCGGTGACCAGGACTCCGCCGGCGCGGGCACCCTGCGCCTGAGCGCCGCGCAGCGCGCCGATGCCATCAAGTCGGCCCAGGCGGACGCCTCTTCGGCCGCCGAGGCGATCGGACTCGGCGGCAAGGAGAAGCTCGTCGTCCGCGATGTCGTCAAGGACACCGACGGCACCGTCCACACCCGCTACGAGCGCACCTACGACGGCCTGCCCGTGCTCGGCGGCGACCTCGTCGCCCACACCGCCAAGAGCGGCAAGCTGAAAAGCGTCGACAAGGCCCGCGGCGGACGGATATCCGTGGCGTCGACGGACGCCGATGTGTCGAGCGCCGACGCCAAGAAGTCCGCCGTCGCCGCGGCCGACTCCAAGAAGGCAAGCGCCAAGAACGTACGCAAGGTCATCTGGGCCGGGGACAAGGGCAGTTCGCCCGTCCTCGCGTACGAGACCGTCGTGACGGGCGTACAGCACGACGGCACCCCCAGCGAGCTGCACGTCGTCACCGATGCCCGCACCGGCAAGCAGCTCTTCAGCCACGAGGCCATCGAGAACGGCACCGGCACTGGCCAGTACAGCGGCTCCGTCGCCGTCGGCTCGACCGCCTCCGCGTCCGGCGGCTACGACCTCACCGACGGCGCCCGCGGCGGCCACAAGACGTACGACCTGAACGGCGGCACGTCGGGCACCGGAACCCTCTTCCACGACGCCGACGACAAGTGGGGCGACGGGACGCCGCAGAACCGGCAGACCGCCGCCGTCGACGCCGCGTACGGAGCCGCGCAGACCTGGGACTTCTACAAGTCCGAGTTCAACAGGAACGGCATCGCCGGCGACGGCAAGGCCGCCTACTCCCGCGTCCACTACGGCAACGCGTACGTCAACGCCTTCTGGTCCGACGCCTGCTTCTGCATGACGTACGGCGACGGAGCGGGCAACCTCAAGCCGCTGACCTCGCTCGACGTGGCCGGCCACGAGATGAGCCACGGGCTCACCGCGTCCACCGCGAAGCTCAACTACAGCCGCGAGTCGGGCGGGTTGAACGAGGCGACCAGCGACATCCTCGGCACGTCCGTCGAGTTCTACTCCAACAACCCGAGCGACGTCGGCGACTACCTCATCGGCGAGAAGATCGACATCCGCGGCAACGGCACCCCGCTGCGCTACATGGACAAGCCCAGCAAGGACGGCAACTCCGCCGACTTCTGGTCCAAGAACGTCGGCCGCCTCGACGTGCACTACTCGTCCGGCGTCGCCAACCACTTCTTCTACCTGCTGAGCGAGGGCAGCGGCGCGAAGACCATCAACGGCGTCTCCTACGACTCCGCCACGGCGGACGGCAGTTCGCTCACCGGCATCGGGCGGACCAAGGCCTACCAGATCTGGTACAAGGCGCTGTCCGTCTACATGACGTCGACGACCAACTACGCGGGCGCCCGCACCGCCACGCTCAAGGCGGCCGCCGACCTGTACGGCGCGGGCAGCGCCGAGGAGAAGGCGGTCGCGGCCGCCTGGACCGGGGTGAACGTCAAGTAGCCCTGGAACAGGGCCAATACGGCTTCTGCAGCCGGGCCACCCCTCAGGGGTGGTCCGGCTTTCCGTCTTCGTAGAGCCACGGACCCCAGATCGCGCGCACCTTCTTGCGCGCCGCGTCGCCGCCCGCGTGTTCCTCGACGTACCGCGTGAAGTCCTTCGTGTCCGCGTTGCCGTGGCGACGCGACTTCGTCCAGCCCTGCACGATGTCGTAGAAGGTGTCGTCGCCCACCGCCTGCCGGATCTTGTGGACGACCATGCCGCCACGCTCATACACCGGACTGTCCGAGATGCGCGCCGCGGACGGCGGCTTTGCCGGCGGGAAGGCCCAGATCGCCTCGTTGTCCTCGTCGGACTCGTAGTACTCGTCGTCGTAGATCGCGTCGAAGGTCTCCTGGACGCTGTCGCCGCCCTGGTCCTCCTCCCACAGCCACTCCGCGTACGTCGCGAAGCCTTCGTTGAGCCACATGTCCTGCCAGGACTTGGGCGTCACGGAGTCGCCGAACCACTGGTGCGCCAGCTCGTGGACGAGGAGTCCGGTGTCGGGGGCGCCGGGGAAGGTGGGGCGGGTCTGGGTCTCCAGGGCGTACCCCGCGTCCTCCTCCCTGTCGACGATCGCGCCCGTCGACGAGAAGGGGTAGGGGCCGAAGTTCAGCTCCTGCCACTCCATGATCTCGGGGATCTTGGCGAGCGTCTTCGCGCTCGCCTTGACCTGGGAGGGATCCACGGCGGTGAGCACGGGGATGCCCGACTTGGTGGTCGAGCGCTTCACCTCGTACGTCCCGATGGCGACGGTCGCCAGATAGCTCGCCATCGGTTCCGCGCTGTGCCAGGCGAAGGTGGTGCGGCCGTTCTTGGTCGACTCGCGGGTCAACTCGCCGTTGGAGATGGCCTTCAGGCCCTTGGGGACGGTGATCCTTATGTCGTACGCGGCCTTGTCCGACGGGTGGTTGTTCGCGGGGAACCAGGCCATCGAGCCCGTCGGCTCGCCGAGCGCGATGGCGCCGTCCTCCGTCCGCAGCCAGCCCTCCTCGGAATCGTCCGGATCGGTGATGGTCTCCGGGGTGCCGGAGTAGCGGACGGTGGTGCGGAACGTCTCGCCCTTGTCGAGGTCGTCGGGCGGACGGACCGTCAGCTCCTGCCCGTCGCGGTGGAAGTTGGCCTTCTTCCCCTCGACGATCACCGTCTGTACGTCCAGACCCTTGAGGTCGAGGTTGAAGGCGCTGAGGTCCTGCGTGGCACGTGCCGTGATCTCGGCCTCGCCGGTGAGATGGCGGGAGTCGGGGTCGTAGCCGATGGTCAGGCCGTAGTGCGCGACGTCGTAACCGCCGTTGCCCAGCTTCGGGAAGTACGGGTCGCGCACACCGTCGGCTCCGGGCGTGCCGTGCACTCCGGAGCCGCTGCATGCGGTGAGGGCGAGAGCGGTGAAGGCGGCCAGTGCGGCGGTGGTTGTGCCGCGGGGCGCGGTGGATCGTGGGTGCACGGATGCGATCTTATGCGGCATATGTTCGGCGGGGGCGGGCGGGCTTCCCGGCGGCCACCGCGCGGTCCCCACTGCCGGTCCCCACTGCCGGTTCTCACTGGCGGTCCTCACTGGCGGACGGCGCTTCCCGGCAGGGCGGGCCAGTAGTGCTCGGTGAACAGACGGGCCACCAGCTCGCCCCGGCTGGAGACGCGGGCCTTGGTGAAGACGGTCTTGAGGTGGTCGCGGACCGTGTGCGGGGAGATGAACAGCGTGCCGGCGATCTCGGCGGTGGTCATCCCGCGCGCGACGAGCTGGGTGATCTGCAGCTCCCGCGAGGTCAGGCCGTACGCGTCGGCGATCAGGACCGCCAGGTCCGCGGGTGTCGCGGGCTCGATGACGAGGGCCACCGGGGCGGTCCTGCCGCCGGGTCCGGTGAGGCGGGAGGCGTGGCAGACCAGCCAGCGGCCTTCGGTGGTGCGGATGCGTACGCGGGCGTTGCCGTGGTCGCGGCCGTCGGCGACGGCCCGCGCCTGGAGGGCCGTGCCGATCACCCAGATGGGCAGCTTCAGGCCCAGCGGTGAGGGGAAGGACGGGCCCTTCGGCAGCAGCGCGAGGTGCTGCCGGGCCTCGTCGTTGATCGACATGGCTTCGCCGGACTCGTCGAAGAGGATCAGGCCGGGAGCGGGCGACTCGGTGCGGGGCGCCGATTCGGGCGGCCTCGCGAACTCACGCAGCCGCGCGGCCAGGGGGCGGGACAGGTCGGCGAGCAGGGCGATCTCGTGCGGGCGGAACGCGGTTGCGGTGCGCGACGTGTCAGAGGTGGGCGACGCGTCAGAGGTGGGCGACGCGTCAGAAGTGGGCGACGCGTCAGAAGTGGGCGACGCGGCTGCGGTGCGGAACAGGCTCACCAGCCCCCATGGCCGGTCGCCGATCCGCAGGACGCCCCGCAGCTCGTCGTGCACGCCGCTGCCGAGGAGCAGGCGCCGGAAGCGGGCGCTGCGGGCGGGCAGTCCGCCGGTCGCCGCGCGCAGCCCGGCGGCCGGCACGGGCGCGCGGGCCAGCTCGCGGAACGGCAGCACGTTCTCCTCAAGGAGCTCGCTCTCCCAGTACGCGTGACAGCCCTCGCCGTTGCCGAGGTTCTCCACCAGCATCGGCGCCGTGATCAGGCCGGTCTCCGGGTCGGCGGCCGTCCACACGGCGGCCTGGAACGGCACGAGGCGCCGCAGCGCGGCCGAGGCCAGGCTGAACAACTCGCGTGCGTCGGCTGCCCGTTCGGCGGCCGATTGCACCGGGCGGTGTGCGTCGGTCATGCGTATCCCCTCCGCCGCCCAGCCTGCCCGGTCCTCCGCGCGGCACCAACCCCTCATCTGAGGGGGTCGTGCCGAGCCGATCGCCCGTACGCGGGGGATGGGGCTCCGCGGCGGAATTGGCGAGGGTCGATGGCACACGACCGGACGGCACGAGCCGCACGGCACGGGAGAGGGAGATCATGGACATCGCGATTGTCGGAGGGGGCGCGGCCGCGGTCGGCCTGCTCGACGCACTGGCCGCCGCGGAAGGCGAGACCTCCGCCGGGGACGGGACCGGCACGATCACGGTCTTCGAGCCGTCCCCGCAACTGTGGCGGGGGCGGCCGTACGGCCCGGACCTGGACTCGGTCCTCGTGAACGCACCGCCCGCCATCATGTCGATCCGCAACGGCGACTTCGGCCACTACGCGGCCTGGCTGGGAGAGCGCGGCGCCGACCACGTCGACGTACTCCTTGGCCGGCCGCTCGTCCCGCGCGCGCTGTACGGCGAGTATCTGGCGCACACCGCCGAGAAGGCCATGGCGGCCCTGGGCGAACGGGGTTGGCACGTACGCGTCGTGGCCGCCCGGGTGACGGAGGTGGTCCGCTCGGGGGCGCGTCTGGCGCTGCGCACGGACGACGTGCGGGAGCAGTACGAGGCCACTCACACAGTGCTGTGCGTCGGCGGAGGAACACCCCCGGATCTGTACGGCCTCACCGGCAACCCGGGCTTCACGGCCGCCCCCTATCCGCTGGCCGACACGCTCGACCGCGTACCGGCCGGAGGCGATGTGGCGGTCATCGGCAGCGGCCTGACCGCCGTGGACGTCGTCGTGTCGCTCGCCGCGCGCGGCCACAGAGGGCGGATCACGCTGCTCTCGCGCAGCGGAGTGCTGCCCTACGTCTGGCAGCGCCCGGACGACCGGCGCCCGCGGCACCTGACCGCCGAACGGGTCGCGGAACTGCACCGGGCACGGGGAGAGATCACGCTCGACGACCTCATAGGCCTGCTGCGCGCGGAACTGGCGGACGCGGGCGAGGACTTCGAAGAGCTCGCGGCCGAGCTCGTCGGCACCACGTCCGATGACCCCATCCAGCGGCTCCGGCGGCAGCTCGCCGCCGTCGGCGATTCCCGGATCGGCCGCCGCGTGCTGCAGGAGGCGGCGCACACCGTCGGCCCGTACGCGTGGCGGCTGCTGCCCGAGTCCGACCGTGCGTGGCTGCGGCGCCACCTGCGCACGGCCGCCGGACTGGCCTCGCCCATGGTTCCGGTGAACGCGACCGTCCTGCTGCGGCTCCTGGATTCCGGACAGCTGTCGATCACGCGCGGCGTCCATGCGATCGAGCCGGTGGAGGTGCGATTCCGGGTGCGTACGCGGGACAACTCCGAACGCACCGTGGAGTTCGCCGCCGACACCGCCGAGTACGTCGTCAACGCCGTGAACCCGCCGCCGCAGGCGGTCCCGGCCGCGGCCCGCCGCCTGGTCGAGTCGCTGGTGGCCGCCGGCCTGGCCACGTTCCACCCGTCCGGCGGGCTGACCGCCGCCGACCCGCGCGTGCACGTGGTCGGCGACCTGGCCGGCGGCAGTTCGTTCATCACGTCCAGCGTCCCCGGCGTCGCCGCCCAGGCGGCCCGCACCGTCCGGGCGCTCAGGACGCCCTAGCGGCCGATGTCAGCCGTTCAGCGCCGCGACACCGGCCTGGGCGAACTTCTCGTCCAGGTCGCCGGAGGGAGCGCCCGCGACGCCGACGCCCGCGATCGGGGCACCCTTGGCGGTGACCGGGGCGCCGCCCGCCAGGAACAGCGTGCCGGGGATGTCCTTCAGGTTCGGGGCCTGCTCCAGGCGCTTGGCCAGCTCGGAGGTCGGCGCGTTCCAGGAGACGGCGGTGTACGCCTTCTTCTCGGCGGACTCGTAGGACTGCGGGCCCGCGCCGTCGCCGCGCAGGGTCACGATGGTGTTGCCGTTGCGGTCCACGACGGCCACCGTGACCCGCTGGTTCTCCTTCTTCGCGGCGTCCAGGCTCGCCTGCGCGGCCTTGGTCGCCGCGGCCACGGTGAGGTGCGTGGACTGCTGGAGGTTGCCGTTGCTCGCGTCGGCGACGACGGGAGCCTTGGTCGCGGCGTCCGGGGTCCCGGCGGTCGCGGAAACGGCGCCAAAGGTGCCGGCCCCGAGGGCGGCGATCGCGAGGGCGCCGGTGACGATGCGGGTGCGCTTCGAGCGCTTGTGGCTGGGGTTCTTGGTCATGCGTCGATCTTCCGGCCGCGCCCCGGCCGACACCGTCGGCGTACCGGCTGCTCCCGAGAAGCGTTACGGCTGACCCCTGGGTCAACCGATCGGCTGACCCGTGCCGGCCCACCCCGGGTCACAATAATTGGGTGAACCAAAACGGCGAGCCCGATCCCGCCGGTCCCGCCGGTCCCGCCGGTCCCGCTGTGGGCAGGCGTTCCGCAGGGCGGAACGGGTGGGCACAGCCCCCGCTACGGGGCGCCGATGAACAAGGCGCCCGCCCCGGCGACGGGTACGCCCACCCCGGCACGGGGTACCCGGACCCCGACGCACGCTGGCTCGCAGCCGTCATGCACACGGCGTTCTTCCTGCTGCTCGCCGCCTCGCTGGCCCGCTTCCTGCTCCGTCACCCCGGCGAGCCCCGCACCCCGTGGATCATCGCGCTCTCCGTCTCCCTCGCGCTGCTCTACGTACTCGGCCCCTCGCTCGGCACCCGCCCCACCCCGCACCGCCTCGCCTGGCTGACCCTCGTCGTGGCGGCCTGGGGCGTGCTCGTCATCCTCGCGCCGAGCTTCGCGTGGTGCGCGGTGCCGCTGTTCTACACCGGGCTTCGTACGCTGCCGCCGCGCGCCGCCCTGCTCCTGGTGGCCGTACTGACCGCGTTCGTGGTCACCGCGCAGCTCGAACTCGCGGGCCGCTTCGACCCGAACCTGCTGTTCGCGCCGCCCGCATGGGCCGCGGTGGCCAGCGCCGTCTTCCTGTACATGCAGCGCCAGGCGGCCCGCCAGCGCGAGCTCATCGACGACCTCATCCGCACCCGCCGCGAACTGGCCGCCACCGAGCGCCGCGAGGGCACCCTCGCCGAACGCCAGCGGCTCTCCATGGAGATCCACGACACCCTCGCGCAGGGCCTGTCCAGCCAGCAGATGCTGCTCCAGGCCGCCGACCGGGTCTGGGACGCGGACCCGGCGAAGGCCCGCACCCACGTCCGTACCGCCGAGTCGATCACCGAACGCGGCCTCGCCGAGGCCCGCCGCTTCGTGCACGACCTGGCGCCCGCCGACCTCGCGGACGGCGGCGGTGTGACCCAGGCGCTGCGGGCGCTGGCGGAACGGGAGTCGGACGCGGGCCTGACCGTCCGCTTCCACGCGGAGGGCACCCCGGTGCCGCTGCCGGACCGGGTCGGCTCGGCGCTGCTCCGCATCGCGCAGGGCGCGCTGGCCAACGTACGCGAGCACGCCGAGGCGACCACGGCGGCGCTGACCCTGACGCTCCTGGACGACCAGGTGGTCCTGGACGTCGCGGACGACGGCAGGGGCTTCACACCGTCCGTCGAACAGGACAGGCGCACCGGCGTACGAGGCCACGGCCTTCCCGCGATCCGCGCGCGGGCCGGCCAGCTCGGCGGCACACTGACGATCGAGTCGGCACCGGGCGAGGGCACGGTCCTTTCCGTGTCGATCCCGCTCGAGCCGCCCTTGGAAGCCTCGTGACCAGAGGCCTCATGACGTTGGAGACCCCATGACGCTGGAGACCCGATGACGCTGGAGACCCCATGACGACCGCACCTCCCGTCCGCCTCCTGGTCTGCGACGACCACGTCGTCGTACGCGCGGGTCTGCTGGCCCTGCTTGGCAGCGCGCCGGACATCGAGGTGGTCGGCGAGGCGGGCACGGGCGAGGAGGCGGTGGCCCTGGCCGCGAAGCTGACGCCGGACGTGGTCCTGATGGACCTGCAGCTGGGCGAGGGCATCGACGGCGTGGAGGCGACGCGCCGCATCGCGTCGTCGTCCGGCACCCCGCCCCATGTCCTGGTCCTGACGACGTACGACACGGACGCGGACATCACGCGGGCGATCGAGGCGGGCGCGACGGGCTATCTCCTCAAGGCGGAGCGCCCCGAGGAGCTCTTCTCCGCGATCCATGCCGCGTCGCAGGGCCGCACCGCGCTCTCGCCCCCGGTCGCCTCCCGGGTCATGGCCCGCATGCGCGCCCCGCAGCCCTCCCTCACGGACCGCGAACGCGACATCCTCGGCCAGCTGTCCCAGGGCCTCGGCAACCGGGAGATCGCCCGCGCCCTGTTCATCAGCGAGGCCACCGTGAAGACGCATCTGGGCCGGATCTACGACAAGCTCGGCGTCGATACGCGGGCGGGCGCGGTGGCGGTGGCGAAGGAGCAGCGGCTGCTGCCCTGACCTGAGCGCCGCCTTGCCCTGCCCTGACCACGGCAGACCTGACCGCCGCGGACCGAGCCGCCGCCCGGCCGTGACACCATCGACCCCGTGCTCGACATCGGCTACGCGCTCTCCCGCCGCTTCCCGGACCCCCCGCAGCTGGACTACAGCCGCGCGGACGTCCACACCCTGCGCCATGACCTTTTCTGCGGGGACGTGTACCTGGCGGACACCAAGGCCGACCGCGAGCTGTCCACAGCCTGGGGATGGGTGCCCGTCCTCGACTTCGCGTGGGCGCTGTGCGACATCGTCGAGACGCTGGACCAGGATCCGCTGGGGAGCCGCGCCTCCCGCCCCCAGTACGCGGAACTGGACTTCACGGAGTCCAGTGACCGCATGCTGTTCACCCGCCGCTTCGGCTGGGTGGACATCGAGGCGGACTGGATGGACGCGGAGGAGCCCCCGCTGAACTTCTCCCACGCGGAGCTGCGCCGCGAGGCCCGTGACTTCCTCCAGGACCTCCTGGCGGACCTCTCCGACCTCCACGACTCCCTGGCCGACAACCCGGTGATCTGGACCCTCCAGTCCCGCTACCCCCGCGTGCCTCCGGCGTAGCTACTCCACCCTCACCCCTACCTGCGCCGCGAACGCCGGGGCCAGATCCATCAGTTGGGCCGTGCTGATCACCGCCCCCGCCAGGCAGTCGATCCCCCGCAGGATGTCCAGCTCCGCCGCCGAGCGCAGGTCGACGTCCTTCATGCGTACGCCGCTGAAGTCCGCCCCCTTCAGGGCGCAGTCCACGAACTCGACGCGCTCCAGGGCCGCCTGCCCGAAGTCCGGCTCCACCAGCACGCACCCCTCGAACACGACGTCCTTCAACCGCGCCTTCCGCAGGTTCAGATAGTCGATCTTGCCGCCCCGCACGACGACCCGCTCCAGCACACTCCCGTGCAGCTGAACCCCGCCGAGACGCGCGTCCACCACCTCGACGTCCCGCAGCGACGCCTCCACCAGCTCCGTGCCGACCCCCCGCGGCTCCGTCAGCACGGAGTCCACGAAGCGGGCCCGGCTCAGCCGCGTCTCGGTCACCGAGCACCCCGTCACCGCGCAGTCGAGGAACAGCGCTCCCCCGCCGTCCTGCCCGTCGAAGTCGAGGTCCCGAAACTCCACCCCGTCGTAGTCCCCGTCGGGCGACAACTCGCGCTCCTCGAACGCCCGGAGCACGGGCAACCGCACCTCGGGCCGCCGAGCCTTCTTCACCACTGCCGCACCCTGTCGTCCCATCCCCCCATCGTGCACTCCACCACTGACAAGGCACCCCGATGTCACATCCGGCGCCCCCTCGGCCGTCGTACCGGAGAAGGCCCACGACGGACCCCACCGCTCCCCACCGCGACAGGAGCCCACCCCATGCGGACCACAAGGAACTTGCGGAACACCCGCCTCACCGTCATCGGCGGCGGCTTCGCCGGCCTCACCGCGGCCATCACCGCCGCCGAAGCCGGCGCCAAGGTGACCCTGCACGAGTCCCACCACACCCTCGGCGGCCGCGCCCGCACCGCCGAAGGCCCGTACCGCACGAACGAGGGCCCGCACGCCCTCTACAACGGCGGCCCGCACTGGGCCTGGCTCAAGCAGCGCGACCTCATCGGCCCGCTCGCCCCGCTCCCGCCGCTGGAAGGCAGCCGGCTCCGCCTCCACCACCAGGGCAGGCTCCGCCGCACCCCGCCCCTCGCGATGCTGCGGCTGCTGCGCCGCAAGGCCGAACAGGCTCCCGTGGACGCCGACTTCATGACGTGGGCCACCGGTGAGGTCGGCGAGGAGGGCGCCCGCGCCGCCGCGCACTACATCGCCGTGGCGACGTTCCACCACGACCCCGGCTCGCTCTCCGCCAGGTTCGTGCACGAGCGCCTGCGCCGCGCCACCAAGCTGCCCCCGGAGGCGCACTACCCGCGCGGCGGCTGGGGCTCGGTCATCGACCGCATGGCGGCGCTCGCCTGGAACCTGGGCGTACGCGTGGAGACGCTGTCCCGCGTCGACGACCCCGGCGCCCTGACCGCCCAAGGGCCCGTCGTCGTCGCCACCGCGCTCCCCGCAGCCCGCCACCTCCTGCGCGACGAATCCCTGCAGTGGACCGGCGCCCGCACCACCCTCGTCGACCTCGCCCTGCGCTCCCGCAAGGGCGACCCCTTCGCGATCCCGCTCTCCCCCGAGGAGTCCAAGGCGGACGGCTCGGCCCGCCTCGACCACCTCATGGACCTGGGTTTCCCGCACTGGCGCGACCGTCTCGTCTGGCGCCGCGACGCCCTGGCCGCCGGCCGCACCGGCGCGGTGGACCTGCCGGGCACCACCTGGCGCGACCGTCCGGCGATCGACCGCGGCGACGGCGTCTACCTGGCTGGCGACCAGGTGGCGGCGCCCGGACTGCTCTCCGAGGTGTCCTTCAACAGCGCGCTGGAGGCGGTGACGCTCGCGCTCACCCCGGCGAGGCTTGACCTCAAGTCCGCTTGAGGTACGAGAGTGGCGGACAGAAGCAGAGCCGAGAGCCCACAAGGAGCCCACCATGCACGCCATCCGCCTGCACACCTTCGGCCCGGCCGAGCACCTCACGTACGAGGAGACGGCGGACCCGGCACCGGCCCCCGGCCAGGTCCGCATCGCCGTCACGGCGGCCGGCGTGCACCTCCTGGACACCGCGATCCGAGCCGGCTTCAAGGGCCCGCTCCCCGAACTGCCGCCGCTGCCCACGGTCCCCGGCCGCGAGGTGGCCGGCACGGTCGATGCGACCGGCGAGGGCGTCGACCCCGCCTGGCTCGGCAGGCGCGTGGTCGCCCACATCGGCTTCGCCCCCGGCGGCTACGCCGAACTGACCGTCACGGAGGCCGCCCGCCTGCACGAGATCCCCCAGGGCATCGACGACGCGGCGGCCGTCGCCCTGATCGGCACGGGCCGCACGACGATGGGCATCCTGCAGTTCGCCGACCTGGCCCCCGGCTCCGTGGCCGTCGTCCCGGCCGCGGCCGGCGGCATCGGCACGCTCCTCGTCCAGTACGCCAAGCACCGGGGCGCCACCGTCGTCGGCCTCGCGGGCGGCCCGGAGAAGACGGCCCGGGTCGCGGCGAACGGCGCGGACCTGGCCGTGGACTACAAGAACCCGCAGTGGCCGGACGAGGTGCGTACGTACCTGAAGACGGTGCACGCCCCCGGTGCCACCATCGTCTTCGACGGGGTCGGCGGCGACGCGGGCCGCGCCGCCGTGGACCTCCTGGCCCCCGGCGGCACCCACATCGTCTTCGGCTGGTCCGGCGAGGGCCTGCACGACGGCGAACCCCTGACGTTCACCGAAGAGGAGCTCGCCGCCCGAGGCATCACCCAGGTCAACGTCCTCGGCCCGGCGATGATGCAGAAGGCCGGCGGCGACAACCCCGTCCGCACCCTGGAGCTGGCCGCGCTCACCGAGGCGACGCGGGGCCACTTCACGCCCGCCGTCCAGCGCTTCCCCCTGCGCGACGCGGCAGCCGCCCACCGCGCCCTGGAAAGCCGGGGCACGACGGGCAAAGTCGTGCTGATCCCCTGAAGCAGCCGCTACTCGGCGGACCCGGCCCCGGACCCCAACCCGGCCAACGCCCCATCAGTCAGCCGATAGACCGTCCACTCGTCCTGCGGCAGCGCGCCGAGCGACTTGTAGAAGTTGATCGACGGCTCGTTCCAGTCGAGCACGGACCATTCGAGACGCTCATAACCCCGCTGCACACAGATCCGCGCCAGCTCGGTGAGCAGCGCCTTGCCGTGACCGCCGCCGCGCGCCTCGGGCCGTACGTACAGGTCCTCCAGGTAGATGCCGTGCACTCCGCGCCAGGTGGAGAAGTTCAGGAACCACAGCGAGAAGCCGACGACCTCACCGGACGCGTCGTCCTGCGCGATGTGCGCGAACGCGGCCGGCCGCTCCCCGAAGAGCGCCTCGCGCAACTGCTCCTCGGTCGCCCTGGCCTCGTCGAGCGCCTTCTCGTACTCGGCGAGGTCACGGACCATCGCGTGGATCAGGGGGACGTCTGCGGGTGTGGCGGTACGAATCATGGCCGCAGGGTACGTCGGCCCGGCGCCGCCGAGCCGTCACCGTCCAAGGAGCAGGCGGGCGACCTCCAGGTCGTCCTCGTCCACCGGCCGGCCGTCCTCGATCTCCCACAGCGAGTTCTGCAGCACCCGCCCCAGCGTCCAGGCACGCGCCCGCTCCCGGTCGAGCCCGAGCACCTCGGTCATGGCATCGAACCGCCACAGCACGTCGCCGGGCTCGAAGCGGTTGTCGATGGCGGGCCAGAGGTCGAAGCCGGGGTCACCGGCAAGCGGCTTCGGATCGATGGCGAGCCACGGCTCACGGTCGCTCGCCAGTACGTTCTCGAAGTGCAGGTCCCAGTGCAGCAGCCGGTCACCGGGCTCCCCCATGACCTCACGCACCGCTCCCCCGCACCGCTCGACGATCGCCCGCTCGGCGGGGTCGCCGATCTCCTTCAGGGCGCCCGGCAGATCGTCGACCATCTCCGCGGCGATGTCGCCGAGCCGCCGCATCCCCGCGGGCGCGGGCACGGCCGTAAGCCGCGCCAGCAGCTCGGCGATGACGAGAACCGCCTTGCGGGTGTCGGCCATGGTCGACAACATCCGTGCGGAGTCGAGCCGTTCGAGCAGCATCGTGCCGGTGCCCGCGTCGTGATCGAGGAGCCGCACGGCCCCGTCACCGCCCCACACCCGAAGGCCGACGGGCTCCCCCTCGGTCTCTTCATCAAGCACCTGGAACTTCACCGCGGCCGGCGTCCCGTCGGCCCGCACCACGGGCAGGACGAGGGCGGCCATGCCGTGCATCGACGGCCCGTCGACGGTCAGGTCCCACCGCTCGACGAACTCCGACACGCGCGCGGGCAGCCCCGCGATGAAGGCACGTCCGGCCTCACCGGCGTACATGTGCTGCGACTCGACCAGCTCGTCCGGAATGCGAATGTCCATCACGCCCGCGACGCTACCGACGCACGGCCGGCCGCCGCACCGGGATTTCCCGGGCGACGGCCGCACACGGGCGGTCAGGAGATCCCGGACGCCTTGAGCTCCTTGGCGAACGCCGCCTTGTCGAACAGCGCGTTGTTGTCCGGCTTCTCGCCGTCGATGAAGACGGACGGCGTGCCCTGCATGCCGTCGTCGGTGAAGGACTGCATGGCCTCACCGACCCACTTCTTGTACGTCACGTTCTTCACGGCCTTGTCGAAGGCCGGACCCCGCAGGCCGTCCACCTTGCCGGCGATCTTCAGCAGGAACTCGGGCGTGTAGGCGTCCTCGGTCTCGCTCTCCGGCTGGTTGGCGAAGACCGCGGCGTGGAACTGCGGGAACTTGCCCGCGTCGACCGACGCCCGCAGCGCGTTCGCCGCGTTCACCGAGCCATGCCCGCCGAGGTTCTTGTCGAGGAACGAGGCGAGCGTGTACTGGACCTTGACCTTGCCCTCGGCCAGCGGCTTCACCAGGGCCTGCGCGCCGGTCTCCTCGAACTTCTTGCAGATCGGGCAGCGCGCGTCCTCGTACAGCTTGACCGTGTGCCCGGCCTGCGGGTCGCCGACCGTGATGACACCGCCCTTCACCGACGCGGGCACGTCCGCGAGCGCCGCGGTGTCCGCCGATGGCGCCTTCGCGTCGGCGCCGCCGCCTCCGGAGGAGTCCGATGCCGGGGCCGACTCCTCGACACTGCTTCCGCCGTTGCCCGTGATGTCCTCGGGGCCGCAGGCGGCTGCGCCCATGGCGACGAGTGCGGTGGCGGCCACCGCGGCGGCGATGCGCCCGGCCTTGCGTACGGCCATCTGAACAGTCCTCCATGATCTCGACACATGACGCACATGACGCTCCGCCACGTACCGGATCAACGTATCGGAACCCCGCCCCCCGACCCCCTCCCCAAAGCCCCCACCAGCGCAGTAACGTCCGGCACATGAGCAGCACGATCAACGGCGGCATCTCGTACTGGTACGCGGACCACGGCACCCCGGCCCCCCGTGAACCCCTTCCGGGCGACGAGAGTGCCGACGTCTGCATAGTCGGCGGCGGCTACACGGGCCTGTGGACCGCGTACTACCTGAAGAAGGCCGCCCCCTTCCTCCGCATCACCGTCCTGGAGCAGAAGTTCTGCGGCTACGGCGCGTCGGGCCGCAACGGCGGCTGGCTCTACAACGGCATCGCGGGCCGCGACCGCTACGCCCGGCTGCACGGCAAGGAGGCCGCGGTCCGCCTCCAGGAGGCGATGAACGAGACGGTCACCGAGGTGATCGAGACGGCCGGGGCAGAGGGCATCGAGGCAGACATCCACCACGGCGGCGTACTCGAAGTGGCGTACACCCCGGCCCAGTTGGCACGCCTGAAGGCCTTCCACGAAACGGAACTGGCATACGGCGAGAAGGACCGCACCCTGCACGGCGCCCGGGAGACGGCCGACCGGATCCGCGTCGCGGGCGCCGTCGGCTCGACCTGGACCCCGCACGGCGCACGCCTGCACCCGGTGAAGCTGGTGAAGGGCCTGGCGGCTGCGGTCGAAGCACTGGGCGTGACGATCCACGAATCGACGCCCGTCACAGAGATCAAGCCGAAGCACGCGATCACCCCGTACGGCACGGTCCGCGCCCCCTACATCCTGCGCTGCACGGAGGGCTTCACGGCGTCCTTGAAGGGCCAGCGCCGCACCTGGCTCCCCATGAACTCCTCAATGATCGCAACGGAACCCCTCTCCCCCTCCCAATGGGAGTCCATCGGCTGGGAGGGCCGCGAGACGCTCGGCGACATGGCGCACGCGTACATGTACGCCCAGCGCACCGCGGACGGCCGCATCGCACTCGGCGGCAGAGGCGTCCCGTACCGCTACGGCTCGAAGACGGACAACGACGGCCGCACCCAGCCCGCGACGATCGAAGCCCTCCACGAAATCCTGACCCGCTTCTTCCCCCAGCTGGCCGGGGTGGAGATCGCCCACGCCTGGTCCGGCGTGCTCGGCGTCCCCCGCGACTGGTGCGCCACGGTCACCCTGGACCGCGCGACGGGCCTCGGCTGGGCGGGCGGCTACGTCGGCTCGGGCGTCGCCACCGCCAACCTGGCGGCCCGCACCCTGCGCGACCTGGTCCAGCAGGACTCGGGCCAGGCGGGCACCACGGACCTGACGACGCTCCCCTGGGTCAACCACAAGGTCCGCAAGTGGGAGCCGGAGCCCTTCCGCTGGATCGGCGTCCAGGGCATGTACGCGACATACCGCAACGCCGACCGCCACGAACTGACGACCCCGACCGCCCAGGCACCGCGCCTGGCCCGGATCGCGGACCGGCTTTCGGGGCGGCACTAGGAAAAAGTAAGAGCCCCCTGTCGGATTCGAACCGACGACCTACGCATTACAAGTGCGTTGCTCTGGCCATCTGAGCTAAGGAGGCATGCACTGACGTGCCCGAGCAGTGTAACCAACACCGCCCATGCGCCCGTCGAAAATTTCCTCGAAGGTCGCAGGCGCTCGACTACTGACAGACCGAGGGCCCCCGGGGTACCGTCCGAACAGTTCACTCAGGTGGACTACACCACTCCCTCTACTCGGATCGTCCGGCACGTTCCTGCCGGTGAAGGGGGCCCTCACCATGGCCACTGTTTCGTTCGACAAGGCGACCCGCATCTACCCGGGTGGCGACAAGCCCGCCGTCGACCAGCTCGAGCTCGATGTCGCGGACGGCGAATTCCTCGTACTCGTCGGCCCGTCCGGCTGCGGAAAGTCCACCTCCCTGCGCATGCTCGCGGGCCTGGAGGACGTGAACCAGGGTGCGATCCGCATCGGTGACCGCGACGTCACACATCTGCCGCCGAAGGACCGGGACATCGCCATGGTGTTCCAGAACTACGCGCTGTACCCGCACATGACCGTCGCCGACAACATGGGCTTCGCCCTGAAGATCGCCGGCGTCAACAAGGCCGAGATCCGCCAGAAGGTCGAGGACGCGGCGAAGATCCTCGACCTCACCGAGTACCTGGGCCGCAAGCCCAAGGCGCTCTCCGGCGGTCAGCGCCAGCGTGTCGCCATGGGCCGCGCCATCGTGCGTGAGCCGCAGGTGTTCCTGATGGACGAGCCGCTCTCCAACCTCGACGCCAAGCTCCGCGTCTCGACGCGTACGCAGATCGCGTCGCTGCAGCGCCGCCTCGGCATCACCACCGTGTACGTCACCCACGACCAGGTCGAGGCCATGACCATGGGCGACCGCGTGGCCGTACTGAAGGACGGTCTGCTGCAGCAGGTCGACTCGCCGCGCAACATGTACGACCGCCCGGTGAACCTCTTCGTCGCCGGCTTCATCGGCTCCCCGGCCATGAACCTGGTCGAGGTCCCGATCACCGACGGCGGCGTGAAGTTCGGCAACTCGGTGGTCCCGGTGAACCGCGAGGCGCTGTCCGCCGCGGCCGACAAGGGCGACCGCACCGTCACGGTCGGCGTCCGTCCGGAGCACTTCGACATCGCCGAGCAGAACGGCGCCGCCGCGAAGTCCCTCTCCAAGGAGACCGAGGACGCCCCCGCGGGTCTGGCCGTCTCCGTGAACGTCGTCGAGGAGCTCGGCGCCGACGGTTACGTCTACGGCTCCGCCGAGGTCGGCGGCGAGCACAAGGACCTCGTGGTCCGGGTGAACGGCCGTCAGGTCCCGGAGAAGGGCGCGCAGTTGCACGTCGTCCCGCGTCCGGGTGAGATTCACGTGTTCTCGACGTCGACGGGCGAGCGCCTCACCGACTGACCCGGCCCGACCAGGCCTCGAGGGCCCCGCACTTCGCCTGCCCGGCGGTGCGGGGCCCTCAGCTTTGGCCAGCGTTGTCGACAAATACCCCGGCAGACCGGCCATTTCGCCCCCCGCGCGTCAACACCGCTCCAGAGAAACCTCAATTCGCGTCGCTCGACCGAGTGACTAAATGTCGCCAAATCATCACCGACCGCTACGCTCACTCGCGTGACGCACTCCGCCAACCACACCCAGAAGCCGCGCCGAGCCCACCGAGGCCCCGCGCGCAGCATCGGCCGCACCCTCGCCCTCGTCCTGCCCGTGATGCTGGTGCTCTCCGGCACCCTCGCGGTCACCAGCGTCAACTGGTCGGGCAACTCGTCGGACTCGATGCTCACCGCGTCCGCCGGTGACCTCTCCGTACCGGCCAAGTCCCGCGCTCCGCAGGACGTCCTGCGCGACCGGCTTCTCCTGGAGCTCCAGGAGAAGAACCCGGGCGTCGCACTCACCCACCTCCAGCAGGAAGTGGACCGCCACCCGTCGCTCGCCCGGCACTGCGCCTCCATCGCCCGCGCCCTCGGCCGTGCGGCCGTCCGGGCATACGGCCCGACGCGCGCCCAGTCGTACGCGCGCCCGGTCTGCGACACGTCCTTCGCGACGGGCGTCGCCGCCCACCAGAACGGCTGACGGGGGCGCCACGTAGGGTTTCCGGCATGACCGGCGACCCCCACGCACCCAGGCCCACACAGGCCGTAGTCCTGGCCGGAGGCCAGGGCTCGCGCCTCCGTCCGTACACCGACGACCGGCCCAAGCCGATGGTCGAGATCCCCGGCACAGGGACCCCGATCATCGGCCATCAGCTGTCCTGGCTGGCCGCGGAGGGCGTCACGGACGCGGTCGTCTCCTGCGGCCATCTCGCCGAGGTCCTCCAGGAGTGGCTGGAGTCGGCGGACCTCCCGCTGAACGTCACCACGGTGGTCGAGACCGAACCCCTCGGCCGCGGCGGCGGCCTCAAGTACGCCGCCCGTCACCTGCCGCACGCGGACCGCCCCTGGTACGCGACGAACGGCGACATCTGGACCCGCTTCTCGCTGCGCGACATGGCGGCCTTCCACGCCGAGCGCGACGCCACCGCGACCCTCGCCCTGGCCCGCCCCCGCATCCCGTGGGGCGCCGTCGAGACGGACGCGTTCGGCCACATCACGGACTTCATCGAGTCCCCGCCGTCCCCGTATCTGATCAACGCGGGCGTGTACGTCTTCTCCGCCTCCTTTACGGCACTGCTCCCCGACCGCGGCGACCACGAACGCACCACGTTCCCGCGCCTGGCCCGCGAGAAGAGCCTGGCGGGCTTCCCGCTGCCGCAGGGCGCGTACTGGCGGGCGATCGACACGGCGAAGGACCTCACCGAGGCGGCCAAGGAGCTGGCGGCACAGGGCCGTTGAGGCTTTCTCCCCGCGTACGTACGTGACTGGGGCCCGCACAGCTTCTGTGCGGGCCCCAGTCACGTACGTACACGCAGGAGGACGGATCACCCGCCGCCGAGCAGACCGCCCACGAGCCGGTCGTTGCCGCCGGTGCTGCCGCCCTCCGGCGCCCCGGTGCTGCCGCTGGACGTCGGGCCCGCGCCGGTGGACGACGGGGGCTGCTCCGGCGACGACTGCTGCGGCGGGGCCTGCCCGGTGCCCTGCGTCTGGGTCGGCTGCTGGCCGGAGCCGACGGTGCCGGTCTCGCGTGCCTCGCTGGGAGCGGTCGTGCCCACGCCCTGCGTGGGGCTCGCGGAGGTGCCCTGCGTCGGCGCCTGGGAGGCCGTGGGGCTCTGCGAGTGGCGCTGGCGCTGCTGCTTCTTGCCGGGCTCACCGGGGAGCGGTGAGCCGGGCAGTTCGTTGCGCGGCGCCTCGCCGGGCCCGGGCACGGTCACCCGGTCGGCGTCGCGCACGGCGCCGCCCAGCATGGAGCCGATCAGCAGCGTCAGGCCGACGACCAGCGCCGTGACGAGGGCGCCGCGCCGCAGCACACGCCGCCGCAGCTCCCAGATGTCGACGCGGGGACCGAGCGTCCGCCAGGCCTCGCCGGCGAGGCGTCCGTCGATGGAGTAGACGGGCGCGCCGGCGATGATCAGCGGCGACCAGGCGGCCAGATAGATGATGTCCGGCGCGTCGTAGGCGGGGACGGTCTTCCAGCTGACGGTGACGATGAGCGCGGCGGACAGCAGTACGCCGACGCCGGCGGCGACCCGCTGCCAGAGCCCGAGCACCGTGAGCACGCCGACGATGATCTGCAGGAAGGCGATGCAGAGCCCCGCGCCCACCGGATGCTGGAGGGCGAAGTCCCGCAGCGGCTCGGCGAGCGCCCAGGGGTGCAGCGAGTTCAGCCACTTGACCATGGAGCCGCGCTCGCCGCCGTCGAAGTAGACGGGGTCGCAGAGCTTGCCCATGCCGGCGTAGATGGAGATGAACCCGAGGAAGACGCGCAGCGGGAGCAGCACGACACCGAGGTTCATCCGCCGCCCGGGGTAATAGGCGTGGCGCACAGGGTCGGCCCCGTGGCGCCGCCCGGGGGTCTCGTCGCTCCCGTCGAAATCGTCTTCGTCGTACGGGAGTTGCTCCCGCTCGTCGAGATCGCTGCCCGGCATCCGCATCTGCGGGAGCAGCCGGGTGCCGGAGTCGGGCTGGCGGGGCCCGATGACGGCGGGGGTGGCCTGCGTGACCTCGAGGTCGTCGTCGAGGTCGATGCGCGGGATGACCTGGGTGGCACCCCCGTCGTCGAAGGGGTCGGCGCCGCCTGCGGCCGATTGGCGCACGCCGGTGCCGCGCACCGCCTGCAGCAGTCCGGTCGCTCCGGGGTCGCCGGGATCCGACTTCCCGCTCCAGACGACGGGCGCGCGGCGCCGTGCGGCGGAGCCGACGGCGGGGATGCGCATGGTGTCACCGGCATTGCTCAAGTGCCGGGCGATACGCGGGGATTGGGTCCACTGCGCGGCGGGGAGCTGCACGCGGAAGCTCGCGTGATTCACGATGACCTGGGCCGGGTCGCTCGGCACCTTCACCATGGTCAGCGCGGGAGCTTCGTCGAACCCTGATGAGCTTCCCCCCGTGGAATTGCGGGGCGTTCTGGTGTCCACACTCATCTAACCGAGTGATGTGTGCTTAGGACACTGCTTTGACCGTGTGGAAATGTCCGGACCGCGTCAAAGATCGCCCGACGTGCACCGTTCCACAAAAAACGCCGGAGGGGCCGTCTCCGGCCCCTCCGGCGTTCGAGAGCGATCTACGCCCGATGGCGAGAGGCCTCGTACAGCACGACACCCGCCGCGACACCGGCGTTCAACGACTCCGTGCCACCCGGCATCGGGATCCGCACGCGGTAGTCGCACGTTTCGCCGACCAGGCGCGAGAGGCCCTTGCCCTCGCTGCCGACGACGACCACCACGGGCCCTGACAGCGCCTCGAGGTCGCCGACCTCGTGCTCCCCGTCCGCGGCGAGGCCCACGATGGCGAGCCCCTCCTTCTTGTACGCCTCAAGGACCCGCGTCAGGTTCGTCGCGCGGGCGACCGGCGTCCGCGCCGCCGCACCGGCGGACGTCTTCCACGCGCCGGCGGTCATGCCCGCGGCACGCCGCTCGGGAACGACGACACCGTGGCCGCCGAACGCGGAGACGGAACGCACGACGGCACCGAGGTTCCGCGGGTCCGTCACACCGTCGAGCGCCACGATCAGCGGGTCCTGCCCCGCGTCGTACGCGGCGGCGGAGAGCTCCTCGGGGTGCGCGTACTCGTAGGGCGGCACCTGGAGCACGAGCCCCTGGTGGTTCAGACCGTTCGTCATGCGGTCGAGCTCGGGACGCGGCGCCTCCATGAGGTGGATGCCGCCGCGCTCACCGGCGAGCTGCAGCGCTTCGCGCACCCGCTCGTCGTTGTCGATGAACTGCTGGACGTAGAGCATCGACGCGGGCACGCCCTCGCGCAGCGCCTCGACGACGGAGTTGCGCCCGACGACCATCTCGGAGCTGCCCTTGCCGCCACGCCCCTTCACGGGACGGCGGCCGCCACCGGGGGACGACGCGGAGCGCTTGGCCTTCGCGTTGGCGACGCGGTTCTTCACGTGCCCCTTGCGTGCCTCGGCGGGCGGCGTCGGGCCCTTGCCCTCAAGGCCGCGGCGTCGATTTCCGCCGCTGCCGACCTGCGCGCCCTTCTTGCCGGACATGCGGCGGTTGTTAGCGGCCATGACCTACCTGTCTGTCGTGTCGCGTGCGGCTGCACGCCTACTGCGTATGTCTATGAAGTGTGCACGTACGCAGGCGCGGATGCGTATGCGTACGTAATGAAGTGTGCCGCCCGGGTCGCCGGGCGGCACATCACGAGGTCAGAGCGCTCAGCGCGGGCCGAGCGTCCACCGCGGTCCGGAGGGGCCGTCCTCGATGACGAGGCCGGACTGGTTGAGCTGGTCACGGATGGCGTCGGCGGTCGCCCAGTCCTTGCGGCCGCGCGCCGCCTCACGCTGCTGGAGCACCAGGCGTACGAGGGTGTCGACGACCCCGTGCATGCTGTTAAAGGATCCAGTCTCGCCGCGGTCGCCCTCGCCGGCCCAGTGCGGGTCGAGCGGGTCGAGGCCGAGGACGCCGAGCATCGCCCGGACCTCGGCCAGGCGCGCCACGGCGGCTTCCTTGTCGTCCGCGGCAAGGGCGCTGTTGCCCTGCCGGACGGTGGTGTGCACGATCGCGAGGGCCTGCGGCACGCCCAGGTCGTCGTCCATGGCGTCGGCGAAGGCGGGCGGCACCTCGGGGGCCGGCTCGACCACTCCCCCGGCCTTCTCCACCACCCGCTGCACGAAGCCCTCGATCCGCGCGAACGCGGACTCCGCCTCGCGCAGCGCCTCCTCCGAGTACTCGATCATCGAGCGGTAGTGCGGGGTGCCCAGGTAGTAGCGCAGGACAATCGGGCGCCACGTCTTGACCATCTCCGAGACGAGCACCGAGTTGCCGAGCGACTTCGACATCTTCTCGCCGCTCATGGTGACCCAGCCGTTGTGCACCCAGTACCGCGCGAACGCGTCCCCGAAGGCCTTGGCCTGCGCGATCTCGTTCTCGTGGTGCGGGAAGATCAGGTCGATGCCGCCGCCGTGGATGTCGAACTCACGGCCGAGGTACTTGTGCGCCATCGCCGAGCACTCCAGGTGCCAGCCGGGACGGCCGCGGCCCCACGGGGTCTCCCAGGACGGCTCGCCCTCCTTGGCGGCCTTCCACATGGCGAAGTCCCGCTGGTCACGCTTGCCGGTCTCGCCCTCGCCCTGGGGCTGCAGGAGGTTGTCCAGCTCCTGGTTGGACAGCTCCAGGTAGCCGGGGAAGGAACGCACGTCGAAGTAGACGTTGCCGTCCGCCTCGTACGCGTGGCCGCGCTCGATCAGGCCGCGCATCATCTCGATCATCTCGGTGATGTGCCCGGTCGCCCGCGGCTCGTAAGTCGGCGGCAGGCAGCCGAGGACGTCGTAGCCGTCGTTGAAGGCCCGCTCGTTCTCGTAGCCGATCGACCACCACGGCCGGCCCTGCTCCGCCGACTTCCGGATGATCTTGTCGTCGATGTCCGTGACATTGCGGATGAACGTCACGTCGTAGCCGCGGTGGGCGAACCAGCGCCGCATGATGTCGAAGTTGAGCCCCGACCGGATGTGCCCGATGTGCGGGGCGGCCTGCACCGTGGCGCCACACAGGTAGATCGAGACACAGCCTTCGACGAGGGGGCTGAAGTCACGGATCTGCCGGGCGCTGGTGTCGTACAGGCGAATCGTCACCACACCAGGGTAGTGGGCGCAGGACAGTGCCCTGCGACCTCCTGGGCCAACAGGGCACGGAACTGTGACATGCGCTCGCACTCCCGCCGGACTCAGATCCGGCCGACGACCTTGCGCGGGGTGACGCGGACGACGACGCGGGGCGCGTCGTGCACGGACCGCGGGTTCCACTCCACGTACTTCAGACCGGTGTACTTGAGCGAGAGCTCGTCGATGAGCTCCTGCCCGCCTTCCGTCGTCATGCTCGCCTCGCCGCGGATCTCGGCGTACGTATACGGCTCGTCGAAGGGCTGAAGCAGCACCGTCACGCGCGGGTCGCGCCGCAGGTTGGTCTCCTTGCGGCGGCCGATGGTGGTGGAGAACAGCACGTCGTCGCCGTCCCGCTTCACCCAGACCGGTGACACCTGGGGGCTGCCGTCGGGCTGGATGGTGGCGACGGCGACGAACACCGGGGAGTCGAGCCGGGCCTTGAGCTTCTCGGACAGTTCGGCGGGCATGGAAGTCCACACTCCTCTACTTCGACTGCTTCGACGGCGCTTCGGGCCCTACACACCTACCCGCTGTCGCCGTCAGTGCGACGTACGCACCACCAGAGCCGTGGCGATCGCCGCGAGTCCGTCGCCCCGGCCCGGGAAGCCGAGCCCGTCGGTGGTGGCCCCGGAGACCGTGACGGGCGCGCCCGCGGCTTCGGAGAGCACCTGCTGCGCCTCGTCGCGCCGCTTGCCGATCTTGGGCCGGGGGCCGATCACCTGCACGGCCACGTTGCCGATGGTGAATCCGGCGTCCCGGACGATCCGCGCGGCCTCGGCGAGCAGCTTGATGCCGGGGGCGCCGGACCACTCGGGGCGGCCGGTGCCGAAGTGCGCGCCGAGGTCGCCGAGGCCCGCGGCGGAGAACAGCGCGTTGCAGGCGGCGTGCGCGACGACGTCCGCGTCGGAGTGCCCGGCGAGGCCGGGCCCCTCGTCCTCCCACTTGAGGCCGGCGCACCACAGTTCGCGGCCCTCTTCGAAGGCGTGGATGTCGGTGCCGATGCCGACCTGCGGCAGGACGACCGGCGGGGTCTCAGAAGCCATCGTTGGCCCTCCTGCGGGCGAGCACGGCCTCGGCGAGGACGAGGTCGAGGGGGCGCGTCACCTTGAAGGCCTCCTCGTGGCCGGGTACGACGACGACCTGGAGGCCCAGCTGCTCGACCATGCTCGCGTCGTCCGTGACGTTGTCGGTGACCGTCTCGTGGGCGCGCACGAGGATGTCGCGGTCGAAGCCCTGCGGGGTCTGCACGGCGCGCAGCCGGGCCCGCTCGGGGGTGGCCACCACGGGCTCGGGCTGACCTGGCTCGCCCGGCTCGACCTCCTTGACGGTGTCGGCCAGGGGCAGCGCGGGCACGACGGCGGGCGCGCCCTCACGGACGGCCTCGATGACGCCGTCCACGGTGTCGACGGGCACCAGGGGGCGGGCCGCGTCGTGCACCAGGACGACGCCGATGCCGGGCGGCAGCGCGTCGAGGCCGAGCTTCACGGACTCCTGGCGGGTCTCGCCGCCGGGGACCACGACGAAGTCGGTGCGCTCGGGCAGCGCGTGGTCGTCCAGGAGCGTCTTGACCTCAGCGGCCCCGTCCGGGGGCGCCACCACGACGACCAGGGAGACCGCGCGGGAGGCGGCCATGGCCCGGATGGCGTGGATGAGCATGGGGGTGCCGTTCAGCGCGCGGAGCGCTTTGGGGGCGCCCGGGCCGAGACGCACGCCGCGTCCGGCGGCGGGAATCACGACCGCGGTGCGGGATTCGCTAGACATCGCTTCCGTTCAGGTTTGTACGCTCGGCAGACATGGGTATGGCCACACCGTGCCGGGCGCGACGCCTTGACCGGACCCTTCCGTGACATCTGGTCGAGCCAGCTGCCCGAGCCCGGCACGCCAAGCAAGCATCGGGGGATTCTCGAAGAGAAGATACGTTCGGATACGAACATGCCGCAGCGCCCGGCGACACCATTGAGGGTCAGCGGGCACCGCGGCATTTCATGGCGCCAAGACGTATGCGTATGTCAGGACGCGATCAGGACGCGATCAGGACGCGAGGACCTCGTCGAGCAGGGCCTCGGCCTTGTCCTCGTTCGTGTTCTCCGCGAGGGCGAGCTCGCTCACCAGGATCTGCCGAGCCTTGGCGAGCATGCGCTTCTCACCTGCGGACAGTCCGCGCTCGCGCTCCCGACGCCACAGGTCACGCACAACTTCCGCGACCTTGATGACATCGCCGGAGGCGAGCTTCTCGAGATTTGCCTTGTAGCGACGGGACCAGTTCGTCGGCTCTTCGGCGTACGGCGCGCGCAGCACCTCGAAGACCCGGTCGAGCCCGTCCTGACCGACCACATCACGCACGCCGACGAACTCCGCATTGTCCGCAGGCACACGTACCGTCAAGTCGCCCTGAGCGACCTTCAGCACCAAGTAGGTCTTGTCCACGCCTTTGATCTGGCGAGTTTCGATGGCCTCGATCAGCGCGGCCCCGTGATGGGGATAGACCACGGTGTCGCCAACCTTGAACGTCATGTGACAGGTACCCCTTCCGTGGCTATCCATCCTAACACGAGAACGGCCTCTTCTGAATGGCGTTTTCGCAGGTCAGGGCATATCTCGGGGCTTGACAACAGCAACAGGAACGTGCTGCGGACGGCTAGCGGAGCGGGGTATTCGCAGGTGGGAGCCGCTCTCCGGGGAGGGTGAAACGTGCCCGTCACACGCCCTCCGAGAGCGCTCCACCAGGCCGAACGTCCCGGTTTGCCGGGTTCCAAGCGGTGAACTTCCGCTACTCCGTTCGGCGACGGAAGAGAGGTGCGACTCTCCGTTCGGCGCAAATCCGGAATTGATCAAGCCATCCCCGTGATCAATTTCCGGCACTTCCCCGGACCGCCATGCATTCCTTACCGGAAATCCGCAAGGCGGGCCGTGATGACCCTTGACGGCGCTTAAGTGAATGGTGAACGAGAGAACAATGATCTCGCCGTGACAGAAGGGAAGCAGGTGGTGAGACGGAGGCGCCGCGGGGAGGCTGGTGGTGCCTAGGGGCGGGTCGGGTGCGGTGGTGCGGGAACGGCTCGGTAACCTAAGCCCGCTGACACACCCTTAGGACGGCTTTACAGCCGCCCGCCCTCCCGTACCGCTCTCGTTCAAGGAGTTGCCGCCGCCGTGAGCCGCAGCCTTCGACGTGGCGTCATCGCCGCCACTGCCATCGCGTTCTCGCTCACCTCGCTCGCCGCGTGCGGGGCCGGCAACGACGCCGCGACCAACGAGATCAAGCCGGACAACGCCGCGACCGCCGTCGGCGACATCAAGATCCAGAACGCCATGGTCATCACCCAGCCCGACCTGGAGTCGACGGGTCCCGCGGTGATCGCCGCGACGATCTTCAACAACGGCTCCACCGCCCAGACCCTGGACGGCATCACGGTCGACGGGACCGGCAAGAAGGCCAAGATCACGCCGGCCAAGGACGACAAGACCTCCAAGGCGGGCGGTCCGCTGACCATCCCGGCCGGCGGCTCGGTCATCATCGGCGGCAAGGACAACGCGTCCGCCGTCCTGCCCAGCAGCCGCGAGGCCGTCAAGGACGGCGACGCGCAGCCGGTCACCTTCGCCTTCAGCAAGACCGGCGACGTGAAGATGCAGACCTTCGTCATCCCGGCCGAGAGCTACTTCAAGAAGTGGGGCCCGAGCGACGTCCCGAAGGCGCCGGACGCCAAGCCGTCCACGAAGCCGTCGGGCAGCGCGTCCACCGACCCGTCGGGCGCGGCCTCCACGAACCCGTCGGGCACGCCGGCCGACGGCGCGAGCACCGACCCGTCCGGTGCGGCCTCCACGCCGGCCGACGGCGGTGCCGCCTCGCACGGCGCCGGCGAGGGTGCCGCCGAGCACTGATCGGCGTACGTACGCATACGGAAGGGCGGGAACCCCGAGGGGTTCCCGCCCTTCCCCTGTCATTCGCGGTTTACGGCTCGAACTTGTAGCCCAGGCCCCGCACCGTCACCAGGTAGCGCGGCGCCCCCGGGTCGGGCTCGATCTTGGCGCGGAGGCGCTTGACGTGGACGTCGAGGGTCTTGGTGTCGCCCACGTAGTCGGCGCCCCAGACGCGGTCGATGAGCTGCATGCGGGTCAGCACGCGGCCCGCGTTGCGCAGCAGCATCTCCAGGAGGTCGAACTCCTTCAGGGGCAGGTCGACCTTGGAGCCGGAGACCGTGACCACGTGGCGGTCGACGTCCATCCGGACCGGGCCCGCCTCCAGGGCCTGCGGCGTGACCTCCTCCGGCTCGCCCCTGCGGCGCAGGACCGCGCGGATGCGGGCCACCAGCTCGCGGGACGAGAAGGGCTTGGTGACGTAGTCATCGGCTCCTATTTCGAGGCCCACGACCTTGTCGATCTCGCTGTCCTTGGCGGTGACCATGATCACCGGGACGTTGGAGCGGCCGCGCAGCTGGCGGCAGACTTCCGTGCCGGGCAGGCCCGGCAGCATCAGGTCGAGCAGGACGAGGTCGGCGCCGTTGCGCTCGAACTCGTCGAGTCCGTCCGGGCCGGTGGCCGCGATGGCGACCTCGAAGCCCTCCTTGCGGAGCATGTAGGACAGGGCGTCGGAGAAGGACTCCTCGTCCTCTACGACGAGCACTCGGGTCACGGAAGGACCTCCGGGGCAGGGATGGGTTCGTACGCTGTGGTCTCGTCGGGCCGTGCGGTGTCGGCGTCGTTGCCGAGTCCGCCGTGACCGGATCCGCGTTCGCGGGCAGCGGCTGCTTCGGGCAGCCGCAGGGTGAAGGTGGAGCCCTGTCCCTCCGAGCTCCACACGGTGACCTCCCCGCCGTGCGAGGCGGCCACATGCTTGACGATGGCGAGGCCGAGGCCGGTGCCGCCGGTGGCCCGGGAGCGCGCCGGGTCTACGCGGTAGAAGCGCTCGAAGATGCGCTCCTTGTCCTTGTCGGAGATGCCGATGCCCTGGTCGGTGACGGCCACCTCGATGAGATCCCCGCCGGGCGCGGTGACCCGGCGGGCGGCGATGCCCACGCGGGTGCGGGCGGGGCTGTAGTTCACGGCGTTCTCGACGAGGTTGCCGAGCGCCGCCGCTAGCTGGCCGCGGTTTCCCCATATCTGCAGGTCGGCGGTGCCGCCCGCGGCCATGGTGATCTGCTTGTGGGAGGCCTGGTGACGGCTGCGGTCGATCGCCTCCGCCACCAGTTCATCGACACGGACGGGTTCGGCGTCCTCCAGGGGGTCGTCGTTCTGGACCCGGGAGAGGTCGATGAGCTCCTGGACGAGGCTGGTCAGGCGGGTCGCCTCGATCTGCATCCGGCCGGCGAAGCGCTCGACGGCCTCGGGGTCGTCGGAGGCGTCCATGACGGCTTCGGAGAGGAGGGAGAGAGCCCCTACCGGGGTCTTGAGCTCGTGGCTCACGTTCGCCACGAAGTCACGTCGTACGGCCTCGATGCGGCGGGCCTCGGTGAGGTCCTCGACCAGGAGGAGCACCAGGCGGGAGCCGAGCGGGGCGACGCGGGCGGATACGGCGAGGGCCTCGCCCCGGCCGGTGCCGCGGCGCGGCAGGTCCAGCTCGACCTGGCGTATCTCTCCGTCTCGGCGGGTGTCCCGCGCCATCTGCAGCATGGGCTCCACGGCGAGCTTGCCGCCGCGGACCAGGCCCAGGGCGTACGCCGCGGAGCTGGCCTTCACGACGCTGTCCGCCTCGTCGAGGACGACGGCGGACGAGCGGAGCACGGAGAGCACCGTGTCGACGCCCGGTGGCAGTACTGGGTCGGTGTGCAGGGAGGTCCGGGTGGGGCGTTTCAGGTCGCGCTCGCTCCAGCGGAACGCCAGCATGGCGATGACACCGGTGCACACCCCGGCGATCGCTGCCGCTGCGGCGACCGCCGCGTTCACGTCCATGCCTCCAGGTTATGCGCCCTTTACGCACCGGCCACAGCCATACGGGTGCGGCCTCGAACACTCGTCGCCCAGAGTTCACCGAGGGGACGGGGATGGTTCACTTCGACCGAACGGGCCGACCGGGGCCGAGCAGGGTCCGCTCCGGGGCGGACGCTCCCCGTCGCCCATAGTTCACCTTGGTGACAGGGACGGTTCATTTGGGATGTCGGAAACGGACGCGTCCGCCCCGCACCGTGGGAGCGTGGGGGTCACCCCCCGGGACGTACTAGAGAGGGACATCCACATGCGGGACGCGTACCACGAGGAACTTGACTCGATCGGCGAGGGCCTGGTCGAGATGGCCCGGCTCGTCGGGTCGGCGATCGGGCGCGCCACCACGGCCATGCTCGACGCCGACCTGAAGATGGCCGAGAGCGTGATCGCCGCTGACCAGAAGGTCGACGATCTGCAGCATGACCTGGAGGCGCGCGCGATAGCCCTGCTCGCGCGGCAGCAGCCGGTCGCCACCGATCTGCGCATCGTCGTCACCTCGCTGCGGATGAGCGCCGACCTGGAGCGCTCGGGCGACCTCGCCCAGCACGTGGCCAAGCTGACCCGGCTGCGTTTCCCCGAGTCGGCCGTGCCGCGCGATCTGCACGCGACGATTCTGGAGATGGGGCAGCTCGCGCAGCGGCTGATGGCGAAGGCCGCCGAGGTCATCATCACCAAGGACGTCGATCTCGCGCTGCAGCTCGAGCAGGACGACGACGAGATGGACCTGCTGCACCGCACGCTCTTCCAGCACCTGATGGAAGACCGGTGGAAGCACGGCATCGAGACCGCCGTGGACGTGACGCTGCTGGGCCGTTACTACGAGCGGTTCGCCGACCACGCGGTTTCCGTGGCCAAGCGGGTCGTGTACCTCGTCACCGGTGAACACGCGGATGAGATCCAGCCGTCGGGGGCGCCTGTGGAAGGGGCCTGAGGCCTCCTTCTCCCGCTCACGTTCTCCGGCTCACGTAAGGGTGTGCCCCGCGCTTTCCGTGCGGGGCACACCCTTTGGCGTGGTGAACGCTTGGCGTTGTGACTGCCTGGCGTGGTGACTGCGTTACCCGCAGCCCCCGCCGCACTGGCACGATCCACCCTGCTGGCAGCCGCAGCCGCAGCCCGAGCCGCAGCCGCAGGCTCCCAGCAGGACCAGTTCGGGCAGGCCTGGTGTCACGGTCGGCTGCTCGGGGGTGAACACGGGGTTGGGGGACTCTGCCATGGGTCTCCTCCTCGAAGGCGTACTGCCTATCCCCTGTCTATGCCCAGACCTGACGGCGCATCAACGGCGCACGCGCGCGCGGGCATCGGCTGCGGGAGCCTCTTCCGCGGTCTCTTCCACGGCCTGCGAAGCCGGAGCCACCGGCACGGCCCCCGCCCCCACCTCGGTCTCCTCCTCCGGAAGTCCCCTCATCAGCGTCCAGTAGCCGAGCGCCGCGAACGTACCGATGACGGCGCAGATGCCCCACAGCCACTCCGCCCCGAAGCGGTCGATCACGAAGCCGGACATCAGCGGGGCGACGAGCGCGGCCACGGCCCACGACAGGGTGTACATGCCCTGGTAGCGCCCCCTGCCGTGGAGGGGCGAAAGCCGCACCACAAGTCCCGTCTGCGTTGGCGCGTTGACGATTTCAGCCAGCGTCCAGACGCACACGGTCAGCGCGAAGACGCCGATCGACCCGGCGAAGGCGGTGAGCCCGAAGCCGTATCCGGCGAGCAGCGCGGAGATGATCAGCAGCCGCTGCGGGTCCCGGTGCTCGATGAAGCGGGTGACCGGGATCTGCAGGACGACGATCAGTACGCCGTTGACCGCGATGGCCATGCCGTAGTCGGC
The DNA here is from genome assembly GCF_026340305.1 of Streptomyces sp. NBC_01381. Lineage (NCBI taxonomy): Bacteria > Bacillati > Actinomycetota > Actinomycetes > Kitasatosporales > Streptomycetaceae > Streptomyces > Streptomyces sp. NBC_01381. The sequence goes on along the minus strand of NZ_JAPEPI010000001.1, from coordinate 1,142,848 downwards.
GGGCGTGAACCCGGCCTCACCCATGGCGACGGGCAGCCCGACGGACCCCTGCTGAAAGATCAGCGCGATGAGGAAGGAAAGACCCACGACCCCCATGAACCGCCCGTCCCGCAGGACCGTCCCGAGCCCCACCTCCGGCTCGGCGTCCTTCTCCAGGGCGGTCCGCACGGGCCGCGACTCCGGCAGTTTCGCAAAGACGACGATCGCGCAGGCCATGGTCATGGCGGCCTCGATGAGGAACCCGGCGAGGTAGCTGAACTCGGCGATGAAGCCGGCGCCCATGGCGGAGATCGCGAACCCGAGGTTGATCGCCCAGTAGTTGAGGGAAAACGCCCGCACCCGGTCCTCGGGCCGCACGATGTCCGCCATCATCGCCTGGACGGCGGGCCGGGAGGCGTTGCTGGCCATACCGACCAGGAAGGCCACGGCGGCGATGGCCAGCGGGTCCTTCATGAACCCGAGCAGGGCGACGGAGAGCGCCGTGGAGGACTGGGCGATGAGGAGGGTGGGCCGCCGCCCGAGCCGGTCGGTCATGACACCGGCGCCCAGCGAGGAGACGACTCCGCCGAGCCCGTGCAGGGCGGCGACGAGCCCGGCGTACGTCGCGGAGTAGCCCCGGTCCAGGGTCAGATAGAGCGCCATGAAGGTGGCGACGAAGGCGCCGAGCCGGTTGACGAGGGTGCTGGTCCACAGCCACCAGAACTCTCGGGGCAGCCCCGAGACGGACTCTCTTGCGGCACGTCTCATGGCGGCGAGCGACATCGGTTTCCCCCACAGATCAGGCAGGCGCGCGAACAGGACGTGCAACCGTCCACGTGTAAGCGTCTCTAGCGACGACCGCACATTACGATCCCGGTGGCTCGGGGAGCCACCGGATTAACAGAAACCGTCAACTGACCCCCCTGCGGCGGGGCCTGAGTCCACGCCCCGGCCGGGCGCGCGGGGCGCCCGGCGGTTCGATTACGCTCAGGGGCATGGCCGACGCACCGTACAAGCTGATCCTCCTCCGCCACGGCGAGAGCGAGTGGAACGCGAAGAACCTGTTCACCGGCTGGGTGGACGTCAACCTCAACGAGAAGGGCGAGAAGGAGGCGGTCCGCGGCGGTGAGCTGCTCAAGGACGCCGGCCTGCTCCCCGACGTGGTCCACACGTCGCTCCAGAAGCGCGCGATCCGCACGGCGCAGCTCTCCCTGGAGGCTGCCGACCGCCACTGGATCCCGGTCCACCGCAGCTGGCGCCTGAACGAGCGCCACTACGGCGCCCTGCAGGGCAAGGACAAGGCGCAGACCCTGGCCGAGTTCGGCGAGGAGCAGTTCATGCTCTGGCGCCGCTCGTACGACACCCCGCCGCCGGCCCTTGACCGCGAAGCGGAGTACTCGCAGTTCTCCGACCCCCGCTACGCGACTCTCCCGCCGGAGCTGCGCCCCCAGACGGAGTGCCTCAAGGACGTCGTCGTCCGCATGCTCCCGTACTGGTTCGACGGCATCGTCCCGGACCTCCTGGACGGCAAGACGGTCCTGGTCGCCGCGCACGGCAACTCGCTGCGCGCCCTGGTCAAGCACCTGGACGGCATCTCCGACGAGGACATCGCGGGCCTGAACATCCCGACGGGCATCCCGCTGGCCTACGAACTGGACGCCGAGTTCAAGCCGGTGAAGCCGGGCGGCACGTACCTGGACCCGGAGGCGGCGAAGGCTGCCATCGAGGCGGTCAGGAACCAGGGCAAGAAGAAGTAGATTTTGTGATCATGCCTCCCACCTGCGCATACGGCGCGGATGGGGGGCATTTTCATGACCCGGGACCACTCTGGGCCGATTGCCGTACGCCAGTGCATGCCACCAGCCCGCGGCCGTCTTCGGTGATGAAGAGCATGAAGACCCAGGCCCCGTCCGAAGAATTGATCTGCCCCAGCCGTACCGGTTGGCCATGCCTGCTGAGGAGTTCCACGGCGCGTTCCAGGCCCGTGGTTTCGATGCCCTTGCGGAGCGTGTGTCTGAGACGGCGACCGTAGATATGCGCGAGTGACTCGGCGGAAGTGGTGCCCTCCCAGACGACATGCGACGCACCGTCGCGGAGCGCATCCAGGGCGGTCGAGGGTGCCTCACCATCACCGGCAGCCAGCAGTGGTTCGAGTTGTTCCCGGTCCATAGCCGTCGCCCTCGTCCGGGATCCTGCAGTACGCGAGGAGATGACAGTAACGCCGAGCGGATCCTTGAACTCGAAGCATCACATGACGGCTGACTTGAAACACGTGGGATGGTGGTCGGGTGACGACGCTGGAGGATCTCGTCCGGTTGCGCCGGGCCCGCGACACCATGGACCGCGACTACGCCGAGCCGCTCGACGTCCCGGCGCTCGCCCGCGTCGCCCTCATGTCGGCGGGCCACTTCTCCCGCAGCTTCCGTGCCGCCTTCGGTGAGACGCCGTACAGCTATCTGATGACGCGCCGCATCGAGCGGGCCAAAGCGCTGCTGCGGCGGGGCGACTTGACGGTGACGGACGTCTGCTTCGCCGTCGGCTGTACGTCCCTCGGGTCCTTCAGCTCACGGTTCACCGAGCTTGTCGGCGAGAGCCCGAGCGCATACCGGGCCCGGAGCCATGACGAGGGCGCCGACGTCCCGGCCTGCATCGCCAAGATCCACACACGACCGGTCAGGAACGGAGAAGCCGGATCCGGCGCCCGACCGTAGCGTGGAACGCATGGACATCAAGCTTTCTCAGACCTTCATCGCCGTCGACGACCACGACAAGGCGCTCGCTTTCTACCGCGACATTCTCGGCCTCGATGTGCGGGGCGACGTCGGATACGCGGACATGCGCTGGGTGACCATCGGGGCGCCCTCTCAGCCGGACGTGAGCATCGTCCTGGAACCCCCGCTGGCCGACCCGAACGCATCGGAGGCCGACAAGCAGGCCATGGCCGAACTCCTCGGCAAGGGCCTGCTGCGCGGCGTCATCTTCTCGACCAACGACGTCGACGCGACCTTCGAGCGCATCAGCACGGCGGGCGGCGAGGTGCTGCAGGAGCCGGTCGACCAGCACTGGGGCGTCCGCGACTGCGCCTTCCGCGACCCCGCCGGGAACATGGTGCGCTTCAGCCAGCCTCGCGGGAAGTGAGCGCCAGGTGTCACGGGCTGCCCACGTCCGTGACGCCCTGCGCGACCTCACCCACGGCGTCCAGGATCCCCTGCCCGAAGGCGGTCGGGGCGATCAGCACCCCGAAGACGAGCACGACGGCCATGGTCATTCCTGTGTCGAGCCGCGTCCGAGGCGCTACGCGTCTACGCCACAACATGACGATGACGACAGCCAGCAGAACCGCGAGATCGATCGTCAGCACCACTGGGCCAGTCCTCCCGTCAGGCAAGAACGTTCCAGTCCTCCTGTGTAGCCCGAACCACGCGCCGCGGTCGATCAGTTACCGACGGTTGGCGACATTGTGTGCATCCGGGGCCGGATTGGCTCATGCCTGTCACCTATGCCAGATGCACGCTGCGCCTCGTACAAGTTCCGGGGCCGGACCACATCCGTCGTCCCACAGAGCTCGATGCGCGAGTGCAGCTCTCCGGAGAAGTCGGGTACGTCGATCTGGTCGAACTCCCGTACCTCGTTGATGCCCACCGTGGCGCTGTAGGGCGCCAGGCCGTCGATCTTCATCAGGCCAGCGCGGTGATTCGTCACGCGGATGTTCCAGTGCGTGAAGCGGGCGCCGAAGAGCGGGCCCGCGCTGGCGTCTCCGCCGTGGCGGCCGTTGTTGTTGACGGTGATGTCCGTGCGGACGTTCGCGAAGGGCATGCCTCGGTGGCTGTCGAAGGTGCCCATGTCCATCGTGCCGCGTGACCAGACGTTGTAGGAGGAGAGGCCTTCTACGTTGATGCCGTGGAGCTGGGTTCCTGACGGGGCCGGGACCGTGCGCTGCTCGATGGTGAAGTCCTCGATCAGGTTGTCGTGTGAGCCCTCGCGGCAGAAGTACGGGTGGTGCGAACCTCGGCCCGCGACACGGGTGTTGCGGAGGGTGCAGGCGGATGCGCCGACGAGCCCGAAGCCGTTGTCCACATGGCGTACGACGATGTCGTCCGCCCAGCAGTCGTACGCGCACTGGAACGTGACGCCGTTGTAGCCCTTGTCCAGGAGGTGCGGGGACTGGGGCGTCTCGACCGCCTCGAGGGTGAGGCCCTCGACCCCCGCGTTCGTCAACGCCTGGACGTGGGTGGTGAGTCGGGGGTCCCACTCCGGGCGTACGTCCAGGGGGAGGGGGCGTTCGAGGGTGACGGTGCTCTTCTTTACGGAGGTGATGCGTACCGGCCACTCGTACGGAACGTATGAGGTCAGTTTCGTCTTGTCGTCCCAGGTGTAGGCCTCCGGGCCCGGTCCTCCGCCCGCCATGTGCTGCAGGAGCGTGTGGTCCGCGTCGTCGGCGAGGCGGAGCAGGACCAGGTCGCCCTTGCGCAGGCGGGAGGTGTCGGTGACCTTCAGGGTGCGGTCGCCGCGGTGTGCCGGGGCGGTGGTCGTGAGGGTCTCCCACTCGTCCCTTCTGTTGCCCGTCCAGCCCTCGAACGGCCAGGCCTTCGCCTTGATGGCTGTGGCGAGGGACTCCCAACGTCCTTGTGGACAGAGCCAGATGAGGCCGCCGGCCCAGGACCAGCTGCTCTTGTCACCGCCGTAACGGGAGTCGTAGGGGCCGATGAGTTCGGTGAGGTTCTTGGTGGCGTGGAGGGTGGTGCGGGCGCTGCCTGCGCCTCGGAGGACGACGTTGTCGTGGGCGATGCGGATGATGTCGTCTATGCGGTACGTACCCGGTGGGATGAGGACGGTGCCGCCGCCGTTCGCGCCGGCTTCGGCGAGGGCGCGGTTGATGGCGGGGGCGGCGTCTGACGTGCCGTCGGGCTTGGCCCCGTAATCACGTACGTTCGCTACGACTTCGGGGCGGGGCAGGTGGCGGCTGCCGGCTCGGGCGCCGGCTCGGCCTACGTAGGGGATCTGGGGGTGGGTGTACGGAGCCTTCGTGAACTCCCGCCAGAGGGCGGGGGTTTCACCTCGCGGCCGCTGGCCAGCCGCCCACGCGGTCCCGCCGACCGCCGCACCGCCGGCGGCCGCTGCCGCCGCGACGGCTATCGCGCCGCCGAGTACGCCGCGTCTGGTGGGGTGCTCCATGCCTGTACCCATAGCGCCTCCGCTTTCTATGGATGTGAACGTCGTTCATATCTGCGGTGGCGGTGAGCATGCCATGGGGTTGGCGGCTGGGGAAGGTGTGTGGCAGGGCGGGGGCTTTGGTGGGCCGGTGGTGGTGTTCTTGCCGGGGCCGCCCGGTTGTCCCGAGGTTGGCGGTTCCGGGCCGGGAGTCAAGGGCGCTCCTTCGTCGCGTCGGCTGCGCCGATTCCGCTTCGCTCCACCCTTGACACCCACCCCTCCACCGCGAGAAGCAAATTGACCGGGCGGCCACGAAACGGGGCTCACGGGACTGCGGGGATGGGTCATCCGGCTTCGCTGCCGGGTGCGGACTAGTCCGTCGCAGCGCTGCCCACTGAAGGGGTGCGCGGGCGGTCCGGGGATGGGTGCCGGTCTCGTCAAGCGTCTACCGACCGGATCTTCCGGGGTGACCGTCACGGCCAGGGACAGGCGGGGGGGTGGGGGGCCTACTTTGGAAAAGTAGCGTTCTGGCACAAGGGGGGCGCGCGGCACTACGAAACGCAACTTTGCCGAAGTAGGTCCCCCACCCCCCTCACGGCCAGGTCCGGGGATCAACTGAGCCTCGCATTCGGCGAGTTGCACCCCTGACGCCTGACACCTGAGGCCCGCCCCGGAAGATCCGGTCGGCAGACGCTTGACGAAGCCGGGACCCATCCCCGAGCTGACCGCGCAGCCCGTCCATCCCTTCAGCGGGCTGCGCTGCTACGAACTAGTCCGCACCCGGCAGACAAGCCTGACGCCCCAAGGGCCCGTCCCCGTGAGCCCCGCTTCGTGGCCGCCCGGTCATCTCGGTTCCCGCGGTGGAGGGGTGGGTGTCAAGGGTGGAGCGAAGCGGAATCGGCGCAGCCGACGCGACGAAGGAGCGCCCTTTACACCCGGCCCGGAACCGCCACACTCCGGACAACCGGGCGGCCCCGGCGCCAACTCGACGCCGGGAACCCACTACTCCTGGGTCAAGTGAGTGAACGCGTCCAGGTTTCGGGTGGGCTCGCCCCGCGACACCCGCCACGCGTACTCCTTGCGGATCGCCGTGGCGAAGCCCAGTTCCAGGAGTGTGTTGAAGGGGCCGTCCGCGTTCTCCAGGACCGAGCCGAGGAGGCGGTCCAGTTCCTCGGGGGTCACCGCGGACAGTGGCAGCTTGCCGGTGAGGTAGATGTCGCCCAGGGAGTCGATCGCGTAACTCACGCCGTACAGGCGCAGGTTCCGCTCCAGGAGCCAGCGGTGGACCGCCGCGTCGTTCTCATCGGGGTGGCGTACCACGAACGCCATCAGCGTCAGCGCGTGCTTGCCCAGCTTGAGCGAGAGCGTCGTCGAGAGTTTGCGGGTACCGGGGAGCTTCACCACGTAGGAGCCGGGCTCCGGGTTCTCCCACTCCAGCTCGGCGTCGTTCAGCGTCTGCTCGATGATCGCCGGTGCGTCAGCCTGATCAGCCATGATGCGAGCGTACGCGACGCCGGTGCTCGTGCATGGCTGCCGTGTAGACGTCCGCCGTGGCGGACGCCGCCATGTCCCAGCCGAAGGATTCCGCGTGCAGCGCGGCCGCCGCGCCCATGCGGTCCACCAGGTGGGGGTTCTCGGCGAAATCGCGGAGTACGCGCGCGTAGTGGGCCGGCTCGTGGCCGGAGATCAGGAAACCCGTCGTCTCGTCGCGGACCGCGACCGGCAGGCCGCCCACCGACGCCGCGAGCACCGGCGTGCCCGCCGCCTGCGCCTCTATGGCGACCAGGCCGAAGGACTCGCTGTAGGAGGGCATCACGAGGACCGATGCGGCCCTGAACCAGTCCGCCAGTTGCTCTTGGCCCACCGGCGGCTGGAAGCGGACCACGTCCGCGATTCCCAGCTTGGCCGCCAGCTTCTGGAGGCCCTCCGGCTTGGCGAGGCCGCTGCCGCTGGGGCCGCCCACCACGGGTACGACGATGTTCGAGCGCAGTTCGGGGCGCTGGTCGAGGAGGACGGCTACCGCGCGGAGTAGTACGTCCGGCGCCTTCAGCGGCTGGATGCGGCCCGCGAAGAGGGGGACCAAGGCGTCCTGTGGGAGGCCCAGGCGGTGGCGCGCCGCCGCGCGGCCGTCGGCCGGGCGGAAGCGGTCCAGGTTCACGCCGGGGTGGACGACAGCGACCTTGCCCGCGTCCGCTTCGTAATGGCGTACGAGTTCGTCGGCCTCTTCGGAGGTGTTGGCGATCAGGCGGTCGGCCGCCCGCACGATCTGTGTCTCGCCGATGACGCGGGCGGCGGGCTCGGGTGTGTCGCCGACAGCCAGCGCGGCGTTCTTGACCTTTGCCATCGTGTGCATCGCGTGCACCAGCGGCACGCCCCAGCGTTCGGCGGCCAGCCAGCCGACGTGGCCGCTCAGCCAGTAGTGGGAGTGGACCAGGTCGTAGTAGCCGGGGCGGTTGCCGGCCCACGCCTGCATCACGCCGTGCGTGAAGGCACAGAGCTGGGCGGGCAGCTCCTCCTTCGCCAGGCCCTCGTAGGGGCCCGCGTCCACGTGCCGGACCAGGACGCCGGGAGCGAGCTCGACGGCGGCCGGCAGCGCGCCCGTGGTCGAGCGCGTGAAGATCTCGACCTCCACGTTGATCGCGGCCAGGCGCTTGGCCAGCTCGACGATGTAGACGTTCATGCCGCCCGCGTCGCCCGTGCCGGGCTGGTGCAGCGGTGAAGTGTGGACGCTCAGCATCGCCACGCGGCGCGGGCGGCGGTGCGTACCGGGGAGCCGGAGTCTGCCGGGCGCTGCCGGAGAGAGGCGACCGAGCCTGGACACGTACTGGGTCACGTGGCGGTCCTCCTTGCGCGCGCGGGCATGGCTTGCGGGAGGGCCCGCAAAAGCCCTCCAGAGGGAGAACATCGGAAGGGCCGCCTCCATTTCCTCTTTGCTAAATCATTACCGGGTCGGGCTCAACCGTTGCCCACGGCTACGGGCACATACCCTTTCCCCATGGCCTCCCGCACCCCTTCCCGCCCCGTGGGAACGGTGACCCGCGGGACCACCAACCCCAACCGGCTGCGCCGCATGGACCGCTGGATCGCCGCCACGCACGGCGCCGAGCTGCGGCGCGCGGCCGACCCCGTGGCCGTCGACCTCGGCTACGGAGCCGCGCCCTGGACCGCCGTCGAGCTGCTGGTGCGGCTGCGGACGGCCGCGCCCCACGTACGCGTGGTCGGCGTCGAGATCGATCCGGCGCGGGTCGCGGCCGCGAAGCCGTACGAGAGGGAGGGGCTCTCCTTCCGGCACGGCGGCTTCGAGGTGCCGCTGCCTGGCAGGCCCGCGCTGATCCGGGCCGCCAACGTCCTACGGCAGTACGACGAGGAACAGGTCGCCGCCGTGTGGGAGCGGCTGTGCGCGCGGCTCGCACCCGGCGGACTGCTGGTGGAGGGGACCTGCGACGAGATCGGGCGGCGGCACGTCTGGGTCGCGCTCGGCCCCGAAGGCCCGCGCACGGTGACCTTCGCGACCCGTCTGGGCTCGCTCGACCGGCCGTCCGACCTCGCCGAGCGGCTCCCGAAGGCGCTGATCCACCGGAACGTGCCGGGCGAGCCCGTACACGCGTTCCTGCGCGACTTCGACCGGGCCTGGGCGGCAGCGGCCCCATACGCCTCGTACGGGGCGCGGCAGCGGTGGATCAGGACGGTGCGCGAGCTGGCCGCGGACTGGCCGGTGGCCGACCGGCCTTCGCGCTGGCGGCAGGGTGAAGTGACCCTGCGGTGGGAGGCGTTGGCGCCCCGTCAGGCGTGAACCGTGCCTCGTCAGGCGTGAAACATGCCTCGCATGGAGCAGATCCCCCGGCCTGACCTGCAGGGAACGATCTTCCAGTGCCGTTCGTCACATGAGTCGGGCAGCGGGATGGGAGTTGCCGACGTGCTCTGTCGGATTGCGCGCCGGCATGGCACCATCCCCGGGGCGACCACAAGTTACTGACGGTAAATCAGTTTTGGGGGAGGCGGGACGTGACCGGCAAGCGGAGTTCGACGATGGCTGGCATGGCGCTGATCTGCGCGGTGACGGTGCTGACGACACCCGGCACGGCCTTCGCGAGTCCGGCGAAGCCAACGCCCGGCAAGGCCAAGTCCCTTGAGGACGTACGCAAGGAGATCGACCGCCTCTACCACGAAGCGGGCGTCGCCACGGATGCGTACAACGCGGCCGAGGAGAAGTCGAAGAAGCAGTCCCAGCAGATCGTGCGGCTCGCCCGCTCCATCACCAAGGGCCAGCAGAAGCTCGACAAGCTCAAGTCCCGCGCGGGCGCCGCCGCCCGCGCCCAGTACCGCAGCGGCGGGATGCCCTCCGAGGCCCAGTTGATGCTCAGCGACGACCCGCAGGAGTTCCTGGACGGCGCGGGGCGGATGCGGCAGGGCGAGAAGGCCACCAAGGGCATGCTGACCGAGCTGGGCCGGACGCAGGAGGACCTGCGGGTCTACGCCAAGGACGCCACCGCCCAGTGGAAGAAGCTGGAAGCCAACCGCAAGGCGAAGGCCGCCTCGAAGAAGAAGATCAAGAAGAAGATCGAGGCCGCCGAGGAGATGGAGTCCAAGCTCGAGAAGAAGGAGCGCGAGCGGCTCCGGAAGCTCGAGGAGGAGGCCGCCCTCAAGAAGCAGTCGGCGTGGGTGAGTTCGGGCGTCCTGAAGGACATCAAGGGCAAGGCGACAGGCCAGGGCAAGAAGGCCGTCGAGTTCGCCACCGCCCAGATCGGCAAGCCGTACGTGTGGGGCGCCGAGGGCCCGTCCTCGTACGACTGCTCGGGGCTCACCTCACAGGCCTGGGCGGCGGCGGGACACGGCATTCCGCGTACGTCGCAGGAGCAGTGGAAGCAACTGCCGCGCATCGACATCAAGAACATGCGCCCCGGCGACCTGATCATTTATCACCAGGACGCCAGCCATGTCGGGATGTACCTGGGCGACGGCGCGATCGTGCACGCACCGCGCCCCGGACGCGATGTCACCATCGCCGGAGCGGGATCGATGAAGATCCTCGGGGTCGTCCGGCCCGACAAGTAGCCCGGCCGCCGGGCGACCCGGCCGCCGGCAAGAAGCGGCCGACAAGTGACCGTCCCTGTGCGGTGAGTCAGTCGCGTGGCCGTTCTGTGCCGTACGTCATGTGACCCACCGCACCCCCACGTTCCGTGCTCAACACCTCCGGCGTGATGTTCGTCATCCCCGGTGGGAGCCATCGTGCCCAATTGCGGCCCTACATGCGGCATATGACGGTGGCTGTTTGCCGCTCGGCATTCCAATGGGGCCGTGGCTAACGCTATGGTCCCCGTCGGTGGTGCGGCGACCGTCGCCCCACCATGCCCTCGGGGGGAGGGAAGGAACAAAACCGATGCCCGTACCCATACCGCGGCAGAGAGCGATCCCGGCCGCGGAAGGCGGTCAGGCTCACGCTCTGCCGGCGCCCGTACCCACGTCCCCGGACGTGGCCGCACACCACCGCCCGACGGAGCAGACAGGCGGCACCGGACTCAGCCTGCTGGTGATCGAGGACGACCCGGCAGGGTCACTCGGCGTCCCCGCGCTGCTCGACTCCGCGGGCAAGCCCATCCGCATCCGCACCGCCCGCAACCTCACCGAGGCCGAGCGGCTGCTCACCGACGACGTGCACTGCATCCTGCTCGACCTCGCCCTGACGGGCGCCGGCGCCCCCGGGACCGGTGCCTCCGAGGCCGACGAGGACGAGCTCGCCATGCTCAAGCACGTGCTGCGCCTCGCGCCCCGGCACGCCGTCCTCGCGCTCACCGCGAACGGCGACGCCGAGCGCGGCGCCGAGGCGGTGCGCGTCGGCGCCCAGGACTATCTCTTCCGCGACGAACTGGACGAGCGGCTGCTCAGCCGCGCCATCCGGTACGCCGTGGAGCGCAAGCGCGCCGACGCCGCCCAGCGCCAGCTGACGGAGTCGCGCCTGCGGGCCCAGGAGAACGCCCGTCTGGAGCGCGGCCTGCTGCCCACGCCGCTGCTCGACGGCTCACCGCTGCGGTTCGCGGCCCGCTACCGCCCCGGGCGCTCACGGGCGCTGCTCGGCGGCGACTTCTACGACACGGTGCGCACCCCCGACGGCTCGGTGCACGTCATGATCGGCGACGTCTGCGGCCACGGCCCCGACGAGGCCGCGCTCGGCGTCGAGCTGCGCATCGCCTGGCGGACGCTGACCTTCGCGGGCCTGTGCGGCGACGAGCTGCTCTCCACCCTGCAGAAGGTCCTGGAGCACGAGCGCGCCGACGACGAGATCTTCGCGACGCTCTGCACCGTCGACATCGCCCCTGACGGCCGCCGCGCCGGACTCTGCCTGGCCGGACACCCGTCCCCGCTGATCGCCCGCGACGGGCGTCTCGCGGAGCTGCTTCCGTACGAGAACAGCGGCCCCGCGCTCGGCCTGCTGCCGAACGCCCGCTGGCCGCGCCGCCAGGTGGAGCTCGGCGGCAGGTGGAGCCTGATGCTCTACACGGACGGCCTGATCGAGGGCCGCATCGGCCAGGGCAAGGAGCGCCTCGGCCAGGAGGGCATGGTCGAGATGGTCCGCCGCAAGATCGCGGCGGGGCTGCGGGGCGACGAGCTCCTGGAGGCCGCGGTCAACGAGGTCCGCGACCTCAACGGCGGCGACCTGACGGACGACGTGGCTGTGCTGCTCCTGGACCGCGATCGCTAGCCTGCGATCGGCCGAGGGCTACCGGCCGCCGTTGTACGGCCCGTACGGCCCGTCACTGCTGGAGCCGCGGCGGCCACCGCCGCCTCCGCCGGTGATCTGCTTGATCGCGGGCCGCACGTCCACCATGTACACGATGGTCGCGATGAGCCCGATGATCGGCAGGAACGACAGGATCGGGAAGAGCAGGCTCACCACGAAGGCGATCCCGAGGATGATCAGCCAGAACGGCTTGGTCTTCTTGTCCGCGGCCCGGTAGGCGTCCTCGCGCCGGATCGCGGCGTCGAGCAGCGCGAACCCGCAGAAGACGATCAGGGCCAACGACAGCAGCCACATGAAGTTTGCGAAGCCCTGCATCAGCACAACGTCCACCACCAGTCCCGGCTCGTGAGGCCTTCGAAAGTCTTGAGTACGCGAGTCTTGAGTACGCGGACACCGTACCCGCTACCCGGAGAACGGGCCGGGCACTCCGAGAGTGCCCGGCCCGTTCCTACGGCAGCAACGGCCGCGACACGCGCCTACTTGGCGGGCGACGTGGTCTTCTTGGCCGTCGTCTTCTTCGCGGTGGTCTTCTTCGCCACCGGCTTCTTCGCCGGGGCGGAGGCGGCGGCCTGCGATTCGGCGGGCTTCGGCTCCGAAGCGTCCGGCTCGACGGCTTCGGCCAGCTCCGAGATCTCATCGGCGGCCTCGCCGCGCCAGGTCTTCACGGCCTGCTCACCGTGCTCGGCGACCTCCTCGTACTTCTCCCGCGCCTTGACCGCGTACTCGGCGGCCACGCCGACCGAGCGCAGCGCCAGGTCCTGAGCGCTCTCGCCGAGCTTCTTCAGGTCGGTGTCGAGGGTGCCGATGAACTCGGTGACCTTGGTCTGGATCGTCTCCTGCGCCTCCTTGGCGCGGGTGGCGGCCTTGTCCTGGACGGCCTTGGTGTCGGTGTTGCGCACGGCGTCGAACCGGGCAGGCGCCTCGGCGATCAGCTGCTCGATCAGACCCGGCACCTTCTTCGCCTGCTGGTACGCCAGGTCCGCGGTGCCCGCGGCGAAGTAGGCGGGGGTGGGGTCGCTGAGGGTCTTGTACAGGTCGTCCTTGATGGCCATGGCGATGGTCCTCCCGGATTCGCTTCAGCTTGAGGGGTGGTCCTTGGGGCTGGCATCACTGCCGTCGGCCGTGCGGGGGCCGTCAGCGGTGGTGTCCACTTCATCTGAGAACGACGAGCCGTCCGCGTACGAAACATCGTCCGCGTACGACGAGACCTCGAAGCCGTTCTCCTTGCGGAACGACTCGTAGATCTGCAGCAGCACTTGCTTCTGCCGCTCGTTGATGGACGGGTCGGCGAGGATGACGGCGCGCGTCTCCAGCTCGTCCCGCTCCTTCTCGTCGAGGATCCCGGCCCGGACGTACAGCGTCTCGGCGGAGATCCGCAGCGCCTTGGCCACCTGTTGCAGGACCTCGGCACTCGGCTTGCGCAGGCCGCGCTCGATCTGGCTCAGATACGGATTGGACACCCCGGCGGCGTCGGCGAGCTGCCGCAGCGAGAGCTGCGCGTTGCGCCGCTGCTCACGCAGATACTCACCGAGATTGCCGACGTTGAGTGATGCCATACGCCGATACTGCCCCGCCCTTGCTAACTATTGCAAGCACATGCTTGCAAAAGTGTTCCAGGCCACGTCGGGCGCCGGAGCGGAACCGGAGAGGAGCCGGAGCGGAGCCGGAGAGATCAGCAGCCGGGCAGATCAGGATTCGAGAAGCGCGGGCCCCCAGGCGCCGCATACGGTGAGGCAGGCGACGGAGACCGCGCAGGCGGCCCGCACGACGGATGGAGACGCGATGAGTACGGCCAAGAGGAAGAGCACGCAGCCGCCCGCGCCGCACGCCGCCGACAGCCACGACATGATCCGCGTGCACGGCGCCCGGGTGAACAACCTGAAGGACGTCAGCATCGAGATCCCGAAGCGGCGCCTCACGGTGTTCACCGGCGTCTCCGGCTCGGGCAAGAGCTCGCTGGTGTTCAACACCATCGCCGCCGAGTCGCAGCGGATGATCAACGAGACGTACAGCGCCTTCCTGCAGGGCTTCATGCCGACCCTGGCGCGGCCCGAGGTCGACGTGCTCGACGGACTGACCACCGCGATCACCGTCGACCAGCAGCGGATGGGCGCCGACCCGCGCTCCACCGTCGGCACCGCCACCGACGCCAACGCGATGCTGCGGATCCTCTTCAGCCGGCTCGGCAAGCCGCACATCGGCCCGCCCAGCGCCTACTCCTTCAACACCGCTTCGGTCCGGGCGAGCGGCGGCATCACCGTCGAGCGCGGCGCCTCCAAGACCAAGACCGTGAAGGCGACCTTCAACCGCACCGGCGGCATGTGTACGCGCTGCGAGGGCCGGGGCGCGGTCTCCGACATCGACCTCACGCAGCTCTACGACGACTCGAAGTCGCTCTCCGAGGGCGCGTTCACCATCCCCGGCTGGAAGTCGGACAGCCAGTGGACCGTGCAGGTCTACGCCCAGTCCGGCCTGGTCGACCCGGACAAGCCGATCCGGAAGTACACCAAGAAGGAACTGCGGGACTTCCTCTACGGGGAGCCCGTGAAGGTCAAGGTCAACGGCGTCAACCTCACCTACGAGGGGCTGATCCCCAAGATCCAGAAGTCGTTCCTGTCCAAGGACAAGGAGGCGATGCAGCCGCACATCCGGGCGTTCGTGGAGCGGGCCGTCACCTTCACCGTCTGCCCCGAGTGCGACGGGACGCGGCTCAGCGAGGGGGCCAGGTCCTCGAAGATCAAGCGGGTCAGCATCGCCGACGCCTGTGCGATGGAGATCCGGGATCTGGCCGAGTGGGTCCGGGGCCTGAAAGAGCCTTCCCCGAGCTCTTCGAGCAGGGGATACCCCACTGTCGCTCCCCTGCTCACCGCGTTGCAGCACACCCTCGACTCGTTCGTGCAGATCGGCCTCGGCTATCTCGCGCTCGACCGGCCCGCGGGCACGCTGTCGGGCGGCGAGGCGCAGCGCGTCAAGATGATCCGGCACCTCGGCTCGTCCCTCACCGACGTCACGTACGTCTTCGACGAGCCCACCATCGGCCTGCACCCCCATGACATCCAGCGCATGAACGACCTGCTGCTCCAGCTGCGGGACAAGGGCAACACGGTGCTCGTCGTGGAGCACAAGCCGGAGGCGATCGCCATCGCCGACCATGTCGTGGACCTCGGTCCGGGCGCGGGTTCGGCGGGTGGCACCGTCTGCTTCGAGGGCAGCATCGAGGAGCTGCGGGCCAGCGACACCGTCACCGGACGCCATCTCGACGACCGAGCGAAGCTCAAGGCGACGGTGCGCGAGTCCACCGGCTCGCTGGAGATCCGCGAAGCCACCCGCAACAACCTCCAGGGCGTGGACGTCGACGTGCCGCTCGGGGTGCTGTGCGTCGTCACCGGCGTCGCGGGATCCGGCAAGAGCTCGCTCATCCACGGCTCGGTCCCCACCGAGGCGGGCGTGGTGTCGGTCGACCAGGCGCCGATCAAGGGATCGCGGCGCAGCAACCCGGCGACGTACACCGGACTGCTCGAGCCGATCCGCAAGGCGTTCGCCAAGGCCAACGGCGTGAAGCCGGCGCTGTTCAGCGCCAACTCCGAGGGCGCCTGCCCCACCTGCAACGGCGCCGGCGTCATCTACACCGACCTCGGCATGATGGCGGGCGTCGAGACCACCTGCGAGGACTGCGAAGGGAAGCGGTTCCAGGCCGAGGTGCTCACGTACACCTTCGGCGGCAAGGACATCAGCGAGGTGCTCGCGATGTCGGTGGCCGAGGCCGAGGAGTTCTTCGGCTCCGGCGATGCGCACACCCCGGCCGCGCACAAGATCCTCGACCGGCTCGCCGACGTCGGCCTCGGCTACCTCAGCCTCGGCCAGCCGCTCACCACGCTGTCCGGCGGCGAGCGGCAGCGGCTCAAGCTGGCCACACACATGGGCGACAAGGGCGGCGTCTACGTCCTCGACGAGCCGACCACGGGCCTGCACCTCGCCGATGTCGAGCAGCTGCTCGGCCTGCTCGACCGGCTCGTCGAGGCCGGCAAGTCGGTCATCGTCATCGAGCACCACCAGGCGGTCATGGCGCACGCCGACTGGATCATCGACCTCGGGCCCGGCGCGGGCCACGACGGCGGCAAGATCGTCTTCGAGGGGACGCCCGCCGAGCTGGTCGCCGACCGCTCCACGCTCACGGGCGAGCACCTCGCGGCCTACGTCGGCGCCTGACCGGGGCCCGCTGTCACACGGGGGAAGGCCCGCCGGTAGTCCCCCGGTGACACGCCCACCTGCTTGAGGAAGTGGTGGCGGAGGTTGTTCGCCGTGCCCAGGCCGCTGAGTACGCCGATGCGCTCGATCGGCAGGTCCGTCGACTCCAGGAGGCTCTGGGCGCGCGCAAGGCGCTGGTTGAGCAGCCACTGGAGCGGGGTCGTGCCGGTGGCCGCCTGGAGTCGGCGGTACAGCGTGCGCGGGCTCATCGCCGCGTGCCGGGCCAGGTCGTCGACCGTCAGGGGGCGGTCGAGGCGGGCGCGGGCCCATTCCAGTACGGGCGCGAGGCCCTCGTCGTCCGTCGCGGGCACCGAGAGGTCGATGAACTGGGCCTGGCCGCCCGGCCGGTGGGCGGGCACGACCATCCGCCGGGCGAGCTGATTGGCGACGTGCGCGCCCAGGTCGCGGCGGACCAGGTGCAGGCACAGGTCGAGGCCCGCGCTCACTCCCGCGCTGGTGAGGATGTCACCGTCGTCCACGTAGAGCACGGAGTCGTCGACGTCCACCTTCGGGTAGCGCTCGGCCAGTTGGGCCGTGTGCATCCAGTGCGCGGTGGCCCTGCGGCCGTCGAGCAGGCCCGCATCGGCGAGCGCGAAGGCGCCGGTGCACAGGGAGACCATCCGGGCGCCCGCCTCGTACGCACGGCGCAGGGCGGGGGCGAGGCCCGGCGGCAGCGGTGCGCCGTCGTCGACACAGGCGTCCGGGACCGACGTCACGATGACGGTGTCCGCGCCGACCAGGTCGTCGAGTCCGTACGGCGTACGCAGCGAAAGGCCGGTGTCTCCGGCGCCCCCGGCACCCCCGCCTTCGGACCCGCTGCACAGCCGGAAGTCGTACCAGTGGTCCGACAGATCCGGCTGGGGCTTGCCGAACACCGTGCAGGGGATGCTCAGTTCGTACAGATCCCAGGACGGGATCGCTATCTCCTCGGTCACGACCAACGCGACGGAACCAGCGCTCATGCGGCGAGGGTAGGACGTGGGTCTGACATCGGGCGGCCCGGAACCGTCACCGTGCCTCACCGTGCCTCACCGTGCCTCGCGCAGCCGGAGAAGGTACGTCGCGGTCAGTGCGACGGCGCGGTCCGCGTCCTGCGACAGCTCCACGAGGGCATGCGATGCCGTCCGGCCGGGGATGCCCGCCAGCGACTGGGTCAGGCGTCCGCGTGCGGGCGCTTCCGTGGTGTCGTGGGCGAGGCGGTCGACGAGCCCGGCCGCGATCTCGTCCGCCTTCGCGGTGTCGCTCGCAAGGACGCTCAGGGCATCGGCGGCGTCGGTGTCGTTCCTTCCCGCCACGATCATGTCGATGAGCGTGGGGACCACATCGGCCACCCCCTGTGCCCCGAGCGCCAGAGCCGCATACCCGCGGACCACCGCGTCGGGGTGCGCGAGGGCATCCCGCAGCCGCGCGGCGGCGTCCTCGCCGGGCAGCTCGGCGAGGGACTGGACGGCACGTTCGCGCACCGCGGCCACCGGTGAGCCGAGGCCGTCCGCCAGCAGTGCCGGGCCGCCGCCGCCCGATCGCGCGAGGGCCCATCGCAGGGCTCCGGCGACGTTCGGGTCCGTCTCGCTCAGTGCCGCCTCGACCAGGGCCTCCACCGGCACCGGAACCTCGTCGGCCGAGGAAAGGGCCGCGCGCTGGCGTGCGTCGGGGCTCTTGGACCCCAGTGCCTGAAGGAGCGCGACGATCTGGAGGACGTCCTCCCATCCTGCGGGGTCCGCGGCATCGATCCGGCGCAGCCGCGTGAGCAACTCGGTCTCGGCCGCGATGCGTTCGCGCGTCTGACGGATGAGGTCGTCGACGAGCGCCGACGGCGTGCGGCCGGGATCGTCGAGCGCGCGCCCGATCTCCCGCAGCGAGAGACCCAGCGACCGCAGGCTCTCGACGTGGAAGATCCGGCGGATGTCCTCGCCGGAGTACTCCCGGTATCCGGAGCCCGTACGCCCCGAGGGCCGCACCAGACCGAGCGACTCGTAATGCCGGAGCATGCGGGCACTGACCCCGGACCGCCGCGCCACCTCACCGATCAACACGCCCTATCGTCCCTCCTGGCCGGACCCGCCGAGGGCCACGACGCGCTTCGCCTCCTCGATCGCGAACTCGAACCCGGCGTCCGGGTCGCGCAGCAGCCGTTCCGTGGCGAGCGCGTGCGTGCGCGTACGCGGGTCGGGGGCCGCCGTCGCGGCACGCAGCGCCGGCCCGGTCGCCTCCCCCAGCGCGACCAGGGCCCGGCTGAGGCTCAGCTGCGTCTCCCGCTCACCGCGCCCGAGCTGCGTCGCGAGGACCTCGGCCAGCGCCGGCTCATCGCCCTCCGGAACGAGCACGACCGCGGCCCGCCAGGCGCTCCGCGCCACCTCGTCATCGGCGTCGGAAAGCAGCGCCCGCGTGATCGCAGGCCAGGCCCGCCGGTCCCCGATCTTGGACAGCGTATGCAGCGCCTGGCTCCGTGCCTGCGCACGCTGCGAGCGGACTTCGCGGAGCAGCCGCGGAAGCGTCATGGACACCGGGTGGCGGGTGAGCGCCCAGGTCAGCATGTCGCGGACGAAGAACTCGGGCTCGATCGCGCTGCGCTCGACGAGCTTGTCGACGAAGCGCGGGTCGGGCGCCGTGCCGACCGCCAGAGCGGCCCGCAGACGCACGGACGAATCGTCGTCCGCCAGTCCCCGGAGCGCTCGCATCACATCGGTGTCCTGTGTCGTGATCGTCATCGGGACCATCACCTCCTTGGCGAGCAGTGAAGGCCTTGTCACCGTGTCAAGGTCAAAGAGGCCGCTGTGTACGGGGGTGGAGGTGGCGGGAATTTGGTGGTCGGCGTCATCCCTGTCACTGTCCGGCGGCGGCGCGCGCTGCGAGCGTGGTCCGCATGAGCACAGAGATCAACGCCACGGGCACAGAGATCGACGCCACGGGCACAGAGAACAACGCCACGGGCACAGAGACCACCGAACTCCCGCGGAAGACCCCCGTCACCGTCACCGTCATCGGCCTCGGCAACATGGGCGCGGCGCTCGCCGCCACCCTCCTGGACGCCGGCCACCCCACCACCGTCTGGAACCGCTCCCCCGGCAAGGCCGATGCCCTCGTCGGCCGGGGCGCGAAGCTCGCCGCGACGCCCGAAGAGGCCGTCGCCGCCGGTCAGTTGATCGTCGCCTGCGTACTGGACCACGATGCGCTGCACGCCGTCCTCGACCCGGTCGCCGCCGCCGGCGGGCTCGCCGGCAAGGCCCTGGTCAACCTCACGTCCGGCTCCCCCGAGCAGGCCGACGACGCGGCGGCGTGGGCGGGTTCGCTTGGCCTCGGCTATCTCGACGGGGCGATCATGACCACGCCGCCGGGGGTCGGGAGCCCGGAGATGATGTTCCTGTACAGCGGTTCGGGTGACGTCTTCGCAGCGCACCGCCCGGCGCTCGCCGCCCTCGGCGACCCGCTGTACCTGGGCGAGGAGCCGGGCCGCGCCTCCCTGTACGACGTCGCGCTGCTCGGCCTGATGTGGGCCGCGTTCACCGGCTGGCTGCACGGCACGGCGCTGCTCGGCGCGGACACCAAGGCCACCGATTTCACCCCCGTCGCCATCCGCTGGCTCTCGCACGCCGTCGCCGGTTTCCTCGCCACGTACGCGCCCCAGGTGGACGCCGGGCACTATCCGGGCGACGACGCCACCGTCGACGTACAGATCGCGACGATCGACCATCTCATCCACGCGGCGGCCGACCGCGGACTCGACAACGCGCTGCCCGAACTCCTCAAGGCCACCATGGAGCGGGCGAGCGCCGCGGGGCACGGCTCCGACAGCTATGCGAGCGTGATCGAGGTGCTTCGGGGGGCGCCTGTCGTGTGACTGTTCGGAAACAATGGCGGAAAGAGCCGCGGCCGTGCACATGATGGACCCATACACATGATGGACCAGCATCATGTCCTGGTGTCACGGGTCTTGGGGGGACCGCATGAACAAGCCGCTGCGTCACATAGCCCTTTTCTGTGGCGTGCTGACGCTCGCCCTGCTGCTGCGCGCGACGTGGATCCAGTTCGCCGAGAGCGACAAGCTCTCGACCCACGAGAAGAACCGCCGCGTCCAGATCGAGGCCTTCTCACACCCGCGGGGCGACATCATCGTCGGCGGCAAGCCGATCACCGGGTCCAAGGAAGTCAGCGGGACGGACTTCAAGTACCAGCGGGTCTTCAAGGAAGGCCCCATGTACGCCCCGATCACCGGCTACTTCTCGCAGGCCCAGGGCTCGACGTTCCTGGAGGGCGTGCACAACGGCGTCCTGAGCGGTGACGACGACCGGCTCTTCATCCGCCGCACCCTGGACATGCTGACCGGCGAGAAGCGGCGCGGCGGCGACGTCATCACCACCATCGACCCGAAGGCCCAACGAGCCGCCTACCAGGGCCTGGTGGATCTCGACGCACGCGGCGCGGTGGTCGCACTCGACCCGCGCACCGGCAAGGTGCTCGCGATGGCGAGCACTCCTTCGTACGACCCTTCCTCCTTCGCCGGGATCTCGGCGAAGGAGGGCAAGGAGTTCACCCGGCTGAGCAAGAACAAGGACAAGCCGCTGTCCAACCGGGCGCTGCGCGAGATCTATCCGCCGGGCTCCACCTTCAAGGTGCTCACCGCGGCCGCAGCCCTGGAGCACGGCGTGGTCGACGACATCGACAAGCCGACCGGCGCCAAGGCCCCCTACAAGCTGCCGCTCAGCTCCACCACGATCGGCAACGACGTGCCGGGCGCGCCCTGCGACAAGGCGTCCCTGAAGGTCGGCATGCAGTGGTCGTGCAACAACGTCTTCCTCGACACCGCGCTGAAGGTCGGCGACGACGACATGCGCGAGACGGCGGAGAAGTTCGGCTTCAACGAACAGCAGTTCATCCCCGTCCGCTCATCGGCGAGCAGCTACCCGGAGGACCTCGACAAGCCGCAGACCGCGCTGACCGGCATGGGCCAGGGCTCTCTCACCAGTACGCCGCTGCAGATGGCGATGGTCGCGGCGGGGCTCGCCAATGACGGCAAGCTGATGAAGCCGTACATGGTCGAGGAGCTGCGCGGCCCCGACCTCTCGGCGATCGAGAAGGGCAAGCCGGAAGAGCTGAGCCAGGCCGTCTCCGCGGACACCGCGCAGAAGGTGCAGGTGATGATGGAGCACACCGTCGATGAGGGCACGGCGAACAAGGCCCAGATCGACGGCGTCACCGTCGGCGGCAAGACCGGCACCGCCCAGCACGGCTCGAACGTCAACGACGAGCGGCCGTATGCCTGGTTCATCTCCTACGCCAAGTTGGACGATGGCTCTTCGCCTGTAGCGGTGGCGGTGTTCGTGGACCCCAAGGACATGGATATCCCGCGGTCGGAGATTGCGGGTGGGCGGCTTGGGGGGCCGATCGCCAAGTCGGTGATGGAGGCTGTGCTGGACGACTGAGCGGTTTCGTATGCGGGTGCGGGTGTCTTGTGGCTGGTCGCGCCCACGCGGCGGAGCCGCAAATGTCACAGCCCCGCGCCCCTTTGGGGCGCGGCCCGGTCACGCCTCCAGCAGCTGGCCCGCGAGCCGCTCGATCCGCGCGTGCCAGGCCGCCCGCACGGCTTCCGCGTCATCCATGACGCCCGTCTGCGTGAGGACGAGCCGGGCCCCGTGCCCCGTCCCCTCGGAGAACTCCCACCGCACCTCGCCGTTCGGATGGACGGCGTACGTCAGTGAAGTCGGCGCCGAGACCGAGGTGACCGGACCGGCCGAGATGCCGTCCGCGAGGAAACCGTCGGGCGCGGTGTCGCCCTTCAACGGCTCCTCGCCCGCGCACAGTTCGGCCCACACCTTGTCCGCGAACCGGACCAGCTGCCGCTCGAAGCGGATGCCGTCGCCGGTCACCTCGCCGCGGCCGAGGTCGAACTGTTCCAGATACGCCTCGTGCAGCTCCCCCGCGTCCTGGCTCACCTCGGCCCCGCCGCCGTCGAGGAACTGGCCGAGCGCCGAGAGGCACAGGTGCCAGCCGGAGGCGAAGCTCGCGGCGCCGAAGCGGTCGCCGAAGGTGTGTTCAAGGGTGAGGAGCGAGCCGCCGTCCCCGTCCGGAGTGATCTCCCAGCGCAGATGGTCGTCGCCCCAGCTGAAGGCGAAGACGCGGGGCTCCTCGGCGTCGGTGACCTCGCCGGTCATGCCGGGGCCCTCGTCGCCGGGGAAGTGGAACCCCATCGCGCCGCCCGGCTTCAGCTCGAGCGTCACCTCGGAGGGGAACCAGTTGGCCAGGTGCGCGGGCCGGGTGATCGCGGCCCACACCTTGGCGGGCGGGTGCGCGAGGCGGCGCTCCATCCGCAGGACGCTGTGCCGGCCGTCGTCGGCGGGGCCGAGGGTGTCGGAGTGCGGGTTCATGAGGAGTCACCGTCCAGGTTCATCAGGACTCACGGTCCATGTTCATCAGGACTCACGGTCCATCACGTCGAGGTGCCGTTCGAGGGCGTCGAGGCTGCCGGACCAGAGGTGCCGGTAGTGCGCGAGCCACGCGTCGAGCTCTTCGAGAGGCTCGGGCCGCAGCTCGTACCAGCGGCGCTGCGCGTCCTGCCGCACCCGCACGAGCCCGGCGTCGCGCAGCACCCGCAGATGCTTGGACGTGCCGGGCTGGCTGATGCCGAGCCGCTCGGTGATCTCACCCACCAGGTGGGGGCGCTCCAGGAGCAGATCGAGGATCTTCCGGCGGCTGGGCTCCGCGAGGACGTCGAACGGTATGGGCATACCTCGAACATACGCCGCAAGCTATATAACCGCAACGGCATGCACTCCGTCAGCGGCTACGGTACTCAGCCCCACGGCAGCCCCCTGCTGTGCAGCACGTCGAGCCGGGACACCGCCCTGGTCAGGACCACGTACAGGCGGCTGGGGCCGCGGCTCTCCGCCTCCGCGATGGCCGCCGGTTCGACGGCGACCACGTGGTCGTACTCCAGACCCTTCGCGACGGACGCGGGCAGCACCGTCACGCGCGCGCCGAGATCGTCCGGGCCCGCGCTCTCGATGCCCGCGGCGGTGAGCGCATCGCGGAGGCCGGGGGTGTCGGCGTCGGCGGCGATGACCCCGACGGAACCCTCACGGGCCAGCGCGCCGCGCACCGCGTCGACGGTGGCGGCACTCACATCACGTACCTCCTGAATCCTCAACTCACCGTCCCCGCGCAGGGATTGGGCAGGCGGAACATCTACGTCGAGGGTGGCGAGGACACGATTGGCGAGGTCCACGACCGCCTTCGGGACGCGGAAGCCGGTGGTCAGCGGGGCGACGGCGGCATCCGGCTTCCCCAGATGAGCGAGGAGTCCGGGCCAGTCGCGCGCGGCCCACGGGGTGGTGCCCTGCGCGAGGTCGCCGAGCACCGTGAGCGAGCCGAAACCGGCGCGGCGGGCGATCGCGCGGGCCTCCATCGGGGAGAGGTCCTGCGCCTCGTCGACGACGATGTGGCCGTACCCCTCGGGCCGTTCGATGAGCCCCGCGAGCTCGTCGAGCAGGACGAGATCGGCGCCGGACCACTTCGCCGACTTGTACGAGCGCGGCGCCTTGCCCCAGCCGATGACTCCCTGCTCCTCAGCCGTGAGGACGCCATCGGCCGCGGTGGCGAGCGCTTCCGGGTCGGCGAGCAGGGCGGCGAGCGCCTCTTCGGGCCGCGTCCTGGGCCAGGCAGCGTCGACGAAGGCGGAGACCGGGCGGGCCCGGGAGATCTTCTGCAGCCAGGCGTTGTTCACGGCGCCGGCGCGGCGCTCGGCCTGGAGCTGGATGTGCCGGACGGCGCGGGTGCGGACGCGCTCGCGCCCGACGGCGTACGGGGGTTCCTCCGCGCGCACGTCCTCGATGATCCGCTCCAGCTCGTCTAGCGGGACCCGCCAGGTGTACGAACCTTCGGGTACGGCAAGGGAGTTGGCGGGCGGCGCGACGCGCTCGTAGAGGGCCCTCCGCAGGACGGCGGCCATCCGGGCGTCGTGCTTGACGCGGGCCGCGGCCTCGCTGTCGCGGGCGCGGACGGGGGCGGTGGGGCGGGCGATCTCGTCCGCGACGGTGGACTGCCGTACGCCGGTCTCGCCGAGGGACGGGAGCACCTCGGCGATGTAGCGGAGGAAGGTGCGGTTGGGGCCGAGGATGAGGAGTCCGGCGCGCTGCACGCGCTGGGGGTAGGTGTAGAGGAGATACGCGGCGCGGTGCAGTCCGACGGCGGTCTTCCCGGTGCCTGGCGCGCCCTGGACGCAGACAGAGGCGGCGAGTTCACCGCGTACGAGGTCGTCCTGCTCGGGCTGGATGGTGGCGGCGATGTCCCGCATGGGGCCGACGCGGGGCCGCTCGATCTCGCCGGTGAGGATGCTGCTGCGGCTGCTTTGCGCGGGCGGCCCGGCAGGGGTGTGCTGCCCGCTGCCGGCCAGCGGCTCGTCCTCCAGGCCGGTGAGGTCGGCGGATTCGCCCTTGCTGCCGGGCGCCCAGCCGAAGCGGCGGCGGACGGCGACGCCCTGCGGGTCGCGCGCTCCGGCCTGATAGAAGGCGCGCGAGACGGGTGCGCGCCAGTCGACCACCAGGGGTGGGGCGGAGGGGTGTTCGGTGATGCGGAGGCGGCCGATGTGATAGCTCTGCCCGCGGTGATCGCCCGCCTCGTCGGCTGCGGGGCCTGCGGCGGCGAAGTCGAGGCGGCCGAAGAAGAGGGGCGCTTCGGGGAGTTCGCGCATCGCTTTGGCGTTGCTGCGGAACTCGTAGCCGAGGACTTCGGCGTCGGCGCCGGACGCGGAGACGTCCGCTCCCCTGACGACCCGCTCCTCCGCCCCGTCGACCATGCCGGTCAGGGCGGCGCGACAGGTGTCGTGGAAGCCGCGTTCTTGGGCGAGGGCACGGTCGAGGGGGGCGTCGCGTGGCGTCATGCCGACGAGAATAATGTAACCGAGTTAAATTTGTCGCCCAGTAAAATTCGTAACCGCGAATCACGTGTGCGCTAGGCTGCCCCCATGACGGACGAAGAGGCGACCCCCGGACCCTCCGAAGCCCCCGGGACCCCCGGCCTGCGGGAGCGCAAGAAGCAGCGGATGTACCAGGCGGTCTCGGAGGCGGCGATCGCGCTCTTCCTGGAGAAGGGCTTCGAGAAGGTCCCGGTCGCGGAGGTGGCCGCGGCGGCCGACATCTCCAAGCCGACCCTGTTCCGCTACTTCCCCACCAAGGAGGACCTCGTCCTCCACCGTTTCGCCGACCACCAGGACGAGGCGGCCAGAGTCGTCACGACCCGCCCCGCCAAGCGCAGCCCCCTGGACGCCCTGCAGCGCCACTTCCTCGACGGCCTCGAACGCCACGACCCGGTGACGGGCCTCTGCGACCACCCGGCGGTACTCGCCTTCCACCGCCTGCTCTACGGAACACCGTCCCTGGTCGCCCGCCTCTACGAGTACCAGGACCGCTCGGAGCACTCCCTGGCCGAAGCCCTGGGCGGCACTCCCCTCCCCGCACGCCTCGCCGCCGGCCAGATCATCGCCGTACAACGCATCCTCGCCATGGAGAACTGGCGCCGGATCGACGCGGGCGAGAGCGCGGACGAGGTATGGCCGGACGCAGTGGCGGCGGCGAACCGGGCGTTCGGCCAGCTGCGGTCGGGGCTTTCACCGGAGCACGCCTGAGAGCCGGCTGGTCGACCGGCCAACCGCCCTAAGAACCCGACGAGTTGTCCACCAGCACGGCAATCCCGTCCAGGACCCGCGCGATCCCAAACTCGAAATCAAAGTCAGACTCCGCACCCTCGGCGCCGGCCACATCCAGAACCCCCGCCCCCAGCAGCCTCCGCAGCGCGGGAAAGCGCTCGGGTTCGGACGAGGTCAGGGCGTCGACGGTCCGCGCGTACCGCCGCATCGCCTCGCCGGGATCCTGCCCCCGCTCCCGCATGCCCGCGTCGAGATCGGCCATCAGCGCGACATCGCTCCGCACGAAGCCGCTCACGAGCATGAGCACCGACAGCTTCCAGCCCTCCTCGAGGCCGCTGTCGTCGAGCGCGGCGAGCCCCTGCTCCATCCACTCGAGCTGGCACGGTGTCGCGGGTGGTGAAGTGACCGGGACGCGTACGAGCCAGAGGTTGCCCCGCAGCACCTCGCGCTGAGCCCGCGCCCACCACTCCAGGCGGGCCCGCCACCCCGTGACGTCGGCCGGCATCGCGGGAGGCGCTCCCGTGGCGGCGTCCTGCATCAGGACGTACAGCTCATCCCTGGAAGAGACGTACCGGTAGAGGGACATGGGCGAGGCGCCGAGCGCCTTCGCGACCTTCCCCATGGAGACGGCGCCGATGCCGTCAGCGGCCGCGATGGAGATCCCCGCGTCGACGATGCGGTCCAGCGTCAGGCCGGGCTTCGGCCCCTTGGGCGACCGCTCGCGCAACCCCCAGGCGGTCTCGAGGCTGGGGGAAAGACCCGTACCGCCCGCAGCACCATCCGCCGCCTCCGCCATACGCCGCCGCCTCCTCCTGAGCTGCCGTGCTTGACGCACATCGTAGTTCTGCGTAACCCTTACTCAGTATTGCGTAGGCCTTACGCAGAAGAGAAGGGCTCGCCCTCATGCCGCCACCAGTCGCGTCCATCACGGCCAGCGGACTGACCAAGTCATACGGAAAAGGCACCCGAACCGTCCCGGTCCTCCGCGGCGTGGACCTCCAGGTCGCCCCCGGCACGGTCTTCGCCCTCCTGGGCCCGAACGGCGCCGGCAAGACGACAGCGGTCCGCATCCTCACCACGCTCACCGCCCCCGACGCGGGCACGGCACGGGTGGCGGGCCACGACATCCGTACGCACCGCGCCGAGGTGCGGCGCGCGATCAGCCTCACCGGCCAGTTCGCGGCGGTCGACGAGACGCAGACTGGCGCGGAGAACCTGCGCATGATGGCGAGGCTCGCGGGCCTGCCACGCCGGGCGGCCCGCGCCCGCGCCGCCGAACTCCTGGACCGTTTCGGCCTCATGGACGCGGCGGACCGCCTGGTGCGCACGTACTCGGGAGGCATGCGCCGCCGCGTCGACCTGGCGGCGGGCCTGGTGGGCGACCCGGAGGTCATCTTCCTGGACGAGCCGACGACGGGCCTGGACCCGCGCAGCCGCCAGGAGATGTGGCGGGTCGTACGCGACCTGACGACGCGCGGCAAGACGGTCTTCCTCACAACCCAATACCTGGAGGAGGCGGACCAACTCGCCGACCACATAGCGGTGTTGCACGAGGGCCGCATCGTGGCGCAGGGCACGGCGGAGGCCCTGAAGTCACGCGTGGCGGGCCACCGCCTGGACGCGACGCTGACCACACCAGCGGCCTACACCCGCCTGGCCACCCGGGCCACCCACCAGTCCCCCGAAACCCTCACGCTCGGCTTCCCGACGGACGGCACGGCACGCCACGTACGAGAACTCCTCTCCGAACTGGACCCGGACTACACGCGGTTCACGACATTCACCCTCACCACGGCAACGCTGGACGACGCTTTCCTGACGCTCACGAGCCCTGACGAGAAGGCTGACCCATGTCTGAAGCCCTGATCATGACCGGCCGGGCCATCCGCATCAGCCGCCGCAACGTGGACGCCCTGATCACCTCGGTGGCGCTCCCGGTGATGCTGCTCCTGATCTTCGTCTACTTCTTCGGCGGCGCGATCGACACGGGGACACCCGCGTACGTGACGTATGTGGTCCCCGGAGTCCTGCTGCTCTGCGCCGGCTTCGGCTCGTCGAAAACCGCGTTCGCGGTCACGGAGGACCTCAAGGGCGGCATCATCGACCGCTTCCGCTCCCTGGACATCGGCGGCACGCAGATCCTCACGGGCCACGTCCTGGCCTCGGTGGCGCGCAACCTGATCGCGATGACGCTGGTCCTGGCCCTGGCTTTCGCGATCGGCTTCCGCCCCTCGGCAACACCCCAAGGCTGGCTGGCGGCCACCGCGGTCCTCTTGGCCTTCATCCTGGCCCTGTCCTGGCTCTCGGCAACGGTCGGCCTGCTGGCCAAGTCCCCTGAAGCGGCAGGAGGCTTCACCTTCTTCGTGAGCTTCCTCCCCTACCCGAGCAGCGCCTTCGTCCCCACGAACACCATGCCGAACTGGCTCCAGCCGTTCGCGACCCACCAGCCGGTGACGCAGGTAATCGAGTCGATCCGGGGCCTGCTCCTCAACCAGCCTGTGGGGGCTACGCCTTGGGTGGCGGTGGCTTGGTGTGCGGGGATACTCGTCGCCTCGGTCGCGG
Organism: Streptomyces sp. NBC_01381; assembly: GCF_026340305.1. NCBI lineage: Bacteria > Bacillati > Actinomycetota > Actinomycetes > Kitasatosporales > Streptomycetaceae > Streptomyces > Streptomyces sp. NBC_01381. Next base: position 1,114,532 of record NZ_JAPEPI010000001.1, on the reverse strand, counting down.
CGGCGGGGGCGCTGTTCAGGAGGCAGGCGGCGTGAAAGGCCGCGCGACGTCCCACAGCGTTTCGAAGAGCTCCTTGCGCTGCGCGCATTTCTCGCGCGCAGCGGAGCCGGCGTCGGTGTGCCAGCGCGTCAGCGAGGCTTGGTACCCCATGAGATCGAGGAGTTGGTCCGATCGATCTGCCGCAGGCTTCTTCACAACCTCGTCGTAGATACCGTCGAACAATTGATCACCGTTGATCAGGCAGAACTTAAGGAATGGGGAGATGTGCAAGACACGGAACTGTGAGTCGAGATCCGCCTTGCGATCATGATCAAGTCTTCTGGTGAGGGCCTTCATTCTCTGCTCATGCCTGCGGACATAGCCAAGCAGTTCCTCCCTGTTCCTCTCGTCGTCCACGGCCTTGCCTTCACTGTCGAGCATGCCGGGTATCTCCATCGGCTTCGTGAAGTCAGGCACGAGGATGCGAACCTTCACGTCCGGTCGCACACCGTCAGGGAGATCTTCGAGGGCCAGGCTGAGCTGTCCCACCACAGTCTCGCCCGTGAAGCCGATGGCATCGATACGAACCTCGGGCAGCCGGAGCGCCTCGTCGAAGACAGTGCGCAGATCAAGCATCCGCACTACATCTTTGGGCGCCGGCCGTAACGCCGCATTCAGTTTCTGGACCTCGCTGTACAAGACATAGCCCACCAGACTCAGCAGAGCCCCGCCGAGAAATGCCTTCCCCTCCAGCGCGTCCCCGACCGGCTGCACGAACTGTGCGACCAGGCCGAGACCGAAGATGGCCAGGAGCAGCGCCTTGGTCACGGCGGATTCGGACTGTGCCAAGACCTCTACAGCGCGCACCCGAACCGAACGTCCTCTTGCCACCAAATCCCCCTCATATCAACAGAGTTGATCGACAAGAGCTCATGGTGCCCGCATCCCGCTCCGTCAGGAAGAGCGGCCGTACCATCTCGAGTGCCAGGCCCGCAGCGCCGCCACCACATGGCGTTTGTCCGGCACCTTCTCCAGGGCCAGGGGCTCGACCGCGCGGCGCAGCGCCCTGCACACCTGCCGTGCCGCGCCCGCGTACTCGCTGACGTCCGGGGCGGCAGGCAGGGAGATCGACGCTCGCATGATGTCGGGAAAAACGGACTGGGCGTACTCGAAGTCCAGATACACGGGGAGATCGGTGTCGAGGCCCACTGCCATGGAACTGTGACCCGAACCCTCCATCGCATCGACCCAGAGCTCCCTCATCCTCACCTGCTCGTCCTTGCTGTAATCCATCCGTACGAGATGGGTGGCGAGGTCGTGGAGGGGGTCGCCGAACAGGGCCAACTCCCAGTCGATGACGGCAATTCGCTTGAGGTCGACGACGACATTGGCGCGGTGTACGTCGGTGTGCAACAAGCAGAAGGGGCGTGGCGTCAGCTTCGGCCTCCCCACCGTGAACTTCGTCATGGCGTCAGGCCGAATGCCCACCTCTTCGAAGAGCATGTCGAACCGCCCCCGGTTGGGGCGGTGCACCCGCCCCTCGGTGAAATCGACCAGCCACTCGAGAAATCCCTGGCTGTCGCCCGGTTCGGGCCAGCCGTCAGGCCTGGCGGGAAGCTCACTCTCCGGCACCCGCGCCTTACGGGCAAAGAAGTCGGCGAAGGCCTCAAGGATCTTCTCGCCGACAGGCCCATCGGGCACCGCCTCAGACAGCGGCCTACCCGCCATGTAGGCGTGTATCGACCAATCTCCGAAATCCACCAGGCACCGAGGAACTTCCTTGAGATGCCGCGTCACCACCTTCAGGATTTCGGCTTCGCTTGGCCAAATGCGTGGAACCACCTCCACTGCTTGCAGCGGTGTACGGCACTTGGCCCGCGCCCGGAACGGCATCGTTCCAAGGAACAGGGCCAGCCACCAGCCGAGCGGCACGATGTAGTTACTGTTGTGGTGACCGGTCACCACCTCGCCATTGGGCCGCTCCCGGTGCGAGGCCGCGAGGCGCCGGATCATGGCTTCGCGCGATGCGACGAGGCGACAGACCAGCGCCTGCTGGGCTCTGCGATGCAGAGGTGACGACATGAGCGCACACGGTATCGCCTCCAGGGAACCGTTCCTGCCCGTTGTCACGATGTGGACAAGGGCGGTGTGGAGAGCAAGCCTGACCGTTCGTTACTGCGTGTTCCTGAGCAGGGCAGTTCAGCCCCGCCCCCGAAGCAGCGTCAGGACGGGTTCGAGCGAGTTCACGATGTGCTCGCGTTTGACCCCCGCGCCGCGCAGCAGCCCTTCCTTCCGATCGTTACGCGCGTAGCCCAGGAATTTGACTCCGGCCCGCACCGCCGCTTCGTAGTCCGAAGGGGCATCTCCGATCATCAGCGCTGCCGACGGATCCGCTCCCATCGCACTCAGGGCACGGTTGAGGCAATAGGGGTTCGGTTTGAGGAGATCGAGGTCCTGGGTGCGGCCGTAAATGTGCGGGGCGAAACAGTGTTCGAGATTGCGAGAGGAGAGATAGGCGACCACGGCGCCGGCGTTGTTGTTCGTGGTGATCGCGAGCCGGGCTCCGACATTGACCCAGGTCTGGATCACCGGGTCGGCGTACGGTGTGGGCCACGCGGTGGCCGTCGCCTTCATCTCCTCCTGGGTAAGCTGCCCCTCGACCTCTTCGATGAGGTCACTACCGGGATGCTGGGCCGCGACGGCGTGCATCACGGCCATCGGGTCCTCCTCCTCCCATACCTCCTCCGGCAGCAGCCCCCGTAGACCCCGTTTCTTGAGCCCAAGCACCAGGCCCATCGCGACCCGCTCCGCCGAATGCCCGGCGAAGAGCCGGCAGATGGGCCCGTCGAAGTCGAAGAGCACGAAACGGGCGGGAGTGATCAGTTCTCGAAGTTTCTCGGTCTCTTCTGCCATCCGCTCAGTCTGCGTCGTATCAGGAGTCACCAAGAGAGTGTCAGGTCCGTCGAGATGGTTGCCCAGAGGGCGTCGAACCATTTCTGGGACTCTTCCACGAATGCCGTGTCCCGCTGGGTCGCCCCCTTCTCGAAGGAGAAGAGGGGAGATGCGAGCCCGCCCGCGTCATACGCCTCCACCTCGGTGCTGTCGACGTCCAGCGTGCTGCGCTCAACCGTGTAGTAGGCGAGCAGAGCCTCCCGCCCGTTCAGGAGATACAGCTTGACGGGCGTAGTGAACGGCAGTGCACGGAAGGTGACTTCTACGTCGATCCCGTGCGACGAGCGCAGTGCGCGCAGGTTGTGGCGCAACACCTGCCCTTGAGCATTTCGCTGGGTCAGCCAGCGTTGGTGGACCCTGCCGCCCTTGTCCTCACCCTCGATCGGCTTGGGAAAGGCGAGGTCGATGTCGCTGCTGGGCAACAGGATGCGTACGGAGATCGACTCGGGGCGGATGCGGCCCTCGTGGATGAGGCGGACCGGCTCACCGAGCGCGATCATCAGCGTCTCCGCTGTGTACGAGACCACGTCGATGTGGACGTGAGGGTCCGAGAACGCCTCCGCGAGCCGCGGCGCGAGCGCAACCATCGAAGCCTGTGGCTCCACGCCTGCTGTCGTCGTCGGGGGCGGCGCCGCAGCCACCCTCGGCGGACTCCCCTTGCTCACGTTCGCGAGCAGCCCGTCCCCCTGCAGCGTCTTCAACGCCTGCCGCACCGTGCCCCGTTCCACGCCGAACTCCTCCGCGAGCACCGCCTGCGTGGGAAGACGGTCGCCCGGTTTGAGGGCGCCGGAGCGGATGCGGTCACGGAGGGCGTCGGCGATGTCCTGGGGAGAGAGCTTTCTACTGCCGTTCACTGCAACGTTCTCCTGGGTCACGACCAGACGATACAACTCCCCGCCATCTCACGGCAGTTGTCTTGAAGTTGTTTATGGCATGGGACCAAGTGGGGACAACTTAAGTGAAGTTGGTTGCCAACTTACTCAAGATGGCAGAAGGGGGAACCACCATGACCGTCATAGCCCTCCTCGCAGCCGTGTTCGCCGTCACCTTCGAGCAGTTCGTGCAGTGGCAGTACGGGCCCATGGGCATCGTCGGACTGCTGCTGCTCACCGTTGGCATCAAGGCGAAGAGCCCCACCTGCAGTTCCATCGGCGCCGTCGTCCTCGCGCTGATGATGACCGGCCCCGCAATCTGAGGGGAGCGGACTCAGCCCCGCGCCAGCTCCAGATCCTGGCTGATCGTCCTCCACAACGCGTCGAACCACAGATGCGACTGCTCCACGAACGTCGTGTCCCGCAGCCCGTCACCCTGCTGGAAAGGGAAGAGCATCGACTGCGCGCCCTGGGCGTCGTACATCTCCAGGTGCTCGTGGTCGATCTCCTCGCTCTGCTTGATGAGGGTGTAGTACGCGAAGAGCGCCTCCGAGCCGTTGAGCAGGTACAGCTTCACCGGCGGTGTGAAGGGGAGGGCGCGGAACGAGACGTCCACGTCGATGCCGTGCGAGGTGCGCAGCGCGAGGAGGTTGTGGCGAAGCACCTGCCCCTGCGCGTTGCGCTGGTCGAGCCAGCGGCGGTGCACCTGGCCGCCCTCGTCGTCACAGCTGTCCACCGGCGCCGGGAAGGCGAGGTCGATGCTGCGGCTCGGCAGCAGCACCCGGACGCTGACCTTGGCCGGTTTCCGCTGTCCGGCGTGAATCTGACGGAGGGGTTCCCCGATCGCCATCGTGAGCGAGATGGAGGTCAGGCAAAGGGCGTCGATCTCTACGTGCGGGGCCTCGAACGCGGCGGCTATGCGCGGCGCGAGCCCGACCATGGTGGGCTGCGGCCTGACCCCGCCGGGCCCGGAGAGCGCGCGGCCACGGGTGTCGGCGACCGTCGCCGGGCTGCCCTTGGACACGTTCGCCAGCAGGTTCTCGCCCTGGAGGATGCGCAGCGCCTCGCGTACGACGCCTCGCTCCACACCGAACTCGTCGGCCAACTCCGCCTGGGTGGGCATGCGTTGGCCCGGCCGCAGCGCACCGGACCTGATCCGTTCGCGCAACTCGTCGGCCACGTCGCGGTGCGACGTGTGCGGCCTCTTCATCCCATTGACGGGGGCATGTTCCGGGCTCACAACCAAACAGTACAACTTCGCGCCATCTTTGGGGAGTTGCTCGGAAGGTGGTTATGAGTCGAGCCATCGCGGAGATAACTCAGATGAAGTTGGTAGCCAACTTAGGCAACCTGGCAAGACCCTCCAGGGTTGGCCACCAGCCGTTGGCCGTCGGATGGCTACCAGCCGGATGGGACCGGGTCCCCGCCCGGTCCCGAAAGGGGGAACGTCATGCCGCTCATCGCCATCGTCATAGCCGCCCTCGCCATTGGATTCGAGCAGCTCATCCAGTGGAAGTACGGACCGTTGGGCATCGTCGCCTTCGTCCTGCTGACCGTGGGCATCAAAGCCAAGAACACCAAGATCAGCGGGGCCGGGGCCGTGCTCCTCGTCCTGCTGCTTGCCCAGTCGGGCTGATCAGACGGGCTGACCGGGCTCCCATCCGGAGGGGAGCCGGGAGTCCGGTCAGTCGCTCAACGCGAAGAAGTCGGTCGAAGAAGTCGGTCGAAGAAATCAGAAGATGTCCGGGCACCACGGGCGCCTGGGTGTACGGAACAGTGAGTCGGCGGCAGCGGCCGCGCCCGCCCGCTCCTGAGTCACCCGCCCCGCCCCGGCCAGCCGCACCGCGGACTCGTCACCGAGCCACAGCGTCCCCAACTCACCGACACCGAGGGACAGTTCGGCCGGGTCCGCGGTCGGCGCACACACCGCCCCGTCCGGCGTCGCGTCGAGCCGATAGCGGCCGGCAGCGAAACCCGCGGGGTCGGCGATCTCGAGCACCAGAGACCCCGACGTCCCGTACGTACGCGATTCCAGCGCCCGTACGACATCCAGGATCCGCACCCACAGCCAGTCCGTCTGCCTGCTGAGCCGGGCGGCGCGCGGGTCCGGCAGGAACAGCGGGAGCAGGTCGTCGGGGGCCCGGTTGTCCGTCTTGACCGTGGTGACCCAGTCGATCGAGCAGAGGTAGCGCCACAGGGCGCGCTCGGCGTCGGGCGTGACGGCGATCAGGCCGAGCACGGTCAGCGTGTTCCGCGGCTGGCTCGCGTCGGTCCACTCGTCGTCCGTCTTGTACGCGACCAGGCCCTCGACCTCGCCGGACGGTGCGCGGTAGAGGGCGTAGAAGGGCTCGGTCCACGGGTTCTCGGGGGTGATCAGCTGCCCGGTGTTCTGCAGCCACCAGCGCTCGTCGCGGTCGACGACACCCTGCGTGCGGGCCCGCAGCCGGTCGTGCAGTGCGGGACCTTCCTTGCGTACGTCGCCGCCGTCCACGAGGTCGATACGGGCGCCGTCGTCCGGGCCGGGCCCGCGGGCGTCGAGACCGGCCCGCGGTACGTCGATGGTCCACTCGGTGGCGACCGTGGCGGGCCCGAAGCCGTAGCGCCCGTAGATCGGGTACTCGGCGGAGATGAGCGTGGCGACGACGTCACCGCGCTCGTTCGCCGCGGCGAGGTCGGCGGACATCATGCGGTTGAGCAGGCCGCGGCGGCGGTGTGTCGGAGAGACGGTGACGTTCGAGACGGCGTCGGCGGGGACGGGGGTGCCGCCGGGCGCGGTGAGCTGCTGCGCGAACGACCTGAAGGTGGCAACGATGCGGTCGCCGTCGAAGGCGCCGAGGGTGCGGGCGTAGTCGATGCTCGCCCTGCGGTTGGCGACCACCTCGTCGGAGACCTTCGCCAAGGGGCGGAGGAAGCCGGCGTTGCAGGCGCGGATCCACTCCGTGAGCTCGTCATCTGCGATGGGCCTGACGGTGATGTCGCTCATGGAGTTCACGCTAGGCCGGGGGCCGTCTGGGTCGCATCCGGATTCTTCTCCGGCCGCGGGTCGGTCGTGGCTGGTCGCGCAGTTCCCCGCGCCCCTTCGGGGCGCTAGGACTCTCCATCGGCCGCGCGTCCGTCGTGGCTGGTCACGCCCACGCGGCCGAGCCTCACATGTCAGCCCTGCGCCCCTTCGGGGGCGCTAGAACGCCGCCCGGATCTCCCCCACCTCCGCGGCCCCGCCAAGCAGCGGCACCCGCCCCACCCGGGCGAGCACATCCGCCTCCACCCCGGCCAGGCTCAGCGCCCGCGCAAGGACCGGCCCCAGCGCCCGCAGCCCGCCGTCGTCCACCTTGAAGGCGAGTGCGCGGCCGTCCGGCAGGGCGAGGGCCTGGACGGCCTCGGCGCCCATCTTGGAGAGGGTGCCCGGCAGCTCCCGCATGAGCCAGGTGTCGGGGCGGCGCGTCCCTGCGACGTACTCGGGATGGGCCCGCATCGCGTCCGCGACCCGGCGCTCGGCGCTGCCCTCGGGGGCCAGGACGAAGTGGCGGAAGGCGCGGGCGAGGCCGGTGAGGGATATCGCCATCAGGGGCGCCCCGCAGCCGTCCGTGCCGACGGCGGCGACCTGCTCCCCCGCCGCCTCCTCGACGACCGTCAGGATCAGCCGCTGGAGCGGATGCTCCGGGTCGAGGTACGAATCGGCGTCCCAGCCGTTCAGCTCGCAGACCGCCAGCATCGCCGCGTGCTTGCCCGAGCAGTTCATCGTGACCCGGTCACGAACGGCACCCGCTGCCAGATATGTCTCGGCCTCGACCGGGTCGAGCGGCAGGTCCGGCGGGCACTGCAGGTCCGCGGCCGTCAGACCGTGCTCCGCCAGCATCTTCTGGACGAGATCCCGGTGGAAGCCCTCCCCGGAGTGGCTGGCCGCGGCCAGCGCGAGGCGCTCGCCGGAGAGGCCGAGCCCCGCCCGCAGAATCGCCGCGGCCTGCATCGGCTTGTTCGCCGAACGCGGGAAGACCGGCGCCGTCACGTCCCCCATGGCCAGTTCCACGCCGCCGTCCGCCGCGAGCAGCACCAGGCTTCCCCTGTGGCGGCCCTCGACGAAGCCGGATCGTACGACCTCGGCGAGGACCGGAGGTATGAGGGGGGCAGCGGTGGAGGTCATGTTTCGGCCTTCCGGGGCGGAGGTGGCGTGACGGCCGCCCACGGAAGCCGGGATCACCGGGTCACGAGAGCAGATCGTCTACTTGTGCTTCGCCTTCACGGTACCTGCGGGCGATCTCCGCACTGCAATCGTCCGCCGTGTGCTGCAGCTCCTGGCGGCGGTGGGAAACCTGCTGTTCGTAGCGGACCAGGCGCCCCATGGCGGTGTGCAGCTCGTCGTCCGTACGGGCCTCCAGGTCGGAGAGCTCGACCTCGGCGAGCATCTCCGTGGCAAGCAGGCCGTACTCCGCGCTGTGCGGGGTGCCGAGCGTCACATGGCGGGCCGACGAGCGGTGCCGGGCCGGGGCGTCCCGCAGGATCTCGTGCAGCCGGTCGACGACAGGACCGACCCGCCCCTGCGCGGCCGCCGCCCGCGGGTCCCCGCGCCGGGCCGCCTCCGCCCGCAGAATGTCGATCCGTCCCTGCAGCAGACGGCGTACGTAACTGAGATCCGCCTCGTTCCGCTGCGCGTCACGGCGCACCTCGCGCAGTTCGCGCAGGAGCAGCGTGGACAGATCGCGCTCCACCTGATCGGGCAGCACCGGGCTGCCCGTGCGCTGCGTGGGCGGACGCGGCACGTTCGTACGTCGTGCGGCGCTCATGCGGGTCAGCGACACAGGTCCGGGCGGCTGCCCCGTACTTGGTGTGCTCATGTGGCTCTACCGTCCCCTCGACCGGCGCGGTACACCGCGTGTGAGCATCGTGCCACCCCGGGTGGCCGCTATGTGAGCGAGTGCCCCCAATCGGCCCCAGATGGGGGGTTCAGGTGCACGCCTTGGAGCGAGGCGTCGCCGCCGTACGGGGCACGGGGACGGCACGGCATGATGGTCCGTATGCGTGCTGTGGTGCAGAGGGTGGACGGGGCGAGCGTCGTCGTCGAGGGCGAGACCGTCGGCGAGATCAAGGGCGAGGGGCTCTGTGTCCTCGTGGGGGTCACCCACGAGGACACCAAGGAGAAGGCGGCCCAACTGGCCCGCAAACTCTGGTCCGTTCGGATGCTGACGGACGAGAAGTCCTGCTCGGACATCGACGCGCCGCTGCTTGTCATCAGCCAGTTCACGCTGTACGGCGACGCCCGCAAGGGCCGCAGGCCCACCTGGAACGCGGCGGCGCCCGGCGATGTCGCCGAGCCCCTGGTCGACGAGGTCGTCGCCCAGCTGCGGGCGCTGGGCGCGACCGTGGCGACGGGACGCTTCGGCGCCCAGATGCGGGTGTCTCTGACGAACGACGGGCCGTTCACCGTGCTGCTGGAGATGTGACGGCCCACCCACCCGATCTCCTACGGCTCGACCACGACCTCCTGCGCCGCGGCCGTCGTGCCGGCGATCAGCTCCGCGTCCACCGGTACGTTCCGCTTGATGAGCCCGAGCGCGATCGGGCCCAGCTCGTGGTGGCGTACGGCCGTCGTGATGAAGCCCAGCTTGCGGCCCTCATCGCCCTCGGACGCGAGGCGCAGCTCCGTGCCGGCCACCGGCAGATGCACCTCGCTGCCGTCCAGGTGCAGGAAGACCAGGCGGCGCGGCGGCTTGCCCAGGTTCTGGACGCGGGCGACCGTCTCCTGGCCGCGGTAGCAGCCCTTCTGCAGATGCACCGCGGAGCCGATCCAGCCCAGCTCGTGCGGGATCGTGCGGTGGTCGGTCTCGAAGCCGAGCCGCGGCCGGTGCGCCTCCACGCGCAGTGCCTCGTGGGCGAGGATGCCGATCGCCGGGCCGTTCTCGTCGGCGTACGACTCAAGGGACGTACGCGGCAGGAACAGGTCCCTGCCGTGCGGCATCTCGCGTACGACGACGCCGTCCGGGACCGGCGCGATGGAACCGGCGGGCAGGTGCACGACCGCGAACTCGTCGGTGCGGTCGGCGACTTCGACCCGGTTGTAGAACTTCATGCTCTCCAGGTACGCGACCAGCGCGTCCTGCGTGCCGGGCTCGACGTGCGCCCACACCGTCTCGCCGTCGTCGACGAGGGCGAGGTGGTGCTCGATGTGGCCGTTCGCGGAGAGGATCAGCGCCTCGGTGGCCGTTCCGGCGGGCAGCTCGCTCACATGCTGGGTGAGCAGCAGATGCAGCCAGCTCAGCCGGTCGGGTCCGGAGACGGTGACGACGCCGCGGTGCGAGAGGTCCACGAGACCGGTGCCGTCGGCGAGGGCGCGCTGCTCACGGAACAGATCGCCGTAGTGGGCGGCGACGCCTTCGTCCACGCCCTCGGCGGGGACGGCGCCGGGCAGGGACAGGAGGGGGCTCTTCATGTTCACCAACACTACGACCCGGTAGGCCGCGCGCTTATTCCTTGGTCTGTCCCTTGGCCGAACAGTTCTCGCAGCGCCCGAAGATCGCGAAGTGCTTCAGATCCGTGTCGAAGCCGAACGTGTCCCGCAGTTTCGCGGTGAACTCCGCCGTGACGGAGACATCGGCCTCGATGACGTTCGTGCAGTCCCGGCAGACCAGGTGGATGTGGTGGTGGCGGTCCGCCAGGTGGTACGTCGGCGCCCCGTGCCCCAGGTGCGCGTGGCTGACCAGGCCTAGCTCCTCCAGGAGCTCCAGGGTCCGGTACACCGTGGAAATGTTGATCCCCGACGCCGTCTTCCGCACTTCGCCGAGGATGTCGTCGGGGGTCGCGTGCTCAAGGGTGTCGACGGCCTCGAGGACAAGCTGGCGCTGCGGAGTCAGCCGGTAGCCGCGCTGCCGCAGATCGCTCTTCCAGTCGGTGCTCACCACACCTCGGAGTGTAGGCCTACTTGAAGAAAGCGATGCCGTCGTCGGGCAGATCACCCAGGCCGCGGGCCATCTCGGCGACCTCCTCGGGCGAGACGACCTTCTTCAGCTGCGCCGACATGTACGGCCGCAGCGGAACCTCGGGGGTCTGCTTCTCGCCGACCCACATCAGGTCGCTCTTCACATAGCCGTAGAGCCGCTTGCCACCGGTGTACGGGCCGGACGACGCGGTGCGCGCGACGGCGTCCGTGACCAGGTCGATCTGCGGCTTCTGGTCGGCGAGCTCGCCGTACCAGATCTCCACGACGCCGCTGTCGCGGACCATCACGACCTCGACCTTGCGGTCCTTGTCGACGCGCCAGTAGCCCGTCTCGGACTCCAGCGGCTTGACCTTGTTGCCCTCGGCGTCGAGGACCCAGGTGTTCGAGCGGTACTCGATGAAGTCGCGCCCGTCATGGCTGAAGGAGACTTCCTGGCCGAAGTTCGCCTTCTCGGCGCCGGGGAAGTCGGTGACGCCCGCCCCGGCCCAGTTGCCGAGGAGCCAGACGAGGGGAACGAGGTCGGGGTGCAGGTCGGACGGAATCTCGATCATGGGAGGCTCAGGCGTTCTCTAGACGGCGTACGGGTGGAGAAGGGCGTACGGGCTCAGCGCTGACCCTGGTACAGCTTCTTCAAGGTGAGACCGGCGAAGGCGATCACGCCGACGCAGACCAGAACCAGCAGGGCGGAGAAGAAGGCCTCAAGCACGGGGTGCTCCTAGGTGAGCTATCGGGGCAGGTATCAGAGCCGCTCCCACTCTAGTAGGGAGCGGCCGGACTCTCCCGGCGAGGTGGCCTTACGATGCGGCCATGGCGAAGAAGCTCGTGATCAAGGTGACCGCGGGGGCCGATGCCCCCGAGCGCTGCTCGCAGGCGTTCACGGTGGCGGCCGTGGCCGTGGCCAGCGGGGTGGAGGTCTCGCTCTGGCTGACCGGCGAGTCGTCCTGGTTCGCGCTGCCGGGTCGCGCCGCGGAGTTCGAGCTTCCGCACGCGGCGCCGCTGCCGGACCTGATCGCGTCGATCCTCGCCGCCGGCCAGATCACGCTCTGCACGCAGTGCGCCGCCCGCCGCGAGATCACGGAGAAGGACGTACTCGAAGGAGTGCGGATCGCGGGCGCGCAGGTCTTTGTGCAGGAGGCCATGACGGACGGCACGCAGGCCCTCGTCTACTGACGGGGTCGGCGCTTCCCGTCGAGCTCGTCCCACCACTCGTCGGACTTCGAGTCCCCCGAGGGGTCGTCCCACCAGCGGTCCTCGGGACCGCGGCGGTTGGCGACCATCGCGGCAACCGGCGGGATCACCATCGCCACCACACACATCCCGACGGCGACCGGGATGGACCAGAGCCGTACGACGCCCCACGCCAGGACGAAGAGGGCGATGCACGTGCCCATCATGGCGAAGTAGGCGTGCCGCCTTCGCGCGTACATACGTCCAGCGTAAGCCGAAGGGCCGCACCCCGTTCCAGTGGCGTCCAACCCCTGGGGTGCGGCCCTTCAGCCGTCAGTGATCCGCTGTCGTCAGACCGCGATGGCGACCTCGGCGAGGCCGCCCGTCTGGGCGACGACCGTGCGGTCGGCCGTGCCGCCCGGGATGAGGGCGCGCAGCGTCCACGTGCCCTCGGCCGCGTAGAAGCGGAACTGGCCGGTCGCCGAGGTGGGGACCTCGGCCGTGAACTCGCCGGTCGAGTCGAGCAGGCGGACGTAGCCGCTGACGGGCTCGCCGTCGCGGGTCACCTGGCCCTGGATGGTGGTCTCGCCGGGCTTGATCGTCGAGGCGTCGGGGCCGCCTGCCTTCGCTCCACACATATGCGTTGTCCTAACTGCTCACTACTGCTGGCTGCGGTTCGGGAGGGTTACTTGTTGGCGCCGAGCTCGATCGGGACGCCGACGAGGGAGCCGTACTCGGTCCACGAGCCGTCGTAGTTCTTGACGTTCTCGACGCCGAGGAGCTCGTGCAGCACGAACCAGGTGAGCGCCGAGCGCTCACCGATGCGGCAGTACGCGATGGTGTCCTTGGCCAGGTCGACCTGCTCGTCGGCGTACAGCTCCTTGAGCTCGTCGTCCGACTTGAAGGTGCCGTCGTCCTTGGCGTTCTTCGACCACGGGATGTTGCGCGCGGACGGGACGTGGCCCGGACGCTGCGACTGCTCCTGCGGAAGGTGCGCCGGGGCGAGCAGCTTGCCGCTGAACTCGTCGGGCGAACGGACGTCGACCAGGTTCTGCGAGCCGATCGCGTTCACGACGTCGTCGCGGAAGGCGCGGATCGAGGTGTCCTGGGGCTTGGCCTTGTACGAGGTGGCCGCGAGCTGCGGCACCTGGTCGCCGTCGACCAGGTCGCGGGAGTCGAGCTCCCACTTCTTGCGGCCGCCGTCGAGGAGCTTCACGTCCTGGTGGCCGTAGAGCTTGAAGTACCAGAAGGCGTAGGACGCGAACCAGTTGTTGTTGCCGCCGTAGAGGACGACGGTCGTGTCGTTCGCGATGCCCTTGGCCGAGAGGAGCTTCTCGAAGCCCTCCTGGTCGACGAAGTCGCGGCGGACCGGGTCCTGGAGGTCGGTGGTCCAGTCGATGCGGACCGCGTTCTTGATGTGGTTCTTGTCGTACGCGGAGGTGTCTTCGTCGACCTCGACGATGACAACCTTCGGGTCGTCGATGTGGGCCTCGACCCAGTCGGCGTCTACCAGGACGTCGCTGCGGCTCATACTTCTTCTCCTCCGGGGCAGTTGCGGCGGGGCTGCGGTGCTGTGCGAGGGGTTGCCGGTACGGGCGGTGATCACGCGGTGGCGCGGCGTACACGGCACGGGGTGGCCCTGACGGGGGTCAACGGGCCTGGGGGATGCGGGAGTCGGAGCTCCCGCTCAGAAGGTGCGACAGAGCATGGCGGCGACGCGGCACAGGTCTACTGCCCGCCGCTTCGTGAGGTCCGCCTGTTGTTGCATGCGTCCGATCGTAGGTACGCAGGGGCGGCCGTGTCACCGGCGTGTCGGATGATGAGACGCGATCATCCGCATACTGGGATTCGTTGAACGTAAAAGCCGCCCGCGCGAGAGCGGGGGCGGTGTTCACCCCCGCCGCATCCATCGCGCGGACGGCTCTGTCTCGTACTGCGGAACGGCCGCTGTACGCGGCCCCGCGCGGCGTCAGCCGGACAGCTTCACGTTCGTGCCCTTGACCGAGATGTTCACGCCGTCCTGCGCGGCCTTCACCTCGTCGATCTTGATGCCGCCCGGAAGGCCGCCGACCTTCTCCTCGAAGTCCGTGACATCGCGGACGAGCCCCTCGGGCAGCGGAATGGTCACACCCATGACCTCGAGGTTCTTCGGGATCTCATCGGCGTGCACCTTGATGGTGTCGTCCTCGACCCGGACCGAGCTCAGCACATGCACCGGCTTCGGCAGCTTCACGCCGCCCTTGCTCACCTCGACCTCGACCTTGATCTTGCCGTCACCGCCGTCGGAGAGGCCGACCACCTTGCCGGTGGCGCCGAGCGGCAGCTTGACCGGCTCGCCCTGGGACTCCTTGAGCAGCTCGTCGTAGGAGATACGGGCCGTTCCGGTGGCCTTCTCGGCGGTCGCGGAGCTGTAGTCGCCGGAGAACTCGACGCCCTGCATCCGGGCGTTCAGATCGGCGATGCGGATCTTGTCGGAGCCGGAGGTGGCGTCGTAGTCCTTGATGCCGATCTCGACGTCGTCGAGCGTGCCGCCGACGACCTGGGTCAGGAAGGGGAAGCCCTTGATCGAGACGTCCGGCGTCTCGCTGAGTCCCTCGCTGGTACGCAGCTTGTCCGCGACCTCGTCCTCGGCGAATCCCACCGCGAGACGGTCGGCGCCCACGAACAGGCCGCCCAGGATCACGACGACGATCAGAAGTATTCGCACTGCGCGCTTGCTCATGTCCGGTGTTCCCCCACCTTGTCCCCCGGGTCAACTGTCGTTGCCGCGAGCCTAAAGGACAGGTCCCCGGCCGGAGAGCCCGGCCGGGGACCTGTCGATCAGCTGTGACGATCAGTTGTACGCCGATTCAGCCGATGACACGGCCGAGTACGTAGACGGCCGGGGCGGCGGCCGCGAGCGGCAGGGCGACGCCCGCCGTCATGTGCACGAAGCGGGACGGGTAGTCGTAGCTGGCCACCCGGTGGCCGATCAGCGCGCAGACACCGGCGCCGATGCCGAGCAGGGCGCCCTTGCTGCCGTAGTCGGTCATGCCGCCGACGGCGACGCCCGCCCCGGCGGCGGCGAGCAGCGCGACGACCACGGAGGCGGCCGTCGGCAGCGGAAGGGCGCGGGCCAGGACGGCCACGGCCACGGCGATGGCACCCACCGTCACGGCGTCGTCCGCCGCCGCGAGGTGCCCGGCCGCGACGATCGCGAGCGCGGCGGAGGCGACGGTGGCCATGAGCCCGTACATCCGCTCGTCGGCGGAGGCACGGCTGCGCAGCTGCAGCACCAGCACGAGCAGCACCCAGACGCCCAGGGTGCCCAGGATCGCGGCGGGCGCGTTCTCCTTGCCGGTGGCGAGCAGCGCGATGTCGGCCACGACACCGCCGAGGAAGGCGAGCGCGATGCCCTGCCGGGCGGGCCACATCCCGTTCAGCCGGAACCACCCGGCGGCGGTGACGGCCTGCAGGATGACCAGCGGTACGAGCAGCGCGTACTGCCCGACGGCGGCACCAGCGGCGAGCAGCAGCCCGAGCACGGCGGTGATCCCCGCGGGCTGAATCCCGGGCTCAATGATCGGCGAACGCCCTTCGGCACGGGCGCGCTGGGCGTCGGTGACACGGGGGTTGCCGGTGGTGGTGGCGGGTCCGTAGGAATCCGATTCGGCTGCCTCGTCCATGGGCAGGCGTCCCGCAGGGCGAGTGGGGCCACTGCCGGGTTCCGCATAGACGGGTGGAGGGGAGCCGTACGACGCGGCGGCCTGCGGAGGCAGAGGCTGCCCGTAAGCCTGCGGAGGCAGATACGCCGTGTCCGTCACGTCCGCCACAGGGGACGGCTGGATCTGCGTGTCCCAGGTCTGCCCCTCCCACTGCTGGGTGTAGGCGTCCTGGGCGTACCCCTGCTGGGGGTACTGCTGCTGTTCCGGCGGGTACTGCTGCTCAGGGGGATACCCCTGCTGCTGATAGGGGTCGTACCCCTCGTACCCCTGATACGGCTGATCGCTCATAGCGCGCCTCACCCTCCTGCGAACGGCGGGAGCACCTCGACCGTGCCGCCCTCGGCCAGCCGTACCGTCTCATGCCCACGGGTCCCCACGGGGTCACCGTCGACGAGGAACGAGCATCGCTGCAGCACACGGACGAGCTCCCCGGGGTGCCGCTCCCGCGCCGCGTCCAGCGCCTCGGCGAGCGTCCCGGCCGCGTACGGCTCCTCGGCGATCCCCGCGGCCGCCTTGGCCGCGGCCCAGTAACGAATGGTGCCGTTCACCATGCGGCGCTCTCCTCTCGATAGGTCAGTCGGCGGTTGCCGACGTCCATGATGCCGTGGCCCACTCGGCGATCCGACCGAGGAGCGCGTCGTCCGCCGCGTGCTCGGCGTGCCCCATGCCCGCCTCCAGCCACAGTTCCGCCCCGCCCTCCGCGGCAGCGGCCAGCATCCGCGGGTGGTCGACGGGGAAGTACGGGTCCCGGTCCCCGTGCACGATGAGCAGCGGCGTCGGCGCGATCCGCGGGACCGACTCGACCGGCGAGAGCGGGACCGGGTCCCACTCGTCCGGGTGGATACGGGTCCGCAGGCCGAGCCGCCCCACAGCCCGCCCCACCGGCCGCGTCACCAGCCAGTGCAGCCGCCGCATCGGCGCGGTCCCCCGGTAGTACCAGCGGGCCGGCGCGCTCACCGCGATCACCGCGTCAACCCGCGCTTCCGTGCGCCCCCCGTGCGCGGAACCGCTGAGCGCCGCGTGCCGCAGGACCACCGAGCCGCCCATCGAGAAGCCCACGGTCACCACCCGCGCATGCCCGAGCGACCGCGCCCACTCCACGGCGGCCGCCAGATCGAGCACCTCGCGGTCGCCGACCGTGGAGAGCCCGCCGGACGCCCCGTGCCCCCGGAAGGAGAAGGTGATCACGGCCGCACGCTGCGTGAAGACGCCCGCCGCGCGGCGCACGTGGGGCCGCTCCAGGTCGCCCGTGAAGCCGTGCGCGAGCACGATCGCGAGGTCGCACGCCGGGTCGGATCCGGGGTCGTACGCGGCGTCGATGTCGACGCCGTCCCGTGTACGGAGCGTTGCGCGCCGTTGAACACGGGAGGGAGTGCGAGTGATCGGCGGCACAGAAGATCCCGCCGCTTGGCCTGCCGGACCGGAAGTCATGTGGGCTATTCTCCTTGGCAGAGGATCCGGGCAGCGAAGCCCCCGGGTCCTTTCGTGCTTTCTGAGGCCTTGTATACGAACGAGCGAATCGGTCGTTACGAAGCCTGAGGAACCGCACGTGGGAAGCCCAGGGCGCGGGCTCCCCGCCGCAGGAATCAGTACGAAGCAGTGCCGTAAACGTCCTCGCAGGGACCGAGGAGGAACCGACGTTATGGGCGAGCGAACCGTGCACGACCGTAAGACGACCCAGGCAGGTGGGCGGCGATGAGTTCTCTGCTGCTCCTCACCAATGCCCTTCAGCCGTCGACGGAGGTGCTTCCCGCCCTCGGCCTGCTGCTGCACAACGTGCGGGTGGCCCCCGCCGAAGGCCCGGCCCTCGTCGACACCCCTGGTGCCGACGTCATCCTGATCGACGGCCGCCGTGACCTCCCGCAGGTCCGCAGCCTCTGCCAGCTCCTCCGCTCCACGGGACCGGGCTGTCCGCTCGTCCTCGTCGTGACGGAGGGCGGCCTCGCGGCCGTCACCGCCGACTGGGGCATCGACGACGTACTTCTCGACACGGCAGGTCCGGCCGAGGTCGAGGCGCGCCTCCGCCTCGCGATGGGCCGCCAGCAGATCGTCGCCGACGACTCCCCCATGGAGATCCGCAACGGCGATCTCTCCGTGGACGAGGCGACGTACAGCGCGAAGCTGAAGGGCCGGGTCCTCGACCTGACCTTCAAGGAGTTCGAGCTGCTCAAGTACCTGGCGCAGCACCCGGGCCGCGTCTTCACGCGCGCCCAGCTCCTCCAGGAGGTCTGGGGCTACGACTACTTCGGCGGCACGCGGACGGTCGACGTACACGTACGGCGGCTGCGCGCGAAGCTCGGCGTCGAGCACGAGTCGCTCATCGGAACCGTCCGAAATGTCGGCTACCGCTTCGTCACGCCCGAGAAGGTCGAACGTGCGGCCGACGGGGAGAAGGCGAAGGCGGCGAGGCCGCGGGCGGAGGGGGAGGGCGAGGAGGCCGCGGGGAATGCGGCACCCGCCGCGGCGCCCGCCCCCGTGTCTCCGCCGAAGGAAGCTGCCGTACGCCCTGCCCAGCGGTAGTTCCATCCGCGTAGACTCCGCGCGTGGCCAAGGTGACTCGGGATGACGTGGCGCGACTTGCGGGTACTTCCACCGCCGTCGTCAGCTACGTGATCAACAACGGACCCCGGCCGGTTGCCCCGGCCACGCGCGAGCGTGTACTCGCCGCGATCAAAGAGCTGGGGTACCGGCCGGACCGGGTCGCCCAGGCCATGGCGTCGCGGCGGACCGACCTCATAGGCATGATCGTGCCGGACGCCAGGCAGCCGTTCTTCGCGGAGATGACCCACGCGGTGGAGCAGGCGGCGTCCGAGCGCGGAAAAATGGTGCTCGTCGGCAACACGGACTACGTGGCCGAGCGCGAGACCCATTACCTGCGGGCGTTCCTGGGCATGCAGGTCTCCGGCCTCATCCTCGTCAGCCACGCCCTGTCGGACAACGCCGCCGCCGAGATCGACGCGTGGGACGCGCGGGTCGTGCTGCTCCACGAGCGGCCCGAGGCGATGGACGACGTGGCCGTCGTGACGGACGACCTGGGCGGCGCCCAGCTCGCCACGCGGCACCTGCTCGAACACGGCCATGAGTACGTCGCCTGCGTCGGCGGCACGGCCGATACCCCGACCGTCGGCGACCCCGTCTCCGACCACGTCGAGGGCTGGCGGCGGGCCATGCGGGAGGCCGGCCTTTCGGTGGAGGGGCGGCTTTTCGAGGCGCCGTACAACCGCTACGACGCGTACCAGATGGCCCTGGAGCTGCTGGCGCGTCCCGATCGCCCGACCGCGATCTTCTGCTCGACGGACGACCAGGCGATCGGTGTGCTGCGGGCGGCGCGGGAGCTACGCATCGACGTGCCCGGGGAGCTGGCGGTCGCCGGCTTCGACGACGTGAAGGAAGCGGGTCTGACGGACCCGCCCCTGACCACGGTGGCCTCTGACCGCCCCGCGATGGCCCGCGCGGCGGTGGACCTGGTCCTGGACGACGGACTCCGCGTGGCGGGCTCCCGCCGGGAACGCCTGAAGCTGTTCCCCTCACGGCTGGTCGTCCGCCAGTCCTGCGGCTGCAACTGAGGGCAATCGAGAAGGGGGTCCCCCCTGCTCATTAAGAGCTTGGGGGAGGGCGGGAAAGATCCGCCGCGAAGCGGCGGCCTTTATAACGGGCATACGCGGTTCTACTGGGGTTCTCAGGGCGTCCTCAGGCCGCTCTCATCAAGGCCCCGCAGCCTAGATCCCATGACCGAAACCTTCCGCCACAGCGGCGAGTACCCTCAGCAGCCGCAGGGCGCGTACCCACCTCCGCCCGCTTACGCACCGGAAGAGCCCCCGAAGCCGCCGCGCCGGCGGGCGAAGGGCCCCCTCGCGCTTCTCGCCGCCGTGGCCATCGCGGCAGCGGCCATCGGCGGCGGCACCGCCTACGCGTTCCAGGAGCTGACCGGCGACGACAGCTCGTCGAGCTCCAACGCCACCAGTACGGACGTCGTGCCCACCAGCCAGAAGGGCACCGTCTCCGGCGTGGCCGAGGCCGTCAGCCCCAGCATCGTCGAGATCAGCGCCAAGTCGAGCGCGGGCTCCGCCACCGGCTCCGGCGTGATCATCACGGACGACGGCGAGATCATCACCAACAACCACGTGATCTCCGGCGCCTCGTCGGTCAAGGTCACGACGGACGACGGCAAGTCGTACACCGCCAAGGTCGTCGGCACCGACAGCAAGAAGGATCTGGCGCTGATCAAGCTCCAGGGCGCGTCGGGCCTGAAGGCCGCGAGCCTCGGCGACTCGGACAACGTCAAGATCGGCCAGGACGTCGTGGCGATCGGCTCCCCCGAGGGCCTGACCGGCACCGTCACCAGCGGCATCATCTCCGCCCTCGACCGCGACGTCACCGTGTCGACGGACGAGGGGCAGCAGCAGCCGGGCGGCGGCGAAGGCGGCTGGCCGTTCGAGTACGGCGGCGAGCAGTTCAACGGCGACACCGGCTCGTCGAAGACGACGTACAAGGCCCTGCAGACCGACGCATCGCTCAACCCCGGCAACTCCGGCGGCGCCCTCATCGACATGAACGGCAACATCATCGGCATCAACTCCGCGATGTACTCGCCCAGTTCGTCCCAGAGCGGCAGCGGCGACTCCGGCTCGGGCAGTGTCGGCCTCGGCTTCGCCATCCCGGTCAACACGGTCAAGGCCGACCTCGACACGCTGCGGGCCGGCTCCACCGACTGACCCCGCGGCACACCCTTCGTACGACCTCAGGAGGCCCCATGACCGCCACCCGCACCGGCACCGTCATCACCGTCAACCGCGCCCGGCACGCGCTCGCCGTCAGCATCGGCTGGGGGCGGCTCGACACCGATCCGGCGGGCCTCGGCCTCCCGCTGACGGTCGCGCGTGAGCTGCACGGCGCGACCTCGAAGGAACGTGCCCCCGAAGTGGCGGCACCCCCGCGCACCGCCGCGCGCCGCAAGCCCCGCGCCCGCGTGCGAGGCTGATGAAGGACCCGTCCGAGACCCACGCACCCGAGGAACCGACACCGATGAGCCCCGCCGAAGGCGAACAGCAGCAGCGCATCCTGATCGTCGACGACGAGCCCGCCGTGCGGGAGGCGCTGCGGCGCAGTCTCGCCTTCGAGGGGTACGGCACCGAGGTCGCCGTCGACGGCGCCGACGCCCTGGAGAAGGCCGCCGCCTACCGGCCCGACCTCGTCGTACTGGACATCCAGATGCCCCGCATGGACGGCCTCACGGCGGCGCGCAGGCTCCGCTCCACCGGGTCGACCACACCCATCCTGATGCTGACCGCGCGCGACACCGTCGGCGACCGCGTCACCGGGCTCGACGCGGGCGCCGACGACTACCTGGTCAAGCCGTTCGAGCTCGACGAACTCTTCGCCCGCATCCGGGCGCTGCTGCGCCGCAGCTCGTACGCGGCCGCGTCCGGGCAGGCCGAGGAGGGCGACACCCTCGCCTTCGCCGATCTGCGGATGGACCTGGCGACGCGCGAGGTGACGCGGGACGCGCGGACGGTCGAACTGACCCGCACCGAATTCACCCTCCTCGAGATGTTCCTCGCGCACCCCCGGCAGGTCCTGACGCGCGAGCAGATCCTCAAGGCCGTCTGGGGCTTCGACTTCGAGCCCTCCTCCAACTCCCTTGATGTGTACGTGATGTACCTGCGCCGCAAGACGGAGGCGGGCGGCGAGCCGCGCCTCGTGCACACGGTGCGGGGCGTGGGATACGTACTGCGGGCGGGCGAGTGAAAGGGCTCGTCCGGCGGTACCGGTCCATGCCGTTGCGCTCGCGCTTGGCGTTGCTGGTGACATCCGCGGTGGCACTGGCCGTCGCGGCCGTCGCGGTGTCGTGCTGGTTGCTGACCCGCGACCAGCTCCGGGAGCAGATGGACGACTCACTGCGCAGCCTCAACGTGGGCGGCGCCTACCTCGGGGAGACGGTGGCCAACTGCCGCGACACCGGCCAGTCCCCCAACGACGAGACAGCGCCGGGCACCACCACCGTCTTCGTGCAGGTCGTCCAGCCGGACGGCACACGCTGCGTGGGACGCGGCTCCACACCCGTGGTGGTCGAGGACTCGGACCTGGTGGTGGCCCAGCACCTACGGGAGCAGACCCTCCACGACGGCAAGACCGACAGCGGCCAGCCGGTGCGCGTTCTGACCCAGACACAGGGCAACGTCACCGTCTCGCTGTCCCGTCCGCTCTCAGAGGTCGACACCCCGCTGAACAGGCTTGCCCTGCTGCTCGCCTTCGTCGCCGGAATCGGCGTCATCGGCGCCGGCGCCGCGGGCCTGTGGGTGGCCCGCACCGGCCTGCGCCCCGTCGACGAGCTCACCATGGCCGTCGAGCACGTCGCCCGCACCGAGGACCTGAACCTCCGCATCCCCGTCGACGGCGACGACGAGATCGCCCGGCTCTCGGAGTCGTTCAACTCCATGACCGCGTCCCTCGCCTCCTCGCGCGACCTGCAGCAGCAGCTCATCGCCGACGCGGGGCACGAGCTGCGCACCCCCCTCACCTCGCTCCGTACGAACATCGAGCTGCTCGCCCGCAGCGAGGAGACCGGACGGGCCATTCCGCCCGACGACCGCAAGGCGCTGCTCGCATCCGTCACGGCGCAGATGACCGAACTCGCCGCGCTGATCGGGGACTTGCAGGAGCTGTCGCGTACGGACGCGGGGCCCGGCGGCGGCAAGGTCCAGGTGGTCGCGCTGCACGACATCGTGGAGGCGGCCCTGGAGCGGGCACGCCTGCGCGGGCCCGAGCTGACGTTCACCGCGGACCTCGCGCCCTGGTTCGTGCGCGCGGAGCCGGCGGCGCTCGAGCGGGCCATCGTGAACATCCTGGACAACGCGGTGAAGTTCGGGCCGCCGGGCTCGACGGTCGAGGTGGCCCTTCAGGCCGGCACGCTGACCGTCCGCGACCACGGCCCCGGCATCCCGGCCGACGAGCTCCCGCACGTCTTCGACCGTTTCTGGCGCTCCCCCTCGGCCCGCAGCCTCCCCGGCTCCGGCCTCGGCCTGTCGATCGTGGCCCGCACGGTGCACCAGTCCGGCGGCGAGGTGGAGCTGCGGCCCGCGTCGGGCGGCGGCACCGTGGCGACGGTGCGCCTCCCCGGGGCGGCTGCTCCCCCGCCGAAAACGCCTGATCAGGCCGGTGCTTAACCCGGCATCTCCGTGCGTTCCCACCATTCGTAGACAGGCAGGCTGCCTTCGGGGGTGTCCTGGTGGCGTGCGGTGGCTCGGAAATGCTCGTATCCGCCGCGGAACTGGATCTTGAGTTCGTTTCCGGGCGGGGTGATGTCAACGATCCGTTGAGGCAGATCGTCGGGGCCGCCCTCAAGGACCGCCTTCGGTGTGTTGGTCATGCGGAGAGTCTCCCCGCAGGGCCGTCCGGCTCTTCGGTGACGCGCCGGGGCGCGGCCTCACTTGCCGATGCCGAGCCCCGCCCCGATCACCTGCACCCTGATCCCGTCCTTCTGCACGCTGACGTCCTGCAGCCACACGTTGCCCGACCCGGGCAGCTTCGGCAGGCGGAAGGCGAGCGTCAGGCGGTCGGCGAGCACGGGGCGGGTGAGCTCGGAGAGGCCCTTGAGGAGAGCGGGGTCCAGGCCCAGCTTCTTCAGGAGCTCGGGGTGGCCCATCGCGACGTCGATGAGGTTGAGGCCCATCACGTCGTTCACGAAGCGCGGGGAGCCGACCAGCTCGTTCAGCTTGGCGTCGCTCTGCAGCGCGCCGCTCACCACGGAGTCGGGGACGCCGAGCCGGTCGACGATCGACGGGACGGAGAGCAGCGCCTTCGCCTTGGCGGTCTCCTTGGTGAGCCGGTCCGCCGTGGCCTTGGTGAGGTGCAGGCCCTCGGATTCGCGGGTGCCGGGCCGGTAGGTCGCCAGGTCGCCGATCTGCAGGCTCATCCGGCCGATGTCGGTGGAGATGCCGCGGTCGCCGTTGCGCTGGATGCGGGCGTCGGCGCGCACCTTCAGGTCGTGTCCGGCGACGGGCAGCGTGCCGCGGGCGAGCACCTGGTCGCGGCCGTGGCCGCTGAACGTGACCTGGGAGGCGCCCAGTTCGCGGTTGAGGTCCTCGAAGGAGAGCAGCACCTCGCCGTGCATCTCGCGGATGAGGGCGCCCTTGATGTCGGTGGGGCCGTCGCCGGTTATCTGTACGTCGGTGGCGGTGGCGGAGACCTGGGCGAGCGAGATCCGGTCGGCGGCGACGTCGGGGACGGTGACCTTGACCTTGTCCACGCGCTGGTCGAGCACCTGGGTGAGGAAGGGGAAGCCCTCGATGTCGACCTCGGGCGCGGCGCTCAGGTGCAGGGAATCCTTGAGCTTCTCCGCGGCCTCGTGCTCGGCGTAGAGCAGGGCCCAGCGGTCACCGAGTGCGAGGAAGGCGGTGGCGACAAGGAGGGCGACGACAGCCTTCCCGGCGAGCGGAAGCCCGGCGAAGCGGTTACGGCGGCGCCTGCCGCGGCGGTGGTTCGGGGGCTGCCAGGGTGCGTCGTCCTCGTCCGTGCCGTCGGCCTCTTCGTGGAGGAACTCCTCCAGGGGGTTCGGCGACGCGAGGGCGCCCAGCTCGTCGTACGGGTTGAGCGGAGCGGTCGTTTCCGCGGGCGACTCGCCTGCTGCCGATGCGACTGATGCCGATGCGTCTGATGCTTCAGGGGGAACCGATTCGGCGTGCCAACCATCAGACGGGTAGGCCTGGTTGCGATCGGGCGGAAGCGTGGCCATGCGGTGGGGGGAACGCATCAGCTGATTTCACCATACGTTCACACCCCACCCCAAGCCTTACTGACAGTAAGTACCGTTTTCGGCCACTTACTGAGTGCGCTTGTTAACGCGTCATTCACTTCCCGCTTCACTTCACGACGGTGATCCTGTCCGCCTTGGGCGGCGTGAACGGCTTGTCCGCCGAGGAGTTGGCCGTCAGATACTCGTTGAACGCCTTCAGGTCATCGCCGCCGACCAGCGGCTTAGAGCCCTTGCCGAGCTCCGGGAAGCCGTCGCCGCCGCCCGCGAGGAATGAGTTCATCGCCACACGGTAGGTGGCGGCCGGATCTATCGCCTTGCCGCCCAGCTTGATGGAGTCGGTGACGACGCGGTCGGCGCCGGTCTTGGTCATGTCGAGGGTGTACGTCAGGCCGTCCGAGATCTGCAGGATCTTCGGGGACGCCTCGTTGGGCCCGCTCACCTGCTGCTTGAGCCCGGTGATGAGCTGCGCGCCGGTGAGGTCGACGAGATTGACCGTGTTGCTGAACGGCTGCACGGTGAAGCCCTCGCCGTACGTCACCACACCGTCGCCCTCGCCTCCGCTGGCCTTGAAGACCAGGTCGGAGCGGATGCCGCCCGGGTTCATCAGCGCCAGATCCGTCTCCGGGTCGAGCGACTTGCCGTGCGCGAGCTGCGCGTCCGCGATCAGGTCGCCGAGCGGCGCCTCGGGGGCGCCTGCGCCGCGGCCCGGGATGTCGGCGGAGATGAAGCCGACGGGCTTGTTGGCGACGGGCTCGGCCAGCTTGTTCCAGCGCCCGATGAGCGAGGTCATGTCCTTGGCCTTGGCCTGCTCACGGCCGACGACGTGGTTCGCCGACTTCACCGACGTACGGACGATGTCCTTCGTCTTCCGGTCGTACGTGAGGGTCGTGTCCGTGTAGAGCTTCCCGTAGGAGGAGGCGGACGTGACCATGCGGGGCTTGCCCGCCGGGTCCGGGATGGTGCACACGTACGCGGAGTGCGTGTGGCCCGTGACCAGCGCGTCGACCTTCGGCGTGATGCCCTTGGCTATGTCGGTGATGGGTCCGGAGATGCCGTCGCCCGCGCCCGGGGAGTCACAGTCGTAGTTGTACGCCTGGCTCGCGGGCGAGCCGCCCTCGTGGATCAGCGTGACGATCGACTTCACGCCCTGCTTGTCCAGCTCCTTGGCGTACTTGTTGACCGTCTTGATCTCGTCGTGGAACTTCAGCCCCTTGACGCCGTCGGCGGAGACGATGTCGGGCGTGCCCTCGAGGGTCACTCCGATGAAGCCGATCTTCACGCCCTTGTGCTTCCACACCCAGTAGGGCTTGAGGATGGGCTTGTCCGTCTTCTCGTCGGTCACATTCGCCGCGAGATAGGGGTAGTCGGCCCCCTTGAACTTCTTGCCCTCCTCGAAGCAGCCGTCCTTGGGGTGACAGCCGCCCTTCTGCATACGGGCCAGCTCCTTGGCCCCCTCGTCGAACTCGTGGTTCCCGACGCTGGTGACGTCGAGGTCCAGCTTGTTCATGGCCTCGATGGTCGGCTCGTCGTGGAAGAGGCCGGAGAGCAGCGGGCTCGCGCCGATGAGGTCGCCGGCCGCCGCGGTCACGCTGTAGGGCTTGTCCTTGCGGGCCGTACGGAGCGACGTGGCGAGGTACTCGGCGCCGCCCGCGTCGATCTTTTTCTCGGTCCCGTCGGGCTGCTTCTCCGTCACCTGGCCCGAGGAACCGGCCGGCGGCTGCAGATTGCCGTGGAAGTCGTTGAAGGACAGCAGCTGCACATCGACCGTGCGCTTCTTGGCGGCGGCGGCGCCCGCGTGGTCCTGCCCCGCGTTCGCGGGCAGCGCGGCCGCCATCGCGCCGAGCGTGGCGATACCGGCGGCGACGGCGAGCAGGCGGGTGGCCCGGCGTCTGGTTCTGCGCGGCTGTGGTGTGGCTGACACGTGTCCCCCTGGGATGGGTGTGAGACGGCTGGAGGCGGTGACACTCCGTGCGCAGCCTAGGGTCAACGCGCGTAGCGCGACAGGGGGTTGCCGGTTACGGGTGGGTTGCCATCGAGCGCATTGAAGGTGCCTCCGGGCTGCGTCGGTTCCGGCCGCGGCTACGATCCCCCCGCGCTCTCCGCGAGCAGCGAGTAGGCGGCCTCAGCCGTCCGGCCCGCCGCCGTGTCGGCCGGTGCGTGCGCGAGGAATTCCTCCGTCGGCCCGGAGAAAGCGATCGCCCCCACGTCGAGCACCGTGACATGGTCGGCCTCTTCGGCGAGGTCGGTCACATCGTGCGTCGACATGAGCACCTGCACCCCGGCATCGGTGACCTGTTGCAACAGCTCTCGGAAGACCCGGCGTTGGCGTGGGTCCATGCCGGCCGTCGGCTCGTCGAGGAGCAGCACGCGAGCACCGTGGACCAGGGCAGAGGCAACTCCGACACGGCGCAGCTGGCCTCCGGAGAGGCGCTTCACCTTGGTGTCGGTCTGAGGCGTGAGCCCGACCCGGTCGAGCGCGCCGGCCGCCTGTTCCCAGGCGTCGGCCTTGGCCATCCCCTTGAGCCACCCCGTGTACGCGACCTGCTCGCGGGCGGTGAGGCCGGACATGGCGGTGATGTGCTGCGGCATCCAGGCGACGGCCTGCCGGTATCCCTTGGTGCCCGCCGCGAGGCCGTCGAAGGTGACGGTTCCCGCGCGTGGACGGCTGACCGATGCGGCGAGGCGCAACGCCGTCGACTTCCCGGCGCCGTTGGGACCGAGCAGGATCGTCAGCCCTTGCGGAAGGCGGTACGTGAAGTCCTTCAGCACGGGGGGCAGCCACCGGCGATAGGCAAAGGTGCAGGCGGACAGTTCCAGGGTCGTACGGCTCATGCGGCATTCCTCGAAGTGCGGATCAGTACGGCGAGACCGACGGCGATGGCCAGCGCGGCGGCGACCAGCGAGGACGGGGAGCCGGCGGGCTGGCCGACGACCGTCCAGGGATAGGGGTCCCGCGAGGGCGAGAACCCGAAGAAGACGACCAGGGCCAGCCATGACGGGGCGGCCATGACGGCGGCCTGTCCGGCCAAGGGCCGCAGGCACAGCACCAATCCGGCCAGGAAGGCGGCGTCCCGTCCCGTTCCCGACGCTCCGGCCGCGCCCGATCCGGCCAGTTGGGACACCGCGAGACCGGTGCCCGCAGCCGTTGCCATGGCGGCGAGGACGAGTGCGCTGTCGTGCGCCCAGACCGGGCGGACCGCGACGTCCTCGGCCTCCGTGAGCCGACTGTCCAGACACCAGGCCAGAGCAGCGACCACGGGAACCGGGGTGAACAGCATGAGGGGCACGGACACGGACGCGGACGCGGGAAGGGAGAGTACGGGCACGGCCGCGCCGCCCTGGAAAGCGAGCACCAGCAGCGCGAAGGCCACGAGTGCGGCACAGAGGACCCCTGCGCGACGGGCCTTGAGCCACCAGAGCGCTCCGGTGTCCAGCGCCACGCCGTCCCTCACCGGGACTCCCCGCAGGCGGCACGCAGCGTGTGCCGATACCAGTCGCCCTGACGGCTCTCGGGGAGCCGTGTGCCCTCCCTGAACTCCTTCTCCGCCCGTTCCTGCAGAGCGACCTCTTCGGGGTCACCGGCGCTGAACTCCCGCAAGAGAGCCCGGTATTCGCGATCCGTGTCGGTCACCGTCGTCGCCCAGAGGGAGGCGGCCACCACCAGTGTCCTGTCCGGTCGGCGGCATGGTGGCGTGACGGCTTCCACCGTGATCTGGTAGCGCAGATCACCGCTGCGGACGGCAGAGCTGAGCGGCGGGCGCCAGACGTGGGCGGTGGAGCGTTCACTCCCCTCCATGCGCCCCTCGGTGACGCTGTCCTTGACCAGTCGTGGGGTGAGCGTGACGCCTGCCGCACGGAAGTCCTCAAGGACCCGGCCCGCTTCGGCCCGTGCGGGGCCGAGGGTGTCCTTGAACAGCGCCGGTACGCACACCTGGGGCGCTTTCCCGGCACAGGCCATGGGGGCCTGGTCGACCAGGAGAGGCGGATTGGCGTCCCAACTGCTCGTCATCGCCCGCGCGGTGCCGGTACCGGCCACCGCCACCACCAGGGCAAGGCCAACCCGCGCCGTGGTACGCGACAGGCGGACCCAGCCGAGGGCGACGGCACAGGCGAGGCTGCCGGTGAAGAGCACATGCGGCAACAGCGCCCCGTACGAGGTGGCCTCGCCGAACATGAAGTCGTTGAAGTATCCGCCGGATACATGCCGCGGCCACATCGTGTCGAAGGTGACGGTGTACGAGACGGCCGCCCAGACCACGACAGCCATGACAGGAGCGGCAAGCCCCTTCGGCACGTACATACCGACCGCGCAACCGATCACCGCATGCGCCACGCACACCACGAGGGCGAGCCACAGGGGCCGCAGACTGACCTCGGTCGGCCACACCCCGTAGTCCGCGAGCGCCAGGACGACGGGGACGATCAACATGAGCCAGCCGAGAGCGACAACCGGCCACAGCGTTTCCGCAGCTACCCGGTACCGCGATCTGGCGGGAGCCAGCTGCAGCCCCCCGCCCTCCTTCAGCCGTCCGCTCTCCCACGCGGAGAGTGCGGACACGACCGCATAGGCAAGGGCGTAGGAGTAATACAGGGGCGCGGAGACGATCGTGGGGGCATAGCCGAAATCAGGGGACTCCGGCTTGCTGGCGCCAGTGAGGTAGTAGAGGACCGGCACGCCCAGGGCGAGCGGGGCGGCCCACAGGGCACTGCTGGATCGCAGCCGGGTACGGAATCGCACGTTGTTCTCCGCGCTTGTGTGTGCAAAGTGGAGCTGGAGAGGGGAGCCGAGGGTCGGGCGGGAGCCCAAGGCCCCCGCCCGATGTCGTGCCTACCCGTGGCTGTTCCTGGTCCACACGTGGACCTCGTAGACACTCACCTTGTTGGCACCGCGGAGCTTCCCTATCTCAAAGTAGTACTTCCCCCTGGGCAGCCCGCGCCAGGCGCCACGGCTGACGTTCTTCGGGTAGCGGGCGGTAGCACACTTCTTGAACGTCTTCTCGCCGTAACTCGGGTCCGGCGCCATGGACTTGTGCCGGCGCATCTTGACCCCGACGCTCTTCAGGCCGTTCGGGTCACACCCGGTGAAGGTGACTCTGTTGTAGCCGTCATCCTTCCAACGGCGGGACTCCTGCCCGGACACGAAGTCGAAGATGGTCCCGCTCCAGTTCGCGTGGGCGGGCGGGCTCGCCACCATCGCGAAGGCCGCGGCGCCTGCTGACACCGCGGCTAATTTGGACATGAGGCGTTTCGTGTGCACAGTACTCCCCCTGGGAATGGATTCGGTCGGAACCAGGGCGGAGCGCACAAACATGCAGAACTCCCCCCAGGTCTGCATCTTTGACCCTATGGCATGCACTGATCATCGATCAAGGAGAATCGAGCACACTGGCAGATGTCCGGCTCACCAACACCCCACTGTGTCAGTGGCGTTGTCCAGTCCCGGACTCAGGTTTTGCGCCAACCGGACGATCCTCCGGCACGTTCCCGCAAGGCCGCCCAAGCGGCGAGCGCGTCCGGTGAACTGCTCCGGGACCGGCCGCCGCCGTACCCTCGACACCATGACTGACGAGCAGCAGCCTCCCGCCCCCATGCGGCAGATCGACACCGTCGACGCCCTCACCCCCGCCCAGGCCGAAGCCGTGCTCGGGCTCATCGCGGACGCCGCCCGCGCGGACGGCCAGCAGGCCGTCTCCGAGCAGGGGCGGCTGCAGCTGCGGGGAGGTGCGCGGACGGGGGTGCGGCATCTGCTGCTGAGCGTCGACGGCGAGTTCATCGGGTACGCGCAGCTGGAGGACACCGACCCCATCGAGGCGCCCGCCGCCGAGCTGGTCGTGCACCCCGCGCACCGCGGCCGGGGACACGGCCGCGCGCTCGGCACGGCGCTGCTCGGGGAGTCCGGCCGCCGGCTGCGGATCTGGGCGCACGGCGGGCACTCCGCCGCGCGGCACCTGGCGCAGGTACTCGGCCTGACCCTCTTCCGTGAACTGCGGCAGATGCGGCGGACCTTGGGGGATCTCGATCTGCCCGAGCCGGTCCTTCCGGAAGGGGTCTCCGTACGTACCTTCGTCCCCGGCCAGGACGACGCGGCCTGGCTCGCGGTGAACGCGGACGCCTTCGCCCACCACCCCGAGCAGGGCTCGCTCACCCAGCGCGACCTGGACGACCGCAAGGCGGAGCCGTGGTTCGACCCTGCGGGGTTCTTCCTCGCCGAGCGCGAGGGCGAGGGCGACGGCGAGCTCGTCGGCTTCCACTGGACCAAGGTGCACGCCGATGAGCAGCTGGGTGAGGTGTACGTCGTCGGGGTGCGCTCGGGCGCGCAGGGCGGCGGCCTCGGCAAGGCGCTGACGACGATCGGCCTCAACCACCTCGCGGCGGCGGGCCTGCCGACGGCGATGCTGTACGTGGACGCGGACAACAAGGCCGCGGTGAGCGTCTACGAACGGCTCGGGTTCATCACGCACGAGACAGATCTGATGTACCGGACGGAGTCCTGAGGGACGTAGACAGCAGACAGACAGGAAGGGCGCGGTGTTCCCCGGGGAACACCGCGCCCTTCGCGCGTCCTGGACATCCCGCTACTTCGGCGTGATCGGCTCCATGCACAGGGAGTACTGCACGCGGCCGCGCCGGGTTTGCTGGTACTCGGACTCGCCCGGAGCACACTCGGACTCGTTCATGCTCGTGACCTTGTATTCGGCCTCGGCGCTCGAGCAGTCGACGGTCTCCATGTCGGGGCTGCTGTTCGACCCCTTGTTCGCCATGCAGTCGCCGACCTCGGTGGCGTCGTCCGCGACCGCGGGCTCGCTGGCGGAGCTGCCGGGCTTATTGCTCGCGGGGCTCGTGGTGTTGCCCCGGCTCGTGTACCACCAGACACCCGCGATGACGCCCGCGATGAGCAGCGTCACCACCTTCATCAGGGGTGACTGCCGGTTGAACGAACCGCCACCACCGCCGCCGCCGCGCGGGCGCTGCGGCTGGGGCTGCTGGGGCTGCTGGGGCTGGAACTGCTGCTGCCCGTAGGGCTGTTGGGGCTGCTGACCGTACGGGGGCTGCTGCCCCTGGTACGGCTGCTGCCCGTAGGGCTGTTGCTGGTAGCCGCCCTGAGGCGGCGGAGGCATCGACAAGGTAAGTCCCCCGACTTCCCATACATGTTCACGTCATTCCGAGCGGCAGACGTTACAAGATCGAGCGCCTATTGACGGAACGCACCCCCTTGCACCACCCTTTCACTACTCAACTAGTGAAAGGGTGGTGCAAGGCATGGTCGAGTTCCGTATCGACCGGCGAAGCGGCGTCGCCACCTATCTCCAGATCGTCCAGCAGACCCGACAGGCCCTGCGCCTTGGCCTGTTGGAGCCGGGGGACAAGCTGCCCACGGCCCGTGAGGTCGTCGAGGCCACGGCCATCAACCCGAACACGGTCCTGAAGGCCTACCGCGAACTGGAACGCGAGGGCCTGGTCGAGGCCCGCCGCGGACTCGGCACCTTCGTACGGAAGTCGCTCGGCTCCGCACCCGCCGACTCCCCGCTGCGCGGCGAGCTCGACGCATGGGCCGCCAGCGCCCGCGCCGCCGGCATGGAGAGGGACGACGTCGCCGCGCTGTTCACCGCCGTACTCGAAGAGCACTTCGCGCAGCCAGAGCAGCCAGAGCAGCCCGGGCAGTCCGAGCAGTCCGAGCACGTATCCGAGGGGGACTCCGCATGACCGACACCGCCATCGAGGCGGCCGCGCTGGCCAAAAGTTACGGGAGGCGGGGCAGGGCCGCCCTCGGCGACTGCTCCTTCCGGCTGCCCGCCGGACGCGTCTGCGCGGTCGTCGGGCCCAACGGCGCGGGCAAGTCGACGCTGCTCGCCCTCGCCGCCGGGCTCTTCCGCCCGACCGGGGGCAGCATCACCGTCCTCGGCACCGACCCGGCCGCCGCCCGCGAGCGCATCGCGTACGTCGCCCAGGACAAGCCCCTGTATCCGCAGCTCAGCATCGCCGACACCCTGCGGCTCGGCGCGGAGCTGAACCCCGGGTGCTGGGACGCCGCCATCGCCGAACGCGTCGTATCTGAAGGGGAGTTGGACCAGAGGACCCGCATCCGCGCCCTCTCCGGCGGCCAGCGCACCCGAGTCGCACTCGCCCTCGCGCTCGGCAAGCGGGCCGAACTGCTGCTCCTGGACGAGCCGATGGCCGACCTCGACCCGCTCGCCCGCCACCAGCTGATGGGGACGCTGATGGCGGAGGCCGCCGAGCACGGCACCACCGTCGTGATGTCCTCACACATCGTCGGCGAACTCGCCGACGCCTGCGACCACTTGCTCCTCGTATCCGGCGGGCAGGTGCGGCTCGGCGGCGGCATCGACGACCTTGTCACCGCACACGCCCTGGTCACCGGGCGCGGCCCGCTCGCCGAACTCGCCCCGCACACCGTCGTCGAGTCCCGCGCCACCGGGCGCGGCCTGACCGCGCTGATCCGGCCCGAAGGACCGGTCGGCGACGGCTGGGACGCCGAAGAGCCGTCCCTGGAGGAACTGTTGCTCGCCCATCTGCGCTCCCCCGACGCCGAGCCGCTCATGCTGCCCGGCACCACGGCCCCCGCCGGGCGCGAGGTGGCGGCATGAGCTCTCCACTCCTCCGCGGTCCGCGCTGGGCGGACGTCCGACTGCACCGCACCGCCCTGTGGACGGCGGGCGGCCTCATCGTCTTCGCGGCGGCGCTGACCGGCTACTTCCGGTGGGCCGCCGAGACCTACCCGACGGCGCTCGACGGCTGCGGGATCGGACCCTGCGAGAACTCGTTCCTCGGCTTCGCCAGTGCCCAGTCCCTCCTGAACGAGTACATGAGGAATGCCTCCCAGGCCTTCCTGCTCCTTCCCGTGCTGATCGGCGTCTTCGTCGCGGGCCCGATGACCGGCCGCGAGCTGGAGGCCGGACTGCACCGGCTCGCCTGGACCCAGTCGGTCACCCCGGCGCGCTGGCTCGCCTCGAAACTCACGGTGGCCGCGACACTGGGCGTCGCCGGGACGCTCGCCCTCATGGGGGTCTTCCAGCTCGGCGCCTCCGGCATTCCGGGCCGCTGGAACCTCTCGTGGGCCGACCGGGGCGTGTACGAGGCGACGGGACCCACGCTCGTCGCGTACTGCCTGCTCGCCGTGGCCGTCGGCGCGCTCGCCGGACTGCTCGTACGCCGCACGCTGCTCGCCATGTCCCTCACGGGCCTCGTCACCGGCGGCGTCCTCCTGGCCCTGGGCAGCCTGCGCTGGGACCTGTTCCCGGTGAGCACGGTCTCGGGGCGCGCCTCGGGCACGCCCCTGAGCTACACGATGCATGGCCTCCCGCAGAACTCCCTCATCATGGACACGGGCGTCCACAACGCGGCCGGTGAACGCTTCATCGCCGGCCAGTGCTCCCCCGGCCAGATGGCCAACTTTCCCTGCCCGTCCGACACCCGCATCACCGGCTGGTACGCGGAATTCCATCCCCATTCCCACTTCTGGTACGTCCAGTTGATCGAGACCGGGATCGTCCTCGCCCTCACCGCGGCGGCCGGATATGCCGCGTTCCGGGTGCTCAGGCGCCGTACGCCCTGACAAACGGGCACCCGGAAGGACAGACCCCCGGATGTGTAGATGTCCGGGGGTCTCCGGTACATGTCCCGCACGTCATGTCGCCGTAACCAGTGATTCAGACTGGCTTGCGACGCTCACTCAATGCAGCCCGCCGTGCCCGACCCTCCCCCCATGAACGGGAAGCTCCGCCTCACCCCGGCACTCTCCGACGCGCCCATCGGGGCCCCGGCGCGGAAGAATGGGGCCATGAGCCAGCCCAGCACGCAAGGACAGGTCCAGCACGCCCAGCCGTCCGTCGGCTCCATCGCCGCGCACCGGCCGCACACACTCGCGGCCGCCGTGTCGGACCTGGACCCCGACATCGACGCGGATCTCGACGCGTACGACGAGGACGGCCAGGTAGGACACGACGGCGCCGAGCTTCCGCAGGGCCGTTTCCTGGACCGGGAGCGCAGCTGGCTCGCCTTCAACGAACGTGTTCTGGAGCTCGCCGAGGACCCGAACACCCCGCTGCTCGAGCGGGCCAATTTCCTTGCGATCTTCGCCTCGAACCTGGACGAGTTCTTCATGGTCCGGGTGGCAGGACTCAAGCGCCGCATCGCGACCGGCGTCGCCACCCGTTCGGCCTCAGGCCTGCAGCCCCGCGAGGTCCTGGAACTGATCTGGAACCGCTCCCGCGAGCTCATGGCCCGGCACGCCGCCTGCTACCAGGAGGACGTCGCCCCCGGCCTGGCCGACGAGGGCATCCACCTGGTCCGCTGGAACGAGCTGACCGAGAAGGAGCAGTCCCGCCTCTTCACGCTCTTCCGGCAGCAGATCTTCCCCGTCCTGACCCCCCTCGCGGTCGACCCGGCACACCCCTTCCCGTACATCTCGGGGCTCTCGCTGAACCTCGCCGTGGTCGTACGCAACCCGGTGTCGGGACACACGCACTTTGCGCGCGTAAAGGTCCCGCCTCTCCTCTCCCGCTTCCTTGAGGCCTCCCCGCAGCGGTACGTCCCCATCGAGGACGTCATCGCCGCCCCCGCGCACCTCGCGGAGCTGTTCCCGGGCATGGAGATCCAGGAGCACCACATGTTCCGGCTCACCCGGAACGAGGACCTTGAGGTCGAGGAGGACGACGCCGAGAACCTCCTCCAGGCCCTGGAGAAGGAGCTCATGCGGCGCCGTTTCGGGCCGCCGGTGCGCCTGGAGGTCGAGGAGTCCATCGACCGGAACGTCCTGGACCTGCTCGTACGCGAGCTGAAGATCAGCGAGGCCGAGGTCTATCCGCTGCCGGGCCCGCTCGACCTGACCGGCCTCTTCGGCATCGCGGCCCTTGACCGGCCCGAGCTGAAGTACCCGAAGTTCATCGCGGGCACGCACCGCGACCTGGCCGAGGTGGAGTCGGCGTCCGCGCCCGACATCTTCGCGGCCCTTCGCGAACGCGACGTACTCCTGCACCACCCGTACGACTCCTTCTCCACCTCGGTGCAGGCCTTCCTGGAGCAGGCTGCCGCCGACCCTGACGTCCTCGCGATCAAGCAGACGCTGTACCGGACCTCCGGCGACTCCCCCATAGTCGACGCGCTGATCGACGCCGCCGAGTCGGGCAAGCAGGTGCTCGTCCTGGTCGAGATCAAGGCGCGCTTCGACGAGCAGGCGAACATCAAGTGGGCGCGGAAGCTGGAAGAGTCGGGCTGCCACGTCGTCTACGGCCTGGTCGGCCTCAAGACGCACTGCAAGCTGTCGCTCGTCGTCCGCCAGGAGGGCGAGGCGCTGGTCCGCTACTCGCATGTCGGTACGGGCAACTACCACCCCAAGACGGCCCGGCTGTACGAGGACCTGGGCCTGCTCACCGCCAAGCAAGAGGTGGGCGCGGATCTCTCCGACCTCTTCAACCGGCTCTCCGGCTACTCGCGCCGTGAGACCTACCGCAGGCTGCTCGTCGCCCCCAAGTCCCTGCGCGACGGCCTGATCTCCCGCATCAACAAGGAGATCCAGCACCACCGCGCGGGCCGCCCCGCCTACGTACGCATCAAGGTCAACTCGATGGTCGACGAGGCGGTGGTGGACTCCCTCTACCGCGCGTCGCAGGCCGGTGTGCCGGTGGACGTGTGGGTGCGCGGGATCTGCGCGGTGCGCCCGGGGGTCGGGGGGCTCTCGGAGACCATCCGGGTGCGTTCCGTGCTCGGCCGCTTCCTGGAGCACTCCCGGGTCTTCGCCTTCGGCAACGGCGGGGAGCCCGAGGTGTGGATCGGCAGCGCCGACATGATGCACCGCAACCTCGACCGCCGTATCGAGGCGCTGGTCAGGGTCACCGACCCGGCACACCGGGCGGCACTCAACCGGCTCCTGGAGACCGGCATGTCGGACACCACCGCTTCCTGGCACCTGGGCGCGGACGGCAACTGGACCCGGCACGCGCTGGATCCGGAGGGCCAGCCCCTGCGCAACGTACAGGAGATGCTCATAGACGCCCGGAGGCGCCGGCGTGGCACAGCAACACCTTGACGAGTCGACGGCGGGCGAGGTCCTGGCGGCCCATCTCCGGGCCCAGGCCACGGAGTTCCTGCGTTCGCTGCGGCTGCACCGCGAGTCGACGACGGACGCGCAGGGCGCCGAGGAGTCCCTGGAGGCGGCCAGGGCCCTGCGCCGCGCGGCCCGCCGCATCGGGGGCACGCTGCACACGTTCCGCCCGCTCCTGGACCAGGAGTGGGTGACCGACCTGCGCCCCGAACTGGCCTGGCTCTCCGGCACGTTGGCCCGCGAACATGCGTACGCGACGCGGTTGGAGCGGTTGCTGGACGCGCTGCATCGCTTGTCGGGGGCGCCGGGGGTGCCGGCTCCCTCGGATGCCGTTGACGCTCAGGCTGTGGGCAGGCGTTCCGGACGGCGAGGGGGGTCCCCCCTGCTCGAGCGAAGCCGAGAGCTTGGGGGAGGGTGGGCACAGCCCTCACCGCAGGGTGCCGATGACCAGGGCGGCGCTCCGAGGGGCCTGACGGTAGGCGCAGCCAAGGCCGCAGCCCTGCTGGAGCGGCAGCTCACCCTCGCAAGGACGCGGGCCCACTCCGCCGCCCTCCAAGCCTTTGGCTCCTCCCGCTTCCACGCCGTGGCGGACAACGTGGCGGTACTGGCGAGCGAGGTCCCCCTCAGCACCAGCAGGGAAGCCCTGGAACCCCTGGCGGCCAAAGCGGAGTCGAACCTCGCGGAAGCCGTCGCCGCACTGCCCCTGGGCCAGGCGGGCCACCCGTACAACGCCGAAGCCCTGGTCCACGGCCTCGCCACAGAGGCCGCGAACGAGGCCCAGGACGCCCCCTGGCTCAAGGCCCGCGCCCTCCTGCGCCTGCACAGGTACGCCCAGGAGGTCCTCCGGGCGAGCGGCGACGACCTCCGCCTCGCGGACGCGGGCCACGCCCTCGACCGCCACAGGGAAGCCGCCGACGCCGCATCCGCAGCCGCGTCGGCCGCCCGGACCCCCCGCATCGCCCCGGCCACCGCGTACGCCCTCGGCGTCCTGCACGCCGACCAGCGCCACGAGGTCGAGGCGGCCAGGTTCGACTTCCACCAGGCATGGCTGCGGGAGGCGGTGCGCACACCGTGACGGGCACCGCAGGAGTCGTACTGGCCGCAGGCTGCGTCCTGTGGCGGCACTCCCCGCACGACGGCCAGCTGGAGATCTGCCTGGTCCACCGGCCGAAGTACGACGACTGGTCCCACCCCAAGGGCAAGCTGAAGCGCGCAGAGGAGCCCCTCGCCGCCGCCCTGCGCGAGGTCGAGGAGGAGACCGGCTTCCGCTGCGTCCCCGGCGCCCGGCTCCCCACGGTCCGCTACCTCGCCCAGGGCCGCCCCAAAGAGGTCAGCTACTGGGCGGCCGAGGCGACCGAAGGTCACTTCACGCCCAACAGCGAGGTCGACCGCATCCGCTGGCTGGCCCCGCCCGCCGCCCGCAACCGCCTCACGCAACCCCGTGACCAGCGCCTTGTCGACGCCCTGCTCAGCGTCCTCAACCCTGCGTGACCTTTCGGATACGTTCCGTGGTGCGAGACCTAACCAGGCCGACCGCCGAGGTTCACCCCCCGTTCACTCGTGCCCATCAGCCGCTTCACCTGTCCTGCCTAATTTCGGCCTTACAACACGACGTAAGACCGCAAGAAGCAAAGACGCACGACCTCGCACGCCGCCACCCCAAGGACGGCGGCTCCCGGAAGGAACTCCGAAAGTGAAGCTTCAGCGCAAGAACCGGCTCCGCGCCCTCTCGCTCGGCGCCATCGCCGTCTCCGGCGCCCTGGCCCTCACGGCGTGCGGCTCGGACGACACCAGCGGCGGCAGCGGTGGCAGCGGCAAGGAGACCAACGCCAACGCCAACATCAAGTGCGATGACGCCAAGGGCCAGCTCGCGGCCTCCGGTTCGTCCGCGCAGAAGAACGCGATCGACGCCTGGCGGAAGGTCTACTCGACCACCTGCAAGGACGTTCAGCTGAACTACAACCCGACGGGTTCCGGCGCCGGCATCACCGCGTTCATGCAGGGCCAGACCGCCTTCGCGGGCTCCGACTCGGCGCTGAAGCCCGAGGAGATCACGGCGTCGAAGAAGGTCTGCAAGGACAGCCAGGCCATCGACCTGCCGATGGTCGGCGGCCCGATCGCCGTCGGTTACAACGTGCCCGGTGTCGACAACCTCGTCCTGGACGCCGAGACCCTCGCCAAGATCTTCGACGACAAGATCAAGACCTGGAACGACAAGGCCATCGCGAAGCTGAACCCCGACGCGAAGCTGCCGAAGACCAAGATCCAGGCCTTCCACCGCTCGGACGAGTCCGGCACCACGGACAACTTCACCAAGTACCTCAAGGGCGCCGCTCCCGACGCCTGGAAGTACGAGCCCGGCAAGTCCTGGGAGGCCAAGGGCGGCCAGTCCGCCAACGGCTCCTCCGGTGTCGCGGGCCAGGTCAAGCAGACCGCCGGCGCCATCTCTTACTTCGAGCTCTCCTACGCCGCCGACGGCATCAAGACCGTCGACCTGCAGACGGACGCCAAGGAGCCGGTGAAGGCCACCGTCGACAACGCCTCCAAGGCCATCTCCGAGGCCAAGGTCGTCGGCAAGGGCAACGACCTCGCCCTTGAGCTCAACTACAAGCCCACCGCCGAGGGCGCCTACCCGATCACCCTGGTGACGTACGAGGTCCTCTGCGAGAAGGGCAACAAGGCCGAGACCCTGGCCGCGACCAAGTCCTTCCTGACCTACATCGCCAGCGAGGACGGCCAGAACGTCCTCAAGGAGAACGACTACGCGCCGATCCCGGCCGAGATCATCTCCAAGGTCCGCACGACCGTCGCGGGCCTGAGCTAGCTGAACCGAGTGCGGCCGGCCCCGCGATTCAGGGCCGGCCGCACCGTCCGGTGCACCGCCGCCAGGAGCGACTCCCGCTGACGAAGCGTTGGTCGGCTCCGCAGACCGGAGAATCCCATGGATATACCAAGCAGTACGACGACACCTCCACCCCTCGACCACGTGAAGCCGTCGGCCGTCACGCCCAAGCGCGCAGCCCGCGGCGCGACCCGCCCCGGTGACCGGATCTTCCTCGGGCTCTCCCGTGGCTCCGGCATCACGCTGCTCGTGATCATGGCCGCCATCGCGGCCTTCCTGACCTACCGTGCGGCCCTCGCGCTCGCCGACAACACGGGCAACTTCCTCACCACCTTCGAGTGGGACCCGGCCGGTGCGACCACCGGCGGCAAGCCGTTCTTCGGCATCGCGGTCCTGGTCTTCGGCACGGTGGTGAGCTCGGTGATCGCCCTGGTGATCGCCGTCCCCGTGGCCATCGGCATCGCGCTGTTCATCTCGCACTACGCGCCGCGCAAGCTGGCCACCCCCATCGCCTTCGTGATCGACCTGCTCGCCGCAGTGCCCTCGATCGTCTACGGCCTGTGGGGCGCCCTCGTGGTCGCACCCAATCTGACCGGCCTCTACAGCTGGCTCGACGACTACTTCGGCTGGACCGGGATCTTCGAGTACCAGGGCGGCGCCCCGCGCTCCCTGATGACCGTCGGAATCCTGCTCGCCATCATGATCCTGCCGATCATCACGAACGTCAGCCGCGAGGTCTTCCTGCAGGTCCCGAAGATGCACGAGGAGGCCGCGCTCGCGCTCGGCGCCACGCGCTGGGAGACCATCCGCATGTCGGTGCTCCCCTTCGCACGCTCGGGCGTGATCTCCGCCTCGATGCTGGGCCTGGGCCGTGCGCTCGGCGAGACGATCGCCGTCGCCACCGTGCTCTCCCCGACCTTCCTCATCAGCGCGTCCGTGCTCGACCCCGGCGGCGGCACCTTCGCGCAGAACATCGCCAGCAAGTTCAACGAAGCCAGCGAGTACGGCCGTGACGCGCTCATCGCCTCCGGCCTGGTCCTCTTCATCATCACCCTGCTGGTCAACGGCGCGGCCCGCCTGATCATCGCGCGCCGCAAGGAGTACTCGGGGGCCAACGCATGAGCGCCACCATCGTCAAGCCCACGAGCACCCTGCAGGGCGCCCGCCTGCCGCGCTGGACCTCGCTGGTCGTCGCGCTCGGCTCCGCCGCCGCCGGCGTCGGCATCGGCGTGGGGGCGAGCCTCGACAGCCGTATCCAATGGGGCCTGATCGCGGCCATCCTCTTCATCGTCGTCTCGTACGTCGTCGCGGTCGCCGTCGAGGGCGGCCGCCAGGCCAAGGACCGCCTCGCCACCTCGCTGGTGTGGACCACCTTCCTGCTGGCCGTCGTCCCGCTCGCCTCGCTGATCTACGAGACCGTCGAGCGCGGCACGAAGGTCTTCAACGGCTACTTCCTGACCCACTCCATGGGCGTCGTAGCGGACGACGAGCCCGGCGGCGGCATCTACCACGCGATCATCGGCACCCTGGAGCAGGTGCTCCTGGCCTCCCTGATCGCCGTGCCGATCGGCCTGCTCACCGCGATCTACCTCGTCGAGTACGGGCGCGGGAAGCTCGCCAAGGTCGTCACGTTCTTCGTGGACGTCATGACCGGCATCCCGTCGATCGTCGCGGGCCTGTTCGTCCTGAGCTTCTGGATCCTGATCCTGGGCTTCGACTTCTCCGGCTGGGCCGGCGCCATGGCGCTCGCCATCCTGATGATGCCGGTGATCGTGCGCTCCACGGAGGAGATGCTCAAGCTCGTCCCGAACGAGCTGCGGGAGGCGTCACTCGCCCTCGGCATCCCGAAGTGGCGGACCATCCTCAAGGTGGTCCTGCCCACCGCGATCGGCGGCATCACGACGGGCGTCATGCTCGCCGTCGCCCGTATCGCGGGCGAGACCGCACCGGTGCTGCTCCTGGTCTGGGTCAACCCCATGATCAACACGAACCCGTTCGAAGGCTCGCAGGCCTCGCTGCCGCTGTACGTCTACCAGCAGTACGCGGCGGGCAATCAGGCCGGTTACGACCGCGCCTGGGCCGCGGCGCTCGCCCTCATCGGCTTCATCATGATCCTCAACCTGGCGGCCCGCGGCGTAGCCCGCTGGAAGGCCCCCAAGACGGGCCGCTGACGCGGCCACTCAGCGACCCTCTCGTACTCCCCAAAGTCTTGAAAGAAGCAG
This sequence comes from Streptomyces sp. NBC_01381, assembly GCF_026340305.1. Lineage (NCBI taxonomy): Bacteria > Bacillati > Actinomycetota > Actinomycetes > Kitasatosporales > Streptomycetaceae > Streptomyces > Streptomyces sp. NBC_01381. The sequence goes on along the minus strand of NZ_JAPEPI010000001.1, from coordinate 1,073,047 downwards.
TGATCCCCATGGCCAAGCGAATCGACGTATCGGGCCTGACCGCTTACTACAGCGCCCACAAGGCCATCGAGGACATCTCGATGACCGTGGAGCCCCGCTCCGTGACCGCCTTCATCGGCCCCTCCGGCTGCGGCAAGTCCACCTTCCTGCGCACCCTGAACCGCATGCACGAGGTCACCCCCGGCGGCCGCGTCGAGGGCAAGGTGCTCCTCGACGACGAGGACCTGTACGGCTCCGGCGTCGACCCGGTCGCGGTGCGCCGCACGGTCGGCATGGTGTTCCAGCGCCCCAACCCGTTCCCCACGATGTCGATCTTCGACAACGTGGCTGCGGGCCTGCGGCTCAACGGCTCGTACAAGAAGAGCGAACTGAGCGCCGTCGTCGAGAAGTCCCTCAAGGGCGCCAACCTCTGGAACGAGGTCAAGGACCGCCTGAACAAGCCGGGCTCCGGCCTCTCCGGCGGTCAGCAGCAGCGTCTGTGCATCGCGCGGGCGATCGCGGTGGAGCCCCAGGTCCTCCTCATGGACGAGCCCTGCTCGGCCCTCGACCCGATCTCGACCCTCGCCATCGAGGACCTGATCGGCGAGCTGAAGGAGCGCTTCACGATCGTCATCGTGACGCACAACATGCAGCAGGCGGCGCGCGTCTCGGACCGTACGGCCTTCTTCAACCTCTCGGCGGTCGGCCAGCCCGGCAAGCTCATCGAGATAGACGAGACGGAGCGGATCTTCTCCAACCCGTCCGTGCAGGCGACCGAGGACTACATCTCGGGCCGCTTCGGATAAAGCTGATCGACCCCTCCGACTCCTTGCGGTGCTGCATGGCGGTGCCACCGCAGGGGCAACAAGAAAGGCCCGCCCCTGGCTCCCGGGGGCGGGCCTTTCCGTTGCTTTCCTGCATTCCTACAGGAACGCGAGATTCACGATCCAGAAGCTGAGCGCAGCAACAAGCGCGGCCGCAGGCATCGTGATGAACCAGCCCAGAATGATGTTCTTCGCGACGCCCCAACGCACCGCGTTCACCCGCTTCGTGGCACCCACACCCATGATCGCGGAAGTGATGACATGCGTCGTCGAGATCGGCGCGTGGAACATGAAGGCGGTGGTGAACATGATGCCCGCGCCGGTGGTCTCGGCGGCGAATCCCTGCGGCGGGTCAAGCTCGATGATCTTGCGGCCGAGCGTACGCATGATGCGCCAGCCACCTGCATACGTACCGGCGGAGAGCATCAGCGCACAGGCGATCTTGACCCAGATCGGAATGGGCGCGTCGGCATCCTGCACATCGGAGATGACCAGGGCCATCACCACGATGCCCATCGTCTTCTGCGCGTCCTGCAGACCGTGACCGAGAGCCATTCCGGCCGCCGAGACGGTCTGCGCGATACGGAATCCGCGCTTTGCCTTGTGCGGGTTCGACTTGCGGAACATCCACATGATCGCGCACATCACCAGATAGCCGGCGACAAGGCCGACCAGCGGCGAAAGGAACATCGGGATCACGATCTTGTCGAGGACCCCGGACCAGATCACACCGATGCCGCCCGCGAGCGCCGCTCCGACCATGCCGCCGAAGAGCGCGTGCGACGAGGACGAGGGAAGCCCGAAGTACCAGGTGATGAGGTTCCACACGATCGCGCCGATGAGCGCCGCGAAGAGAATCCACATCCCCTTGTTGCCGTGCGGGGTCTCGATGATCCCCTCGCTCACGGTCTTGGCGACCCCGCTGCCCATGAAGGCACCGGCGAGGTTCATCACCGCGGCCATCGCGAGCGCGGCGCGCGGCGTCAGCGCACGCGTGGAAACGGATGTGGCAATGGCGTTCGCCGAGTCGTGAAAGCCATTTGTGTACGTGAATCCGAGCGCGACGCCAATGGTCACGACCAAAGCAAAGGTGTCCATGGAGGGGTCAGGACTCCTTGACCGCGATGGTCTCCACAGTGTTCGCCACGTGCTCGAAGGCGTCGGCGGCCTCTTCCAGCACATCCACGATCTGCTTGAGCTTCAGCACCTCGATGGCGTCGTACTTGCCGTTGAAGAGCTGGGCGAGGAGCTTCCGGTGAATCTGGTCGGCCTGATTCTCCAGACGGTTCACCTCGATCCAGAACTCGGTGAGGTTGTCCATCGTCCGCAGATTCGGCATGGCCTCGGCCGTGAGCTCGGCGGCTCGCGACAGGACCTCGATCTGCTGCTCGACTCCCTTGGGGAGTTCCTCGACCTGATAAAGGACGACCAGGTCGACGGCCTCCTCCATGAAGTCCATGATGTCGTCGAGGGACGAGGCCAGGTTGTAGATGTCCTCGCGGTCGAACGGCGTGATGAAGGAGGAGTTCAGCTGGTGGAAGATCGCATGGGTCGCGTCATCTCCAGCGTGCTCCGCGGCCCGCATACGCTCTGCGATCTCGGCTCGGGCGGAGGCATCGGCCCCGAGCAGTTCCATCAGGAGCTTCGAGCCCGTGACAATGTTGTCCGCGGATGCGGCGAACATGTCGTAGAAGCTCGTCTCCCTGGGGGTCAGACGAAAGCGCACGTGGGGTCCTCGGGGTGCTTTGGATTCGGTCAGGCTGATGCTAGGCGCATCATCCGGCCACGGCTAACCGGCCGGGACCCAGTGTCGCCCATCAGGCACAGTGATCAGCACACCCCCCGAGGAATCGAGTAACCTATACCCACCCGGGGTATAGAGAAGCCAGTGACTGTCCAGGGACTGTCCAGCAGGAGGACGCGATGACGACCACCGAGGCGGCCGACGCGGCCATGACCACCGAAGCGCCCTCCGAGCCCGGCGGCCACGACCAGGGTGTGCACGGCTACCACAAGCAGAAGGACGAGCACCTCAAGCGCCTGCGGCGCATCGAGGGCCAGATCCGGGGTCTGCAGCGGATGGTCGAGGAAGACACCTACTGCATCGACATACTCACCCAGGTCTCGGCGAGCACGAAGGCCCTGCAGTCCTTCGCCCTGCAGCTCCTCGAGGAGCACCTGCGGCACTGCGTGGCCGACGCGGCGGTCAAGGGCGGCGCCGAGATCGACGCGAAGGTCGAGGAAGCCACGAAGGCGATCGCCCGCATGATGCGCACGTAAAGCTCTGGATGCGTACGTGAAGGTCTAGATGCGCACGTAAAGCTCTAGTCGTCGGACCGCTGCTCCACGACGGTTGAGACCTTCAGGACCTCGTCGATCCGGTCGGGGCTCAGCCGCTCCTCGCCGGTGGCACTCGCCGCGATGATGAGTTCGCCGCACAGCTCGATCTCGGCGAGGGCGACGTGGTCCTGAACTGTCGTACCGCGCACCAGAGCCACGTTCATCACCTCTTCCTGACCTTGCTTCCTGCGCCCGTACCGACTTCCTAGAGTAGGGAGCGGCCTACACACCGCGCATGGCACGGACGGACCATTTCCACACGGCCGGACGCGACTAGACCTACTGCTCGGCGATCTTCCCCGCGAAGATGTCCTCGCTCGCCGGAAGCCGCACATCGACCTTCACCCCGAAGTCGAAGAGCAGGGTGGTCGACGCCACCTCCGCGTTCGAGACGCTGAACTGCTGGCGCAGCTTCCGCAGCCTGCCCTGCTCGTCGAGGTACGCGTCGAACGGCACCCCGCCCTTGCTGAACCCTTTCGCCGCCGCCCCCAGGGCCTTGCGCTGCCCCTGAGACGCGGACCTCGCGGCGCGCGGCAGGTCGGCCCTCCCGCGGAAGTGCCGCACCTTCACCCCGGCCACCCGCGTCTCCTCCACGTACGTCGCCTTGCTCACACCCCGCAGCAGCTCCGCCGCGGCGAGCGGATCGGTCGCGCCCCCGGTGACGAGGTTGCCGTCCGACAGCGACGCCGTGTCGATCCGCACCCACTTGTCGGAGGGCACCCCGGCCCCCCGGTTCTTCATGTAGAGCGCGCCGCCGGCCATCAGCTCGGTGATGGGCCGGTGCTCCTCCGTCCCCGCGGGGTCCTTCGGCAGCACCACCACGAACCGCCCCAGCTGCCGCTTGAAGTCGTACGAGCCGTGCCCGCGGATGGTCACGCGGGTCCCGCCGCTCGCCATCTCCATGGACGTACGGGCCTTGGCGCTCCCGGCCCGCACCAGGGAGTCCGCGGAGCCGCGCACCGCGTCGACGGAGTCCTCTGCGCTCGGGTTGTCGTCGGCGGCGGCCCCACTCCCCGAACAGCCCGTTGCGACGGCCAAGAGACCCACCGCGGCGGCCGTGACCACCGCCCCGCCTGTGCGCTTGTGCAGCTGACCCATCGCCTGCCTACCCCCAAGCCTTCCCGTGCGGAGCCGAGTCCCCCTGTCGTCCCGTGTAACGACCGGTACGTTGCCCCGTCACGCGGAAGAGCACCGGCCCGGCATCGGTACCGTGGAGCGGTGGCCGAGGAACAAGGACAGGAACCGCACCGCACGACAACGGTCGAACAGGGCCGCTTCTGCGCGGCCAGGTGCAGCTGTGGCTGGCGCGGACCCGCCCGCAGAGCGCGCAGCAAGGCGCGGACGGACGCGGCGTCCCACGTGTCGGAGGCGTAAGCCCTCCCTCTCCTTCCGTCTCCCCTCTCCCGGAACCCCGAGGTCCTATACGCCGTCTCGTACTCCGGGAAGCAACGGGAGGGGCGTCATGGAACGACGTACGTTCATCAGCACATCCGCGGCGGCCGCCGCCGGCACCGCTCTGACGGCGGCCGGCTGCTCCGGTTCCGGCGGCGGGAGCGGGGGCGGCGGGGGTGCCACGTCCCGCAGCGCCGCGGGCTCAAGCACTCCCATCCGTACGTCGAGCGCCGCCGCGTCCGCCGCGGCGAACCTCACCGCCCTCGCCAAGGACCTGGACGGCACGCTGGTCAAGCCCGGCGAGGCCAAGTGGGCGGCGGCCAGGCAGCTTTACAACACCCGCTACGACACGCTGAAGCCCACGGCGGTCGCGTACGTGGCGGGCCCCGACGACATCCGCACGACGCTGGCCTACGCCCGCGCCCACGACGTCCCGGTCTCCATACGCAACGGCGGCCATTCCTACGGGGGTTGGTCGTCAGGCACGGGCCGCCTGATCCTCGACGTATCGAAACTGAACAAGACGCGGGCGAGCGGGACGACGGCGACGGTCGGCGCGGGCGCGAAGCTGATCGACGTCTACCGCGCGCTCGCCGCGAAGGGCGTGACGATTCCCGCGGGCTCCTGCCCGACGGTGGGCGTCTCGGGCCTGACGCTCGGCGGCGGCCACGGGGTGGTCTCCCGCGCGTACGGCCTGACCTGCGACAGCCTCACGTCGGCGACGCTGATCACGGCGGACGGCAAGCTGGTGACGGCGAGCGCGCGCGAGAACAAGGAACTGTTCTGGGGCCTGCGCGGCGCGGGGAACGGAAACTTCGGGGTGGTGACGGAACTGACCTTCCGCACCCACAAGGCCCCGCAAGGGGTCTCGGCCTACCTGACCTGGCCGTGGTCGAAGGCGGCGGCGGTCATCAAGGCGTGGCAGGAGTGGGGCCCCGACCAGCCGGACGAGATCTGGTCCTCCGCCCATCTGGCGAACACGCCGGGCGGCACACCCACGGTCTCGGTCGCGTGCTTCTCACTCGGTACGTACGGGGATCTGCAGAACGCGGTGGACCGCCTGGCCGACAAGGTCGGCGCCCCGGCGCGCAGCGTCTCGCTGAAGCGCCGCTCGTACAAGGAGTCGATGGAGGTCTACGCGGGCTGCTCCTCCTTCACGTCGGACGCCCAGTGCCATCTGCCGGGGGCGACTCCGGGCCGTAGCCCGCAGGGAGCCCTGAACCGCGAGACGTACGCGGCAAGCTCCGACTTCTTCGACCGCTCGCTCTCGGCTGCGGGTGTGCGGGCTCTCCTGACCCAGGTGGAGAACGTGACGGGGGCGAGCGCGGGCAGCATCGCGCTGACGGCTCTGGGCGGCGCGATCAACCGGGTGGACCCGGGGGCCACGGCCTTCGTGCACCGGCGCTCGCGGATGCTCGCGCAGTACATCGCGTCCTGGCGCCCGGGCACGTCCGGCAAGCCGGCCCAGGCCTGGCTGAAAACCGCCCATGGAGCCATGTCCCGCTACGCCTCGGGCGCGGCCTACCAGAACTACGCGGACCCCACCCTGACGAACTGGCGCAAGGCGTACTACGGCGACGCGGCCCCCCGCCTGAAGAAGCTGAAGCAGCAGTACGACCCGAAGCGCTTCTTCGACTTCCCCCAGGCGATTTAGCGCACGGAGGGCGCCCCGCCAGTCGTCGTACCCCGAACAGCCGGTCCCGCGACTCGAACGGCCCCCGCGACACGCCCTCGGGTGGACTAGTGCGCGGGGGCCCGTTGCCCTGGGGGTATGCGTACTCGACGAATAGGTGCCGCCACGGCGGCCGTCGCAGCCCTGCTGGCCCTCTCCGCGCCGCCCGCCGCCCACGCGGCCACCCACGACCACCCCGCCGCGGGCCCCCTCGCCGTCGCCTCCGCGGGCGTCACCGCCGTCGCGGGCGGAGTCGGCTGGTGGCTGCTCCGGCGCGGCAGGCGGGAGGCTACGCCGCCAGGTCGCGGTCGTCCGGCGTCGACTTCGGCTCCGACGCCGACGCCGACGCCGGACGAGCCACCTCCGCCACATCCGCAGGCCGCGCCCACACCAGCCGCCCGACCCGCCCGGAACGCCCGACAGCCGTAGCCAACGGCGTGAGCACGGCCATCGCCAGCGGCGAGAGCAGCAGTGCCACCGCCGTGCCGAGCGCGAACCCGCCCACGACGTCCGTCGGATAGTGGACGCCCATGAAGACCCGGCAGAAGCCTTCGAGCAGTGCGATCGCAATGCCGGCCAGCCCGAACTTCCGGTTGGCGACGAATAGCGCGGCCCCCAGAGCCATCGCCAGCGTCGCGTGATCGCTCACGAAGGAGAAGTCGGTCTTTCCGTCGACAAGGACCTCAAGGCCGTCATGGTCCATGAAAGGCCGACGGCGTTCCACAAATCCGCGGATCGGGACATTCACAAGGACCGCGATCCCGGCGGCGAGCGGCACCCAGACAACGGCGGCCACGGAAGAGGCCGCTTCCTCGAGCGCATCCCGCTTCCGCTGCCCCCACCAGCACCAGACGACAAGAAGAACAAGGGCGAGCAACAGCCCGTACTCACCCACGAATTCCATCGATTTCGCCAGCCAGCCGGGCGAATCCTTGGCCAGGCCGTTGATGTCGTAGAGCAGGCTGACGTCGGGGTTCGACCCTGTTGTGTCGAGTCCAGCCATGGTGCCGCGGCCCCTTGTCTTCTCGGTCTACTCGCCGTGGGCGCACGATTTGTACGCCCTTCCATCAACCCCCGTGATCAGTGCCGCTCGCTGCGTGGTCAGTGCTGCCTGCTGGGTGGTCTCGCGCTCCAGTCAAGGGAACGTGCGACCCCATCCACTACGTTCCGCTCTCCACCGAATGATCACTCAGACGTTACCGAAGAGAGACTCATCGCCGCAGCTCAGAGGAGTGCGCTGACGGAGAGTTCAAGCCACATCACACCACGCGTACGCCCTGCGTACGCCCCCCGTTCAGCTTTCCTCAGGCCGCCGATGCCTTGTCGGGCAGGGCCTTCGCCCCGTCCTCGGTGACGCGAGTCGCGCCAAAATAATCCGGTGTATCGATCGGGTCGAAGCGGATGACGGCACCGGGCCGCGGTGCGTCGATCATGTAGCCGCCGCCGACGTAGATTCCCACGTGACGGATGGCACGGGAATTGGTGAGGTCGTCCGAGAAGAACACCAGGTCACCCGGGAGCAGTTCGTCCCGTTTCGGGTGCGGCCCGGCGTTGTACTGGTCGTTGGCGACCCGGGGCAGGGTGATGTCCACGCTGCGATAGGCGGCCAGCGTGAGCCCGGAACAGTCGAATCGGCCGTTCTGATCAGCCGTCCCATTACCGCCCCACAGATACTCGGTGCCGAGCTTCTTCTGTGCGTAGTAGATGGCCCCGGCGGCCTGCTGCGAGGGCTGCACGCGGCTGGTGGGCCGGGCGAAGCTCTTCTGGAGAGTCGTGATGGTCTTCACGTAATTCTGGGTCTCGCGGTAAGGGGGCACGCCGCCGTACTTGATGACGGCGTAGGCACCCGCGTTGTACGCGGCGAGCATGTTCTTGGTCGGGCTGCCGGGCGCATCCTTCACATATCCGGCGAGTTTGCAGTCGTACGAGGCGGCGGACGGAATGGCATCCTGCGGATCCCACACATCCCTGTCGCCATCCCCATCCCCATCGACCCCGTGCGTGGCCCAGGTCCCCGGAATGAATTGCGCTATCCCCTGAGCCTTGGCCGGACTCTTCGCGTTCGGATTGAACCCGCTCTCCTGATAGAGCTGCGCGGCGAGGAGAGCCGGATTAATGGCCTTGCACAGGTTGCCCCACTTCTGGACGAGGGGCTGATAGGTGGCGGGCACGGCACCTTTCGCGAGCCCCACATTCCCCTGCCCGGCGCCGTTGGCGATGCTGCCGGCGGCCATGTACGTCCCCACGACGAGCAGGGCGATGAAACTCATCGCCCCACCGATGCCGACGGCTGCGACCAGCCACGCCTTACGCACCGTCAACCACCCCTCACCGCGCGGGAGTCCACCGCGGATCAGTGTAGAGGCCGAGTGACGGTTCGCCCGTGTCTACGCGGTGCGCAGCCGGAGCACGCTCCAGACGCCGGCGTGGTCGGAGGGCCACAGGCCGGACGGGGTGCGGTCGGCAGGCTGCTCCCCCACCCGATTGCTCGCCGAGGCGGTGAAGCCGCCGCGGAAGAGCACGTAGTCGAGGCGCCGGCTGAGGGTGGATGTGGGGTTGCGCAGATCGGCGGCCTGGCAGCAGGTGAAGCCGGGCTGGTTGCGGTGCGTGGAAGTCCAGGCGTCGCGGAAGTCGGCGTCGACCAGGTTCTGGTAGGTCTGCCCGCCGGGGGCAGGCGAGTTGAGGTCGCCCAGCAACACGGTGGGGAGTCCGGTGTCGAGCGGCCCGTCGAGCAGTTCCTGGCCCTGCGCTTCTTGCACGGCGGGGCTGAGATTCTCCAGGTGCGTGCTGACCACGCGGGTGGTGCGGCCGTGAACGGTGGCATCGACGCCGACCCAGCCGTGCAGGACCCTGATGGCGGGGAGCGCCGGGCTGATCGGGTTGGGGAGGCTCACGTGGTTCGTGAACTGCGCCGCCTGAGGATGGGCGACGGAGAAATTCCTCGCGGGCAGGTCGGTGCGGGCCAGGAGCACGTCGCGGTCGGTGAGGCGGATGTCCTGCAAGCCGCTCGGCGTCGCCCGGGGGGCCTCGTAGTCGCCGTCGGTCACGGAGGACACGGCCGCGTAGTGCTTGCCCCGGGCCGCCAGCTTGTCGAGCAGGATCTCCAGAAAGTCGTATTCGACATGTCCGGCGTTAGGCGTGGGACTGAAGTCGAAAGGCGCACTGCGCCACAGTGCGACCTCCTGCAGGCCCACGAGCTGGGGGTCGGTGTCGGCGACTTCGTCGGCCAGTGCCTCGGCACGCTCGGGGAAGTTCGTGTCCTGGACGCCGGTGAACACCTCGTCCACGGCCTCGGTGAGCTCGCCGAAGTTGCCGGCGGTGAAGACAGGCGCGAGATCCGCTCCCCAGTAGAGGCTGCGGGTCATGACCTTGAGCGTGGCCGAGGGCTGGGCGGCCGAGACGGCGGTGAGCGAGCCGGGTGCGATGAGCAGGAGCGCGGAGAGGACAGATGTGAACCAGACGCGGAGCAGGCGGCGCCGGGGGGTGATTCTGGGCATGGCGAGGCAGATCTTTCGACTAGGGAGGGTGAAAGTGCCTGGCGAATTTGCGTAGTTCTCTGCAGGTTTGGGCCAACCGTAGGGTGGGTGACGGGGTGCGTCGACCTGACGTAGGCCAGTGGGTCTACCGAGACCCGCACTCGGCCCACAGCAGCTTGCCGTGGTGCGCGGCTGGGGCGTCGCCGAGCCGGTACGCACCCCACGCGTCCGCGCAGGCGTGTACGAGCTGCAGCCCGCGCCCGCTCTCGGCGTCCAGCGGGGCGGGCGGCCCTCCGGTGGTCCCGAATCCGGGCGGGATCTGCGGATTGGAGTCCCACACGGCGACACGGATCCCCTGCGGGGTGGCCTCGCGGAGACGGAGGGCGTAGGGGCCTTGGGTGTGGCAGTGGGCGTTGCTGAGCATCTCCGCGGCGAGGAGTTCGGCGGTGGGGGCGAGTTCGGCGAGGCCGTACGTGGCGAGGACGGCGCGGAGGGTGGTGCGGGCGATGCCGGGGGCGCGGGGGTCGTGCGGGAGGGTGAGGGTGTAGCTCCAGGGCGGGGATACGGTTGTCGGCAGCATGGAACTCTCCGTTCAGGGGCGGTAGTTCATGGGGGTACCCAGTGACGATGCCGCTCCGTCGAGCGGGGTGCTTCCGGGCGTTGGCGCCTGAACCTCAAAGTAGCGCTGCCGGATATATTCTTCACCCCATTCGGGGTGAGACTAAAAGCAACCACCCATGTGGGTGACGCGACAGCACAGGAGCAGCAGCCATGGCCGTGAGGAACAACCCGACGGGTCGTCAACTCCGCCTCGGTGCCGAGCTGCGCAAGCTGCGGGAGCGCGCGGGGCTGACCTCCACCGCAGCGGCTCAGCTCCTCGGCATGAAGCAGGCCCAGGTCAGCAACATGGAAACCGGACGGGTCGGAGTGAGCGCCGAGCGCGTACGGACCCTGGCCTGCCACTACGACTGCCCCGACAAGGAACTCATCGAGGCCATCGCCAACATGACCGGCGCCCGCAAGCGCGGCTGGTGGGAGGAGTACCGCGAGATCCTCCCCGCTGGACTGCTGGACCTCGCCGAGGTCGAACACCATGCCACGCACCTCTGCACCGCCATCACCGCGCACGTCCCCGGATTGCTCCAGACCACGGACCACGCACGTGAGTTGTTCCGCCAGGTGGTGCCTGAGCTCTCTCCGCCCGATGTCGAACACCGGGTGTCGTACCGCATCAAGCGGCAGGCAGTCCTGTTCGGGAATGCCCCCACCCCGTACTTGGCGATCATCCACGAGGCTGCCCTACGGATGCAGTTCGGTGGAGCCGACGTAACCAGAAGCCAGTTGCACCACCTAATGGACATGAGCGAGCGGGACCACATCACTGTCAAGGTCCTGCCCTTCGCCGCCGGGTCCTTCCCCGGGTCCGGCCAGTCGCTCTTCTACTCCAAGGGTGCGGTTCCGCAGCTCGACACCGTGCACCTCGATCAGTCCCACGGCCCAGCGTTCCTGGACGCGGAGGCCCAGCTCAGCAAGTACCGCGTGCTTCTGGAACGCATGGAGGCAAAGGCGCTCGCGCCCAAGAAGTCGCGGGACCTCATCCACACCATCGCCCAAGAACTGTGAAGGGAACCCGGATGCCCGCGGACACCTGGCAGAAGTCCTCCTACTGCGGCGAGGGCGACTCGTGCGTACACGTCACCACGGCCTCTACTGGCGCTGTCCAGCTAACCGAAAGCGCGGACCCCGCCGGAGCGATACTCACCGCCCGACCTGCAGCCTTCGCAGCCCTGATACGCACTCTCAACTCTCCCAGCCCGTCCGGCGCTTGAGGAAAGGACCACCCTCCCCATGCCTGAAGGCAACAACATCCCCGCAGACCTCGACTGGATCCGCGCCGCCCCCGAAGGGGAAGAAGGGCCGGGCCCTTGGATCGAGATCGCCTACGGCAAGGACGACGACGCCGTCTACCTACGGGAAACCAGCGACCCCGAGAACGTGGTCACCACCACCCAGAAGAAGTGGGATGCCTTTGTACTCGGCGTACAGGCAGGCGAGTTCGACCACTTCGTAGAGGGCGTCGACTGACAACGGCGGGGGCTTTGCCGGGCCGGTGGTGGTGTTCGTACCGGGGCCGCCCGGTTCTCCCGAGAGTGGCGGTTCCGGGCCGGGAGTAAAGGGCGCTCCTTCGTCGCGTCGGCTGCGCCGATTCCGCTTCGCTCCACCCTTGACACCCAACCCTCCACCGCAAGAAGCCAATTGACCGGGCGGCCACGAAACGGGGCTCACGGGGACCACCCGGCGGGCCATCCGGCTTTCCTGCCGGGTGCGGACTAGTTCGTATCAGTGCAGCCGGGTGGGAGGGGTGCGCGGCCGGTCCGGGGATGGGTGCCAGTCTCGTCAAGCGTCTGACAGCCGGATCTTCCGGGGTGACCGTCACGGTCATGGGCAGGTGGGGGGTGGGGGACCTACTTTGGAAAAGTAGTGTTCTGGCACAAGGGGGCGCGCGCCGCCACGAAACGCAACTTTGCCAAAGTAGGTTCCCCCCTCCCCCGGCCAGCCCGGGGATCGGCACCGGTCTCGTCAAGCCTCTACCCGCCGGATCCTCCGGGGCGACCGTCACGCTCATGGACAGGTGGGGGGGGACCTACTTTGGAGAAGTAGTGTTCTGGCACAAGGGGGGCGCGCGGCACTACGAAACGCAACTTTGCCGAAGTAGGTCCCCCACCCCCCTCACGGCCAGGTCCGGGGATCAACTGAGCCTTGCAATCGGTGAATTGTACTCCTGACGCCTGACACCTGAGGCCCGCCCCGGAAGATCCGGTCGGCAGACGCTTGACGAAGCCAGGACCCATTCCCGAGCGGACCGCGCACCCCTCCCGCCCCTTCAGCCGGCGGTGCGCTGCGACGGACTAGTCCGCACCCGGCGCTCAAGCCGGATGACCCATCCCCGCAGCCCCGAGAGCCCCGCTTCGTGGCCGCCCGGTCATCAGGCTTCTCGCGGTGGAGGGTTGGGTGTCAAGGGTGGAGCGAAGCGGAATCGGCGCAGCCGACGCGCAGCGCAGCGGAGCGCCCTTTACACCCGGCCCGGAACCGCCAACCTCGGGACAACCGGGCGGCCCCGGTACGAACACCACCACCGGCCCACCAAAGCCCCCTACTCCGGCTCCACAAACTCGTCCGTCAGCACACACCCATCAACCAGCGCCGGCGCCGTCGACACATCCCCCCGCACCCGGAAGTTCGGGTTGCAGTTCAGCTCCAGGAGCCCCGAGGCCGACAGATCGCGGAGAGTTTCGCTGTCCGGTGCGATCACCGCGAAGTCCTTGCCGATGGCGAACCCGCCCTCCACGTCCGCGAGCGCGTCACCCTTCATCTCCTCGGCGAGGTCCGCCTTGTACGCCGTCTGGAACTTCTCCATGTCGCTGGTCTTGAAGACCCGGATCCAGCCGTCCGCACCGTCGTCACAGGTCCCCCGGAACTGCACACCCCAAGACAGATCGAACTTCTCGTCCATGGGGTAGTACCGCTCATCAGACGGGTCGATGCTGTACGTGTCGCACGTGGTGAATCGCTGAAGGTACTCGCCCGCCGCCATGACGGTCTTCGCCTCCGGCATGTTGTCCAGCATCATCTTCTGCCGGACCTCGGGCCCACCGCTGGCCCCGCCGTTACGAGCGGATCCTTCACCGGAGGACGAGGAGGGCGAGGAGGACCCCGCAGCCCTGTCCGCGCCGCCGTACTCCCTCTTGCCCCCCTCATCCCCCTCACACCCGGTGACCGTCAGAACAAGAGCCGCCGCCCCGACAACCGCCGCCAGCCTGAAGCGCGTACGCATGATGGTGTGATCCGTTCCCCCGCCGAGTCATGACGCGGGGACCTTAGAGCAACCGCATGTCCATGATCAAACCGGGCTTCGAGCATCCCACCCCGGCGTTCCAGGCAAGGGGCATCCCCGCAGGTCAGACCCCCTGGAAGCATTCCAGCGTCCCGGATGACCCGGCGTTCCTTGCCCCCGCCGGGACCCGCCCCCTTAGCTGTGATCAAGACAGACCAGCACAGCTACTCCGGGGGGACCCCATGAAGCACACCCGCAAGGCAGTCGCCGCCGTCATCGGCCTCGTCGCCACCCTCTCGCTCACCGCCTGCAACGGCGACGACAACGCGTCGGCGGACACCTCGACCACGTCCCCCGCCGCGTCGGCGGACAAGGGCGGAGACAAGGGCAGCGACGACAAGGGCATCAGCACCGGAGGCACCACCGGCGGCGGATCAGGCGAAGCCTCGACCGGCGGTGAAGGCTCCACCGGCGGTGGTGAAGCCGCGCAGGGGACCGCCGCCGGCACCGGCGACAACAGCGACGGCAAGATCGACATCTGCCGTACGGACGAGCTCGAAGTGAACGCCACGGACAACACCACCGACAAGACGGAAGGCGTCGTCACCGTCGTCTTCAAGAACGGCGGCGGCCGCGACTGCTCGATCAACGGCTACGCGGGGGCCGACCTGACGGCGTCCACGGGCGACACCCTCTCGGTCAGCCGCAACGGCGAGAAGCCGGTGCCCGACATCCTGAAGGACGGCGAGTCCGCCGCCTTCAACATCACGTTCCCGTACAACAACACGGGCGGCTCCGGCATCCGCATCACCAACCTCGTCGTGACGCCCCCGAACGAGACGAAGCACGTCACGCTCGACTGGCCCGCGGGCACGCTCCCGGTCTCGGACGGCGAGGGCGCCGTGAAGCTGGAGATCAGCCCGGTCGGGAAGGTCAGCGACTCCCCGGCCGGCTGAACCCGGCGCCACCGCCTCGCCCCTCGCTAAGAGGCGGTCCGCTGCGGCACCACCTGGATGCCGAACTCGTACGAGCCGATCGCCACCGCGATGCCCGAGAAGAGCAGCGCGAAGTGTTCCTGACCGCGCGCGGTCACGATGCCTCCCAGGTCCAACTGGGAGGCATCGGGCCATCCCAGGTCGCCGAGCAGGCCACGGGTGACCCCCTTGGCGGCCTCGTCGTCACCGGAGAGGAAGATCGTGCTCGGACCAACCAGACTCGCCGGGTCCACCATCACGAACCGGTCCACGGTGGCGAGCGTCTTGACCACCCGCACCTCGGGGTACTCCTGCTGAATCTCCTCGCTGAGGCTGTAGTTGGGGTGGGACAGCTCCATGGCGTCGGTGAAGGTGTAGCCGACCCCGATGTCGACAAGCACCTTCCCGGCGAGAGCGGCCGCGCCGATCTCCTTCAGTACGTCCATCGAAGCCGTGCCCGGCGTGGCGTTCACCAGCACCTCAGCGTGCGCGGCCGCCTCACCGAGTCCGACGAGGGTGAACCCCTTCAGCTCCTCGGCCTCTCCCCGCTCCTTGGGGTCCCGCGACCCCAGCACGACATCATGTCCGGCCGCACTCCAGCCAGTTGCCACCGCACGCGCCACATTTCCGGTTCCAAGCAGTCCAATTCGCATGGGCAGGACGCTAATTGGGCTTGCCCGCAAGGGAATCGGGCCCGAGTCCCAAGCCCGCTCATCCCGACGACGTACTCCAGAAGCCCGAGCCACGGCTAGGCCACCGGGCTGAAGATCTTCGCCAAGTGATAGTCGAGCGTGGCGCGTACGTTCTCCAGCGTGCGGCGCTCGTGGAGCACATCCCCGCCGAGTCCCACCGCCGCCGCCACCAGCAGGTCCGCCTCTCGGTGGGCGTCCAGACCCGGGGCCGTCTGGCCGTTCGTCTGGGCCATGGCGATGAAGTCGGCGATCAGGTCCTCCAGAGGGTGCTCGTCGCTCAGGAAGACCGCCGCGATGGCCGGGTCGGTGAGGCTGCGGGCGTAGTACGCGGAGAACACCCGCAGCGCCATGGCCCGTTGGGCGTCCAGGGGCAGGAACTCGTCGAGCATCGCGCTCAGGACCCCGCGCAGGTTCGCGGGGTCGAAGTGGACGCGGGTCCTGGCCAGGCGTTCGTTCTCGCGGTGGAGCAGGTGCAGGGCGGTCACCAGGAGCTGGTGCTTGCTGCCGAAGTGGTACTGGACGACGCGGAGCGACACCCCGGCCTCCGCCGCGATCTCCCGCATGCTCGCCGCGTCCAGGCCCCGCTCGGCGGCGATGCGCCACACCGCCTCGGCGATCTGGCGGCGCCGCTTGCGCGACTGCGCGCTCGTCACCGTGTCCGCGGGGCGGGCGACTTCGGGGGCGGGGGGCAGCTTCCGGCGTCGGTAGGCCCTCGCCTGGCAGCTGCGGGAGCAGTAGAGGGCGGGGCGGCCGCGCTTGCCCGCCGTGCTCATTTCCGCACGGCAGACCGTGCAGCGGGCCGTCTCCCGAGCATTCTTTTCGTCACGCACGCCACCCACTATAGAACTTAGAATGTGTGACGTAATCTAGATATCTCGGCTTGCAGCAAGGGGATTTCGCCTGTCTCGCTGATACGTTCGTAACGTGAAGTACGACATCCTGCAGATCCTCGGCGCAGTCCTGATGTGTTTCTCCGCGCAAGGCCTCATCCGACTGCTCATCGACCACGACTACAACGGCTTCCTCGGCTGGATACCCGGCGGCTTCCCCGCCCTCCTGACCGCCTACACCGTGGCGTTCGCCGCCGGAGTCCTCCTGACCAGCTGGTCCCACACCCGGGCGAAGGCGCTGGGCCGGCGCAGTTGACGGGTGTCCAACTTTCCCCGATCGTAGGGGAATTGGGCGCAAATCAACGCGCACTGCACTGCATGCACCGGCTGGGGGGAGCCGCAAATGCAACCTGGGGAGCCGCACGACTCGGTACCGGGCGCCAATCAAGGGGAAACGCCTCAAGGCGGCCAGGGTGGTCAGGGCGGCCCAGGCGGTCAGTTCGGGCCGCCGCCGCCCGTCATTCCACCGCCGCCCGGCGCCCCGCCCACCGTCGGGCCACCCCCGGCCGGTCCGCCCTCTCCACCCCCTCCACCCCCTGACGCCCTCCAAGCCCTCTCCACCGCCCTGCTCAACCTCACCGGCCTCGGCCTCGGCTACGTCCTGCTCAAGCGGTGGCTCCCGGCCGCCCTCTGCTGGGCCGCGACCGCCGGGCTGCTCTTCGTGGCGCTGCCCGCCGACGTGGACGGCGTACCCGGCGGCGTACTCATCGGCTATGTGGCCTTCCTCGCCCTGGCCGCCGCCGACGGTGCACGCCGCGCCCTGCGCAGCCCCCGGCGCACCTGGCCGCTGCGCGCACCCCTCGCCCTCGGGCTCGGCCTCGTACTGCTCGCCGTGCCGGCCGGCGGCGTCATCGCGTACGACGGCGCGCGCGACGACGCCATCGAGGAGATGCTGCTCGATCGTCTGGAGAAGGCCGACAAGATCGTCAGCGCTGCCGACGGCCGGCCCTTCGACTCCGCCAAGGACGACTACCGCTCCGCCCTCGCCATCTACCGCGACCTCGGCGACGACCACCCCGGCTCGAAGGCCGCCGACCGCGTGCCGGACAGCCTGAAGACGTACTACGAGTCGGTCGCAACCCCGTACGAGGAGCGCAAGTACTGCGACGCCCTCGAACCCCTCAAATACCTCCGCACCCTCCCCGACGACCTCGGCAAGGACCGCCTCGGCTCCCTCGCCGCCTGGCCCGACGACCGCCTCGCCACCTCGCTCTACGAATGCGGCGCCCAAGGCCTCGGGACGGCCGCGGGCGGCAGCGGTCAGTTCGGTGAGCTGCTGCGTACGTTCCCCGACTCCGACCAGGCGGGGAAGGTCGAGCCCGCCATCCGCGACGCCATCGATGAACGGTCGTCCGATCTGAAGGGCGCCGACCCCTGCAAGGCCACCGACGAGCTCCGCAACATCGGCTCCACCGCCAAGGCTCTCCCGGACGACGCGGGCGACGGGCTCAGCGGGGATGCCGAGAGCGCGGTGGAGTCCGGGGCCTACGCCTGCGGGGTCGACGAGTTCGAGGACGGCAAGTTCGCCGCGTCCGCCAAGACGCTCAACGACTTCACCGACACCTACCGGGGCAACGGCAAACGCGACCGCGCCAAGCAGATCGCCATCGCCGCCGAGATCGCCGCCGACCGCCCCCAGGCGGGACGGAGCCTGCCGCCCACCAAGTCGCCGGGCGGCACGAAACTGGAGTACGTCGTCGAGAACGGCGGCCCAGGACCGCTCGAGGTCCTCTACACCGGGCCCACCACCGGCACCCTCAAGCTCACGTCCTGCGGCAACTGCAAGACGTACACGACCAGGGCCCAGGGCAAGAAGGCCTGCCTCGCGGGCAAGGGCCACCCGAAGAAGACGCTGCGGCTGCCGCCCGGCGAGTACCACTTCCTCTACAAGCGCGGTGCGGGCAGCGCGGGAAGCGTCCGCAACAACACCGAGGGCAGCCAGGTCAAGCCCGGCTACCGCTACACCGACTGCTCGTACGTCGTGACGGGCGGCGGACTCGGCGACCTGGACGATCTGGTCGGCCTCGACGGTGCCGACGGCCTGGATAACGCCGACTCGCCTACGTGAAGCATGATGTGAGACCTGGTCAGAGGGCACGCCGGGCCGTCATTGCCCGGCGTCACCCAGCGTGATACACAGAGTGATCATGCGTTTCAGCCAACGAATGACGCCAAGTCGACATGCACTGGCCCGTTTGTCGGCGAGAATGAGCTGTCCTCTGTACTGCGGTAGGCAGAGGTGACAGAACAACCCACTAGGGGCGGTGAGTTACACATGCTTATGGCAGCCGAAAAGGGCGACATCACCACCATCATCGGCGGGATCGCCCCCGACTGGGGTCCCTTCGGGAGCCTGGGCAACGAGGCACGGGTGATGATCGAGGTCGTGATGGCGATCGCCATCCTCCTCTGTCTCGGCATTGCGATCTGGGGCGCGGCCAAACAGCGGATCGGCGCGACGGCTCTGCGCGACACCTTCAGCGCCGAGCAGGGCAAGGGCCTGATCATCGCGGGCCTGACCGGCGTCTTCATCATCGGCTCGCTCGGCACGGTCTTCACCATCGTGTACGGGATGGCGGTCTAGCCGCCTCGTCCCCCCTCCCTCACGTCCCCGTCCACGTCCCCCGCTTTCTCCCCTGTCCCCTCCCCCTGTCCCCCTCCACACCACCCATCCGTCGTGCCCACCGGCTGAGGTTGCAACTCCCTGATGTCGAGTCACCACACCGCGCCCGCGCGGGAACCAGCACGGCTACCGTCGTACGTGGCGGTTCACCGAGAGGTTGAGGGGGCGTACGCGGCATGAGTCCCGACGACGAGCGGAACGATGGCCTCTTCGGCGGATCGGGCGAGACGCGGACGCGGCTCCCCGAGGGCGAGGGGGGCGGCCAGGACGTCTACGGGGGAGCGCGCAGATCCGGCCGTTCTTCACGGTCCTCGTCGCGGAGTCTTGTGACGGTGGTGGGTGTGGTGGTCCTGCTGATCGCGGCGATCGCTTTCGCGAACCGGGGAGGGGAGTCCTCTTCGGAGGGCGGGGAGGGCAAGAAGGCGGGGGCGGATCCCACTGCCGCGTCCGGGGTGGAGCCGGTCGACGGCAAGGCTTCGGGAATTCCCTCCGGGTTCGCACACAGTGAGCAGGGTGCACAGAGCGCGGCGTCGAACTATGCCGTTGCGCTGGTCTCCGCCGACATCCTCAAGCCCGCACGCCGGGGCGAGATCGTCCGGCAGCTGTTCGTCGCCGACAAGGTGAACGAGCTGGAGGCCCAGTTCAACAAGACGTACTCCAAGGACTTCCTGGACAAGGTCGGCCTGGACGAGAACGGTAACTCCGCGCCCGGCGAGACGTACGTCTCTCGCACTGTGCCCGTCGGCGCCAAGACCACCGCCTACGCGGACAGCTCGGCAACCGTGCAGGTCTGGTGCACCGGTGCCTTCGGCACGGCGGGGCAGAACACGACGAACCCAGTGGCCAACGACTGGTTCACCATGACACTCAAGCTGCAGTGGGCCGACGGCGACTGGAAGGTCGAGCGGTACTCCTCGAAGGACGGCCCGTCGCCCGTGAACGGCGACAACAAGGTCTCCACTGCCGACGAGATCGCGAAGGCTGTACAGGAGTACGGAGGGTTCACGTATGCCCGCTAGCCGACGTGCCCTCAAGCTCACCGCAACCGCGGCGGCCGTGCAGACCGCAGTGATCCTGCTGGCCTCGCGTGCCTACGCGGCGCCCGAACCGGACGACGACAAGTGCGACCTCATCGTCGGCCCCGCAAAGAAGTACTGCGAAAAAGGCCAAGACGGCGGCAGCTCCGGCGGTGACGGCAAGTACCCCACCGACGACCCCCTGAACTCCAGCCTCGACCCCCTCTCCTCCCTGGCGAAGGGCTGCGCGGACGCCGCCTCCTGGACGGTGGACAAGCTGTCATCCGCCGTGAAGGAGACCGCCGAGGTCGACTTCACGAACCCCACCTTCCTCAAGCAGTACGCGGTCGTCTTCGCCGCGTCGACCATCCTGACCCTGCTCCTCTGGCTCCTCGCAGTCGCCAAACGCGCAGTGAGAGGCGTCCCCCTCACCACCGCGCTCTCCGAAGCCATCGGGTTCCTCTGGCTGACGGTCCTCGCCTCCGCCTTCACGCCGCTGATCCTCTACACCGTCGTATCCGCGACCGACGGCGTCACGGACGTCATCGCGAAGGCGACGGGCGGTCAGACGGACACGTTCTTCGGGACGTTCTCCGGTGCGCTGAAGAAGGGCGAGGACATCGGCGGCGGGCCGATCATGCTGATCGTCGTCTCGCTCGTGTCGATCCTCGCGGCCGGCGTGCTCTGGCTTGAGCTCGTCATCCGGGCCGCCCTGCTCTACGTAGGAGCGCTGCTCGGCACGGTCGTGTACGCCGGGCTCGTCGACAAGAACCTGTGGACGCACGTCCGGCGCTGGGCCGGGATCATGATCGCGGTGATCCTCGTCAAACCCATCATCGTCATCGTGCTCGGCCTCGCGGGCGCACTCTCCGCCGACGACGGGCCCGACTCCTTCTCGGCCGTCGTCTCCGGGCTCTCGATCATCCTGCTCGCCATCTTCGCGAGCGCCATGATCTACCGCTTCGTGCCGGGCTTCGGGGACGAGATCGCCAACTCCCGGAACAACCGGATCATGCGCGGCGCCGAGAACAAGGCCGCCGCCGTCATCAGCTCCCCCGCGTCCCTCGTCTCCCAGGGCATCAAGACCCACAGCTCCCGGGGCAACGGCGGTGGAGGTGGCGGCGGTCAGGCGCGGCCCGCCAACGCGACGAGCGGCGGAATGGCCGCCCACAGCAGCCGCCCCTCCGGAGGCGGAGGCGGAGGCGGCGGCTCATCGAACGGCGGCGGATCTGTCCCCTCCGCCGCACCCGCGCCGCGCAGCAACAGCGCGACCAGCACGCCGCACGCGCGCAACCGCGGCTCAGGCAACACCGGAAACGGCTCAGGCAACAAACGCACGGGAGGTGAAGGGCGTTGACGACCCAGTCCCACGTGTCGCAACCGGTCGCGCCCCGCCGCACATATCTGATCGGCCGCGCGCGGCCGAATGCGATCGTCGGCAAGAACCGGGAGACCGGAGAGATCGCGCTGATCATCGCGGGAGCCTTCCTCGGGATGATGTGCGGGCTCCTCGTCCCCGTCCTTTCCCTGCGCATCGTGCTGCTCATGGGCTTCCCGATGCTGGCCATCGCCGCGGTGTACGTCCCGTACAAAGGCCGGACCTTCTTCAAGTGGTTCGAGATCAACCGGAGTTACAAGCGGTCGCTGAAGCGCGGCACCGCCTACCGCTCCGCCGCGCCCGAAGCGGGCGTCCGCTTCGACGGCAAGGAGGTCGAGGTCGGCCCGCCGCCCGGCATCGGCCGCATCAGCTGGCTCGCAGCGCCCTTCGGTCCGGATGAGATCGCCGTACTGCTGCACGCCGACCGGCGGACCGTCACCGCCGCCATCGAGATCGAGGGTCCGGGAGTCGGGCTCCGGGACTCCGAGGACCAGGAAGCGCTCGTCGACCGGTTCGGGACGCTGCTCAAGCATGTCGCCAATGGTGATGGGTTTGTGACGCGGCTTCAGATGCTTGCCCGCACCCTCCCCGCCGACCCGGACGCCCACGCCAAGGACGTCAGCGTGCGCGGCGACGACCGGGCGCTGCCCTGGCTGCAGCAGTCGTACGAACAGCTCCAGTCGATGGTCTCCACCAGCAGCGAGCAGCACCGCGCCTATCTGGTGGCCTGTATGCACTACTCGCGCGACCTCGCCGCCGAGGCCCAGGCCATGGCGCGCGCGGCCCGCCCGCACGGCTCCCGCAAGCTCGACAAGGACGCCGGTCTCGCCGTCGTCATGGCGCGCGAGCTCACCGACATCTGCTCGCGGCTCCAGGAAGCCGACATCCGCGTACGACAGCCGCTGGGGCAAGGGCGGCTTTCGTCCCTCGTGCACTCGATGTACGACCCGGACCACCCCATAGACCACATCCAGGCCATGACGAAACGCAACGCCTGGCCCGCCGAGCTCGACGCCATGGAGCCCACCTACCTCCAGGCCAAGACCCGCGAGTCCTCATCCCGCGCGCCCTGGTGCCACGCCACGGCCTGGGTGAAGGAGTGGCCGATGACGCCCGTCGGCGTCAACTTCCTCGCCCCGCTGCTCGTCCACACCCCGGACGTCATCAGGACGGTGGCCGTGACGATGGACCTCGAACCCACCGAGGTCGCCATCGAGCGCATGCTGACGGAGAAGACCAACGACGAGGCGGAGGCCAGCCGCCAGGCCAAGCTGAACCGCACGGTCGACCCGCGCGACGTCGCCTCGCACTCCCGCCTCGACCAGCGCGGCGAGGACCTGGCGAGCGGCGCGGCCGGCGTCAATCTGGTCGGCTACATCACCGTCTCGTCCCGGTCCCCGGAGTCCCTCGCCCGCGACAAGCGCACCATCCGGGCCTCGGCCGGGAAGTCGTATCTGAAGCTGGAGTGGTGCGACCGCGAGCACCACAGGGCCTTCGTCAATACGCTGCCGTTCGCGACCGGCATCCGACGCTAGACGCAGAGGCAGGCTGTTGAGATGCGGGATCCGCTGACCGTCCTCACGGACGCCTTCACGTCCTTCCTCTTCGGGAAGGTCGAGACGACCAGGCTTCCGGTCCGTACGTCGACGGGGCAGGCCCAGGCGGTCTACCTGCCGACGGCCGCGCCGGGCCTCGGCGACTCGGGCGTGATCATCGGGCGCGAGGTGTACTCCGGCAAGGGCTACATCTACGACCCCTTCCAGCTGTACGGGCAGCAGCTGCCGGCGCCGCACTGGCTGGTGCTCGGCGAGTCCGGCAACGGCAAGTCGGCCCTGGAGAAGACGTACGTACTGCGGCAGTTGCGCTTCAAGGACCGGCAGGTCGTCGTCCTGGACGCGCAGGGCGAGGACGGCGTCGGCGAATGGAACCTCATCGCCCAGGAGCTGGGGATAACTCCCATCCGGCTCGACCCGACGGCCGCCCTGGACATGGGGATCCGGCTGAACCCCCTCGACCCGGCGATCACGACGACCGGTCAGCTCGCGCTGCTCCGGACGATCATCGAGGTCGCGATGGGTCACGGGCTCGACGAGCGATCGGGCTTCGCGCTGAAGGTCGCGCACGCGTACGTGAACGAGACGATCGTCGAGCGGCAGCCGGTCCTGACGGACATCGTGGAACAGCTTCGCCACCCGGAGCCGGAGTCCGCGGAAGCGATGAACGTCGCCATAGACGACGTACGGGCCTGGGGTCTGGACGTGGCGCTGGTCCTTGACCGCCTTGTCGACGGTGACCTTCGCGGCATGTTCGACGGCCCGACGACGGTCGGCATCGATCTGGACGCGCCGCTCATCGTCTTCGACCTCTCCCACATCGACCGGAACTCGATCGCGATGCCGATCCTGATGGCGATCGTGGGCGTCTGGCTGGAGCACACGTGGATCCGCCCGGACAGGAAGAAGCGCATCTTCCTGGTCGAGGAGGCGTGGCACATCATCAACTCGCCCTTCGTCGCCCAGCTGTTCCAGCGCCTGCTGAAGTTCGGCCGACGGCTCGGTCTCTCCTTCGTGGCGGTCGTCCACCACTTGTCCGACGTGGTCGACGGGGCGGCGGCCAAGGAAGCGGCCGCGATCCTGAAGATGGCGTCCACGAGGACGATCTACGCCCAGAAGGCGGACGAGGCGAGAGCGACGGGGCGGGTGCTCGGGCTGCCCCGGTGGGCGGTGGAGATCATCCCCACGCTCACTCCCGGCATCGCGGTGTGGGACGTGAACGGCAATGTCCAAGTGGTCAAGCACCTGATCACGGAGACGGAACGGCCGCTGGTCTTCACCGACCGGGCCATGACGGAATCCTCGGCGGACCTCACGGATCTCCCGGACGACGATCCGCTGCGGGCCGCCGAACTGGAGGCGGAGGAGCGGGCGGCGTACATGGAGCAGCAGATGAACGATCCCTCGTCGTCGCGTTCCGGGGTGGCGTGAGCGATGCCGTACCGGGACCGGGAGTACCGGGACTCTGAGGCCGAGTACCGGGAGCGGGGCGGCCGCCGCGAGTCGCGCGAGCGCGGCATCCCCGACGGCCTGCTGGTCGGCGGCCTGGCCTTCGTCCTCGGCATGACGGTGCTCACCTGGTCGGCGACGGGCCTCGCGGGCTGGTTCACGCAGGGCTCCTGGCCGCGTGCAGTGACGTTCGGTCGTACGCCGCCGGCCATGCGGCACCTGATCCAGCAGCCCCACGACGTGGCGGGAGCATGGCCGCAGACCCCGGCCGACCAGCTTTCGGGCTACGGCCTCTTCTGGGGCCTGCTGATCGGCCAGCTGATGGTGCTGGTGGTCTTGACGATCTTCGTGATGGGTACGTTCACGCGGTGGCGGGCGGTGCGGAGGGCGCGGCGGATGCCGGTTGCTCAGGCGGCCGCTGCTCAGGCTGCTGCCGCTCCCGCTGTGGGCAGGCGTACAGCCGCCGACGAGAAATCGGCCGCCCCTGCTGTGGGCAGGCGTTCCGCAGGGCGGAACGGGTGGGCACAGCCCACACCGCCGGGCACCGATGACACGGGCGTCGAGCAGGACTCGGGGGACGGCGCCACACCGCCGGGCACCGATGAACAGGGCGTCGAGCAGGACACCGGGGACGGCACTTCACCCCCGAGCACCGAGACCCCGTCAGTCCCCAGCCCCCGTACCCCCCTGGTACTCGGCCCTCAAGAGACCCGCAGACCCCTGGCAGTACAGGCCATCCGGGACGCCGAAGCCGCAGCCCTGGTCATCACCTCGGACCCCACCCTCTGGGAAGAGACAAAAGACGCCCGAGCCAAGCTCGGCCCCGTCCTCGTCTACGACCCCACCCACCTCTGCGACACCCCCGCAAGACTCCACTGGTCCCCGACCAGAAACTGCGAGGACAAAGCAACGGCGGCCCACCGAGCCACCGCCCTGCTGGCCGCCATAAGGCCGAGCGCCAAGCTGGACACAGCCGTCGCAGACACCGCGGAAACCCTCCTCCGCAGCTTCCTGCACGCCGCCGCGGTGGACAACCGCCCCATCAAGCACGTCCACCGCTGGTCCCAGGGCACGCAAGTGCAAGAGGCGGTACGGATCCTCCGTACGCACCAGAAGGCCGCATCCGGCTCCGCCGGCGAACTGGAGGCGGCGCTCACGGCGTACCCCGAACGCCGCGACATGGCCCAGGAGTTGACCGCCCGAGCCCTCTCCGCCCTCTTCACGGTCAACATCCGCGAAGCCTGCACCCCAAACCGAACTGATGCCCTCACGCTGGATTCCTTCGTGGATGAAGGGGGCACGCTTTTCGTGGTGGGTGAAGCAATCGAAGACCCCAAGTCACCCAAGGGACCTGGCGCGATGCCGCTTCTCACGGCACTCGCCGCAAGCGTGGTCGAGCACGGCCGGCGCATGGCCGAACGGTCATCCTCCGGTCGGCTCGACCCACCAATGACGCTGGTCCTCGACGATGTCGCCGCGGTGGCCCCGCTGCCCCAGCTGCCGGACCTGCTCGCGAACGGCGCCGACCAAGGCCTCCCGACCCTGGCCCTGCTCCGCTCACAGGAACAGGGCAGATCCCGCTGGCCGGACCGCGAACTGCCGGGCACCTCCTAGGAGCTCCCCCTCAGGGTCACCGTCGTACCCGGGTACTACCCGCCGCCGCCACTTCCCGCCCCCGGTCCGACGATCCGCGCTCCCGCGAGCGCCAGCATCGTAACCATGATTAGGGCATACGGACTGACCAAACGCTACGGCGACAAGACCGTCGTCGACGACCTCGGGTTCGAGGTCCTTCCGGGCACCGTCACCGGCTTCCTCGGCCCCAACGGGGCGGGCAAGTCCACCACCATGCGGATGCTCCTCGGCCTCGACGCACCGACCCGCGGCCGCTCCACCATCGGCGACCGCGCCTACGCCACGCACCCCGCGCCCCTGCACGAAGTCGGCGCGCTGCTCGAAGCCCGCTCCGTCCACCCGGGCCGCTCCGCGTACAACCACCTCATGGCGCTCGCCCACACCCACTCCATCCCCAAGAGCCGCGTCGACGCCGTCCTCGACCTGGCCGGCATCCACGACGTCGCCCGCAGGCGCGTCAAGGGCTTCTCCCTCGGCATGGGGCAGCGCCTGGGCATCGCGGCCGCCCTGCTCGGCGACCCGGCCACCGTCATCCTCGACGAGCCCGTCAACGGCCTCGACCCCGAGGGCGTCCTGTGGATCCGCAACCTCCTCAAGTCCCTTGCCGCAGAGGGCCGTACGGTCCTCGTCTCCTCGCACCTCATGAGCGAGATGGCGCTGACCGCCGAGCACCTGATCATCATCGGCCGGGGCAGGCTCCTCGCCGACACCACCGTCGAGCGCTTCGTACGCGAGTCCGGCACCGGCGCCGTGAAGGTCGTGACCCCCGAGGCGGGCGTCCTGAGCGAGCTGCTCGCGGGGCCGGGTGTGGAGATCACCGTGGACACCCCCGGCACCCTCGACGTGCGCGGCACGGACGCCGAGCACATCGGCCGCACCGCCGCCACACACGGCATCCCCCTCTTCGAACTCACCCCGCACACCGCCTCGTTGGAGCAGGCATTCATGGACCTCACCCGGGACTCGGTCGAGTACATCGCCTCCACACCCCTCCCCCAGCGAGAAGGAGCAGCGGCATGAGCACCCTCCAGCACCCCGCGAACGCCGCGTCCCCCGCGCCCTACCGCCTCACCACCAAGGGCGTGCTGCGCTCCGAGTGGCACAAACTGTGGACGCTCCGCTCCACCTGGATCACCCTGCTCACGGCAACCGCCCTGGTGCTCGCCGTCGGCATCACGATGGGCGCCACCTACGACGGGGACGACGCCGAGATCGACACGGTCGTCTTCACCCTCTTCGGCACCCAGCTCTCCCAGATCTGCCTCGCCGTCCTCGGCATCCTCGTCACCGCGGGCGAGTACTCGACCGGCATGATCCGCGCGTCGCTCACCGCGGTCCCGCACCGCCTGCCCGTCCTGTGGTCCAAGGCCGGCATCTTCACGGCCATCGCCTTCACGGTGTGCCTCGTGACCAACGTCGTCACGTTCCTCACCGCCCAGATCTGGCTCTCCGGCAGCGACAAGGAACTCTCCCTCACGGACGACGGCGTCCTTGGCGCCCTCGCGACCAGCGCCGCGGCCATCACCCTCCTGAGCCTCATCGCGCTCGGCCTCGGCGCCCTGCTCCGCTCGGTGCCCGGTGCGATCGGCGCGTTCGTCGGCGCGGTCCTCATCCTGCCCGAGGTCCTTGCGATGCTGCCCTTCGGCGCCGTGGACACCGCCATCAGGTACTTCCCCGCCCAGGCGGCGAGCTCGCTCGGCTCGGTGACCCGGGTGGAGAACACCATCGCCCCGGGCACGGCCCTGTTCACCCTCGCCCTGTGGGCGGCCGTGATCATCGCGGCGGCGTCGGCACTCCTCAAGCGTCGCGACGTATGACGTCCCCATGAGGCTACGCATAAAGAACCTCTGTACGACGAGTCTCTGTACGAGGATGAGGCCGTGACCGAGCCGCTGCCCATCACCCAGTTCCTCCAGCGCTGGACCCAGCGGGTGCGCGCCTTCGACAGGCGCCGCCCGCTCGTCTGGGACCTGCTGGTCACCGGCTTCTTCCTGGTCGCCGCCCTCGTCGACGCCAACGGCGGCTGGCGCAACATCGCGCCCAACACGGACGTACCCGGCTGGCTGATCTTCCTGATGAGCGTGGGCCTCTCGGTCCCGCTGCTGTGGCGCCGCCGCCACCCCATGACGGTCCTCGCGGTCATGACGGCGACGGGCGTGGTCAGCAGCTGGAGCGGCGCCATGCTCCAGGCCGCCCTCATCCAGATGATCGTCCTGTTCAACGTCGCGATGCGGCTGCCCCTGAAGACACTCGGCTGGGCGGGCCTCATGATGACGGTCCCCCTCGTCGTCGGCACCATCCGCTACCCGGAGGGCAGTTGGGACCAGCAGATCATCCCGAACGTATGGGCGTACGCCCTCATCGCGCTCTTCGGCATCGCGGTGCGCTCCCGCCAGGACTACACCGAGGCCCTCGTCCAACGCGCCCGCCAGCTCGAGGTCGAGCGCGACCAGCAGGCCCAGCTCGCCACGGCCGCCGAACGCACCCGCATCGCCCGCGAGATGCACGACATCATCGGCCACAACCTCTCCGTCATCACCGGCCTCGCGGACGGCGGTTCGTACGCCGCCGCCAAGTCCCCCGAACGCGCCGCCCAGGCCCTCGAAGCCATCGGCACCACAAGCCGCCAGGCCCTCTCCGAACTCCGCCGCCTCCTCGACGTCCTGCGCGACGAGGCCCCCGCCACGGCCGAGCGCTCTCCACAGCCCGCCCTGACCGACCTGGACCAACTCATCGACGGCGTACGGGCCGCGGGCCTCCCCGTCCGCAGCACGGTCCGCGGCCGCCCGGACTCGGTCCCCGCGGGCCGCCAGCTCACCCTCTACCGCGTGGTCCAGGAAGCCCTGACGAACACCCTCAAGCACGGGGGCCCGGACGCCACGGCGACCGTGGACGTCAGCTACACCGCGGACGGCGTGACGGTCGACGTCACGGACACCGGGATCGGCGGCGGCGTCGGCGTCGGGGTCGGAAAGCCCCCCGGCAGCGGCCGCGGGCTGACCGGAATGCGTGAGCGAACTTCCCTGTACGACGGCACACTTGAGGCCGGACCACTCCCCCATCCACCCGGCGGCTGGCGGGTCCACCTCCATCTCCCCAAGGACAGTGAGACGACAACGTGACGACCGTGCTCATCGTCGACGACCAGCCCATGCAGCGCTTCGGCTTCCGCATGCTCCTGGAGAGCCAGGACGACATGACGGTGGCGGGCGAGGCCGGCAACGGCAGCGAGGCGATCCGCATGACGGCCGAGCTCCACCCGGACGTCGTCCTGATGGACATCCGCATGCCCGGCCTCGACGGCATCGAGGCCACGCGCCGCATCGTCGCTTCGGGCGACCGCACCCGCGTACTGATCCTCACGACGTTCGACCTGGACGAGTACGCCTACGAAGGCCTGCGCGCCGGCGCCTCCGGCTTCCTCATCAAGGACGCCCTGCCCGAGGAACTCCTCTCCGGAATCCGCGCGGTCGCATCGGGCGACGCGGTGGTCGCCCCGAGCCTGACCCGCCGCCTCCTCGACACGTACGCGGGCCATCTCCCGACGGCCGGCTCGGCCCCCGCCGATCCATCTGCACACCCACGCCTGACCTCTCTCACGGACCGCGAACGCGAGATCCTGACGGTCATCGGCCAGGGCTGGACGAATGCGGAGATCTCGACGCGGCTGCACCTCGCGGAATCCACGGTGAAGACGCACGTGGGCCGCATTCTCGCCAAGACGGGGGCGAGGGACAGGGTGCAGGCGGTAATTCTGGCGTACGACACGAAATTGGTGAGGCCGTCGTAAGGCCTTAAGGCCTTTGTGGCCTGAACGCAGAAAACCCCCGCACCGTATCCCGGTGCGGGGGTTTCCCATTCAAAAATAGTTCGGCGGCGTCCTACTCTCCCACAGGGTCCCCCCTGCAGTACCATCGGCGCTGTGAGGCTTAGCTTCCGGGTTCGGAATGTAACCGGGCGTTTCCCTCACGCTATGACCACCGAAACACTATGAAACTGTCAACCGCACCACACCCGGTGGCCCCGGGCATGGGGTTGTTCGTGGTTTCAGAACCAACACAGTGGACGCGAGCAACTGAGGACAAGCCCTCGGCCTATTAGTACCAGTCACCTCCACCCGTTACCGGGCTTCCAGATCTGGCCTATCAACCCAGTCGTCTACTGGGAGCCTTAACCCCTCAAAGGGGGTGGGAATACTCATCTCGAAGCAGGCTTCCCGCTTAGATGCTTTCAGCGGTTATCCTTTCCGAACGTAGCCAACCAGCCATGCCCTTGGCAGGACAACTGGCACACCAGAGGTTCGTCCGTCCCGGTCCTCTCGTACTAGGGACAGCCCTTCTCAATATTCCTACGCGCACAGAGGATAGGGACCGAACTGTCTCACGACGTTCTAAACCCAGCTCGCGTACCGCTTTAATGGGCGAACAGCCCAACCCTTGGGACCGACTCCAGCCCCAGGATGCGACGAGCCGACATCGAGGTGCCAAACCATCCCGTCGATATGGACTCTTGGGGAAGATCAGCCTGTTATCCCCGGGGTACCTTTTATCCGTTGAGCGACGGCGCTTCCACAAGCCACCGCCGGATCACTAGTCCCGACTTTCGTCCCTGCTCGACCCGTCGGTCTCACAGTCAAGCTCCCTTGTGCACTTACACTCAACACCTGATTACCAACCAGGCTGAGGGAACCTTTGGGCGCCTCCGTTACTCTTTGGGAGGCAACCGCCCCAGTTAAACTACCCATCAGACACTGTCCCTGATCCGGATCACGGACCGAGGTTAGACATCCAGCACGACCAGAGTGGTATTTCAACGGCGACTCCACGAACACTGGCGTGCCCGCTTCAAAGTCTCCCACCTATCCTACACAAGCCGAACCGAACACCAATATCAAACTGTAGTAAAGGTCCCGGGGTCTTTCCGTCCTTCTGCGCGAAACGAGCATCTTTACTCGTAGTGCAATTTCACCGGGCCTATGGTTGAGACAGTCGAGAAGTCGTTACGCCATTCGTGCAGGTCGGAACTTACCCGACAAGGAATTTCGCTACCTTAGGATGGTTATAGTTACCACCGCCGTTTACTGGCGCTTAAGTTCTCAGCTTCGCCCGACCGAAGTCGGACTAACCGGTCCCCTTAACGTTCCAGCACCGGGCAGGCGTCAGTCCGTATACATCGCCTTACGGCTTCGCACGGACCTGTGTTTTTAGTAAACAGTCGCTTCTCGCTGGTCTCTGCGGCCACCCCCAGCTCACGGAGTAAATCCGATCACCAGTGATGGCCCCCCTTCTCCCGAAGTTACGGGGGCATTTTGCCGAGTTCCTTAACCATAGTTCACCCGAACGCCTCGGTATTCTCTACCTGACCACCTGAGTCGGTTTAGGGTACGGGCCGCCATGAAACTCGCTAGAGGCTTTTCTCGACAGCATAGGATCATCCACTTCACCACAATCGGCTCGGCATCAGGTCTCACCCTCAAGTCATCCGGATTTACCTAGATGACGGGCTACACCCTTACCCCGGGACAACCACCGCCCGGGCTGGACTACCTTCCTGCGTCACCCCATCACTCACCTACTACAAGTCTGGTCCGTCGGCTCCACCACTTCCCTTTGCCCGAAGGCTCCAGGACGGCTTCACGGACTTAGCATCGCCTGATTCAATGTTTGACGCTTCACAGCGGGTACCGGAATATCAACCGGTTATCCATCGACTACGCCTGTCGGCCTCGCCTTAGGTCCCGACTTACCCTGGGCAGATCAGCTTGACCCAGGAACCCTTAGTCAATCGGCGCACACGTTTCTCACGTATGTATCGCTACTCATGCCTGCATTCTCACTCGTGAACCGTCCACCACTAGCTTCCGCTGCAGCTTCACCCGGCACACGACGCTCCCCTACCCATCCCAGCCCCCGTTGGGGGTATCTGCTGGAATGACACGACTTCGGCGGTACGCTTGAGCCCCGCTACATTGTCGGCGCGGAATCACTTGACCAGTGAGCTATTACGCACTCTTTCAAGGGTGGCTGCTTCTAAGCCAACCTCCTGGTTGTCTCTGCGACTCCACATCCTTTCCCACTTAGCGTACGCTTAGGGGCCTTAGTCGATGCTCTGGGCTGTTTCCCTCTCGACCATGGAGCTTATCCCCCACAGTCTCACTGCCGTGCTCTCACTTACCGGCATTCGGAGTTTGGCTAAGGTCAGTAACCCGGTAGGGCCCATCGCCTATCCAGTGCTCTACCTCCGGCAAGAAACACACGACGCTGCACCTAAATGCATTTCGGGGAGAACCAGCTATCACGGAGTTTGATTGGCCTTTCACCCCTAACCACAGGTCATCCCCCAGGTTTTCAACCCTGGTGGGTTCGGTCCTCCACGACCTCTTACAGCCGCTTCAACCTGCCCATGGCTAGATCACTCCGCTTCGGGTCTTGAGCGCGCTACTGAATCGCCCTATTCGGACTCGCTTTCGCTACGGCTTCCCCACACGGGTTAACCTCGCAACGCACCGCAAACTCGCAGGCTCATTCTTCAAAAGGCACGCAGTCACGACGCATTGAGTAAACTCAATGCGCGACGCTCCCACGGCTTGTAGGCACACGGTTTCAGGTACTATTTCACTCCGCTCCCGCGGTACTTTTCACCATTCCCTCACGGTACTATCCGCTATCGGTCACCAGGGAATATTTAGGCTTAACGGGTGGTCCCGCCAGATTCACACGGGATTTCTCGGGCCCCGTGCTACTTGGGTGTCTCTCAAACGAGCCGCTGATGTTTCGACTACGGGGGTCTTACCCTCTACGCCGGACCTTTCGCATGTCCTTCGCCTACATCAACGGTTTCTGACTCGTCTCACAGCCGGCAGACTGTGAAAGAGAGATCCCACAACCCCGCACACGCAACCCCTGCCGGGTATCACACGTATACGGTTTGGCCTCATCCAGTTTCGCTCGCCACTACTCCCGGAATCACGGTTGTTTTCTCTTCCTGCGGGTACTGAGATGTTTCACTTCCCCGCGTTCCCTCCACACTGCCTATGTGTTCAGCAGCGGGTGACAGCCCATGACGACTGCCGGGTTTCCCCATTCGGAAACCCCCGGATCAAAGCCTGGTTGACGACTCCCCGGGGACTATCGTGGCCTCCCACGTCCTTCATCGGTTCCTGGTGCCAAGGCATCCACCGTGCGCCCTTAAAAACTTGGCCACAGATGCTCGCGTCCACTGTGCAGTTCTCAAACAACGACCAACCACCCATCACACACTGCATTCACAGTGCTTCACTGGGGTCGGCATCGAAGGCAGCCGAAAACCCGGCCGTACCTTCAGATACCCAACAGCGTGCCCGACCCGATCCATCAACATTCACGTTCCACGCCGAAGCAGTACTAGTGAAGCCAACCGACCGTGCCGAGTAGTCAACGTTCCACCCATGAGCTAACCACCGTCGAACATTTGCCGACGTAATGGCTCTTGGACCACCAAGCAAGCCTGGCAGTCTAGATGCTCCTTAGAAAGGAGGTGATCCAGCCGCACCTTCCGGTACGGCTACCTTGTTACGACTTCGTCCCAATCGCCAGTCCCACCTTCGACAGCTCCCTCCCACAAGGGGTTGGGCCACCGGCTTCGGGTGTTACCGACTTTCGTGACGTGACGGGCGGTGTGTACAAGGCCCGGGAACGTATTCACCGCAGCAATGCTGATCTGCGATTACTAGCAACTCCGACTTCATGGGGTCGAGTTGCAGACCCCAATCCGAACTGAGACAGGCTTTTTGAGATTCGCTCCGCCTCGCGGCTTCGCAGCTCATTGTACCTGCCATTGTAGCACGTGTGCAGCCCAAGACATAAGGGGCATGATGACTTGACGTCGTCCCCACCTTCCTCCGAGTTGACCCCGGCAGTCTCCTGTGAGTCCCCATCACCCCGAAGGGCATGCTGGCAACACAGAACAAGGGTTGCGCTCGTTGCGGGACTTAACCCAACATCTCACGACACGAGCTGACGACAGCCATGCACCACCTGTATACCGACCACAAGGGGGGCACCATCTCTGATGCTTTCCGGTATATGTCAAGCCTTGGTAAGGTTCTTCGCGTTGCGTCGAATTAAGCCACATGCTCCGCTGCTTGTGCGGGCCCCCGTCAATTCCTTTGAGTTTTAGCCTTGCGGCCGTACTCCCCAGGCGGGGAACTTAATGCGTTAGCTGCGGCACCGACGACGTGGAATGTCGCCAACACCTAGTTCCCACCGTTTACGGCGTGGACTACCAGGGTATCTAATCCTGTTCGCTCCCCACGCTTTCGCTCCTCAGCGTCAGTAATGGCCCAGAGATCCGCCTTCGCCACCGGTGTTCCTCCTGATATCTGCGCATTTCACCGCTACACCAGGAATTCCGATCTCCCCTACCACACTCTAGCCTGCCCGTATCGACTGCAGACCCGGGGTTAAGCCCCGGGCTTTCACAACCGACGTGACAAGCCGCCTACGAGCTCTTTACGCCCAATAATTCCGGACAACGCTTGCGCCCTACGTATTACCGCGGCTGCTGGCACGTAGTTAGCCGGCGCTTCTTCTGCAGGTACCGTCACTTTCGCTTCTTCCCTGCTGAAAGAGGTTTACAACCCGAAGGCCGTCATCCCTCACGCGGCGTCGCTGCATCAGGCTTTCGCCCATTGTGCAATATTCCCCACTGCTGCCTCCCGTAGGAGTCTGGGCCGTGTCTCAGTCCCAGTGTGGCCGGTCGCCCTCTCAGGCCGGCTACCCGTCGTCGCCTTGGTGAGCTTCTACCTCACCAACAAGCTGATAGGCCGCGGGCTCATCCTGCACCGCCGGAGCTTTCAATCCCCTCCCATGCGAGAGGGGATGTCATCCGGTATTAGACCCCGTTTCCAGGGCTTGTCCCAGAGTGCAGGGCAGATTGCCCACGTGTTACTCACCCGTTCGCCACTAATCCACCCCGAAGGGCTTCATCGTTCGACTTGCATGTGTTAAGCACGCCGCCAGCGTTCGTCCTGAGCCAGGATCAAACTCTCCGTGAATGTTTACCCGTAATCGGGTGCGCATCCGCGTTGAGCGGAACAAAGGGGAGGAATAATCCCCTCGTTCACAGCGTCCTCGCTGATGTTGCCACCCCAAGGGGTGGACTTTTCAAAGGAACCGCGTCCGACCATGACGGCCGAGACGGGGTTGTCAATCTGGCGTTGACTTTTGGCACGCTGTTGAGTTCTCAAGGAACGGACGCTTCCTTTGTACTCACCCTCTCGGGCTTTCCTCCGGGCGCTTCCCTTCGGTGTTTCTGTTCTTCGTTCTTGCGTTTCCGACTCTATCAGACTCTTTCGTGTCCGATTTCCTCGGTGCCTTTCAGGTTTCCGCTCCGGCCTCTCGGCCTTTCGCGTTTCCCTTTCCGGCGGTTCCGACTCTATCAGATCCTTTCGGGCCTGATTCCCAGTCAGCGGGGTTTGTCTTCCCGGCTGTTGGGCCGTTCCGACGTCTCAAACTCTAGCGGGTTTTCCCGGCGACTCATAATCGAGCCTTGGAAATGAATTCGGGCACGCCGAATTCGCTCCCGGTGGGATGTCGTGCAGAGTTTGGTTTGCCGCGTCTCAGCGGCGGGAGTTGCTGTCGCAGAACCGTTACGGCTCCGTGGCAACCCGAAGAACTTTACGGATCGGCCGGGTGACTGTCAAACCCCGAGGTGGGGCGCTCAGCCCAGGTCGGTGAGGCGGCCGCCGGCGTCCGGCTGGGCGTCCTCGACCCTGCGCAGGAGGCGGGTCAGTACTTCCCCGAGGGCGCCCCGCTCCTTGGGGGACAGGTCCTGGAGGAGGTCCTCCTCGAAGACCGTGGCGAGGCGCATGGCTTCCAGCCACTTCTCGCGGCCCTCCGCGGTGAGCTCCACGATCACGCGTACGCGGTTGGACTCGTCGCGATCCCGGGTGACCAGGCCCTCCGCCACCATCCGGTCGATGCGGTGGGTCATGGCGGCCGGCGTGAGGCCGAGGCGCTTGGCCAGTTCGCCGGGGCCCATTTGGTACGGGGCGCCGGAGAGGACGAGGGCCTTGAGGACCTCCCACTCGGCGTTGCTGATGCCGAGGGTCGCGGTCTGCCGCCCGTAGGCGACGTTCATACGGCGGTTGAGGCGGCCGAGGGCCGAGACGATCTCCTCGACCTGGGGGTCGAGGTCCTGAAACTCCCGCTGGTAGGCGGCGATCTGCTCGTCGAGAGTCGGCTCACTGGGGCCGGGAGTGTCACCCATGGCCGCAGTATGGCACGGGCCCGCTTGGCGTTGAAGTCCTTCCATGTGTATTGTTTAGGTTCTAACTTTAGCTTCGAAGTCTTCACGTCTAACTCCTAAGGTGGGTGAAAGTGACCAGGGCGATGGGCGCAGCGATGCGTCGCATTCAGGCAGGCAGCGCGCTGAGCGCGTTCGGTGTCGGGTTCACGGTTCCGTTCCTCTACGTCTATGTGGCGCAGGTGCGGGGTCTGGGGTCCGGTGCGGCGGGCATCGTGCTCGCCGCGTTCGCCATGGCCGCGCTGATCGTCCTGCCCATCACCGGCCGCGTCATCGACCGCCGCGGCCCCCTCCCCGTACTCGTCGGAGCGGCGCTGGTCGCCTCGGTGGGGGCCCTCGCCCTCGGCTTCGCGAACAGTGAGGCGACCGCGATCGTCTCGGCGGCCCTCCTCGGCGCGGGCACCGCGGTGATGCAGCCCGCGCTCGCCACGATGATCGTCTGGTGCTCGACGCCGAGCACTCGCACGCGTGCCTTCGCGATGCAGTTCTTCCTGCAGAACCTGGGCCTGGGCATCGGCGGGCTCATCGGCGGCCAGATCGTCGACGAGCACCGGGCGAGCAGCTTCACTCTGCTGTTCTCCATCGAGGCCGTGATGTTCCTGGTGCTCGCCGCGATCGCGGTCACCGTGCGGCTGCCGCACTCGCCGGCGCTCCAGGGCACGCTGCCGAAGGACGCTCCGCGGGGCGGGCTGCGGGCGCTGCTCAAGCACAAGGCGATGGTGCAGCTGTGCGTGCTCGGCTTCGTGCTCTTCTTCGCCTGCTACGGACAGTTCGAGTCGGGGCTCTCCGCGTACGGCGTGGAGGCGGCCGGGATCTCGCCGTCGACGCTCGGCATCGCGCTCGCCGCCAACACGGCCGTGATCGTCATCGCGCAGTTCGCCGTCCTGAAGTTCGTCGAGCGCCGCAAGCGGTCCCGGGTGATCGCCGCCGTCGGTCTCATCTGGGCCGTCGCGTGGATCGCGGCCGGGTACGCCGGCCTCGGGCACGGCAGCCAGGCCATGGCGACCGCCGCGTTCATCTCCACGTACGCGCTCTTCGGGCTCGGTGAGGCGATGCTGTCGCCGACCGTCGCGCCGCTGGTCGCCGATCTGGCGCCGGCCGGCATGGTCGGTCAGTACAACTCGGCCTTCGCCCTGGTGAAGCAGCTGGCGCTCGCGGTCGGTCCTGCCGTGGGCGGGCCGATGGGGGCCTCGCTGCACGGGCCGTACATCGTGACGTTCCTGCTGTTCTCGCTCGGTATCAGCGTCCTTGCGATCCGGCTCGGCCGGCAGCTCACGCCGGTGCAGAACCAGCCGTCCCTCGCGAAGAGCCGGGTGGTCGCCCAGGGCGCCCCCGAGCCCGTACCGGCCGCTTCTTCTTAAGAAGTCCGCTTAAGAAGTCAGCGCGGCAGGGCGAATTCGCACCAGACCGCCTTGCCGCCGCCCGGAGTTCGCCGCGAGCCCCAGTTCGAGGCGATCGTCGCGACGATCGCGATGCCTCGGCCCGCCTCGTCCGCGGGCTCCGCGCGGCGGCGCCTGGGCAGGTGGTCGTCGCCGTCCGTGACCTCGATGATCAGGCGGCGGTCCGTGCGGCGCAGGCGAAGGCGCATGGGCGGTGTGCCGTGCTGGAGGGAGTTGGCGACCAGTTCGCTGGCCGCGAGGACTCCCAGGTCGTGCAGTTCCGGCGGGAAGCGCCAGCTGGCGAGGACGCCGGTGGCGAAGGCACGCGCACGTGGCGCCGCTTCCACGCCGCCGAGCAGCTCCAGGGCTGCGTTCCGGAACAGTTCGGCGTCCAGGCCCGTGCGTGCCGGGTGCTGGAGGACAAGGACCGCGACGTCGTCGTCGTGGTCGGCCGTCACCCCCAGGGCGCGGATCAGGCGGTCGCAGACCACCTGGGGTGTGCCGGTGGCGCCGGCGAGGGCCCGCTCCAGGGCGGCGACTCCCTCGTCGATGTCCTCGCTGCGTCGCTCGACCAGGCCGTCCGTGTAGAGGACGGCGGTCGAGCCGGGGCCGAGCGGGACGGAGCCCGATGTGTGCAGCCAGCCGCCGGTGCCCAGCGGCGGTCCCGTGGGTTCTTCCGCGCGGTGGATCGTGCCGCTCTCGTCCCGTACGAGGATCGGCAGATGCCCGGCGGACGCGTAGACGAGGCTGCCCTCGTTCGGGTCGTGCACGGCGTAGACCATCGTTGCGATCTGGCTGGCGTCGATCTCGGCGGCGAGCCCGTCCAGGAGCTGCAGGACCTCGTGCGGTGGCAGGTCGAGGCGGGCGTAGGCGCGCACGGCCGTGCGGAGCTGGCCCATGACGGCCGCCGCGCGGACGCCGCGGCCCATGACGTCGCCGATGACCAGGGCGGTGCGGCCGCCGCCGAGGGTGATCACGTCGTACCAGTCGCCGCCGACCGCGGCCTCCGTGCCGCCCGGTTGGTACGTGGCGGCGATGCGCAGGTCGTCGGGCTGCTCCAACTCCTGGGGCAGCAGCGAGCGCTGAAGGGTGACGGCCGTCTCGCGCTGGGTGCGCTCGCTGGCGCGCAGCCGCTCGGCGGCCTCCGCGTGGTCGGTGACGTCGGCGGCGAAGACGAGTACGCCGCCGTCCTTGAGGGCGTCTACGGGGGTGCACGTGAAGGTGTAGGAGCGGCCGCTGGGCGCCTTGCGGGACTTCACGGTGCGTGGCTTGGAGCTGCGCAGGACCTGGTCGAGGAGCGGCAGCAGGCCGAGCTCCTCCAGCTCGGGCAGCGCCTCGCGGGCCGGTTCGCCGACTGGGCGCTCCCCGAAGGCGGAGGTGTAGGCGTCGTTGACGTACGCGATGCGGTGGTCGGGGCCATGCACCAGGGCGACGAGGGCCGGGATGTGGTCGAGCACCTCGCGGGTCGGCAGTTCGTCGACGCCGCCGGTGGGCGTGGGTGACGGGCCGTCCGGGCCGTCCGGGCCGTCCGTGCGGCCCTCGGCGCGGGCCGCAGGGACGGAGCTTTCGGCTCGTGCCGGGGAGAGCCCCAGGTCGGTCCGCGCTGCGGCGCGGCGCTGCGTTCCGGGGAGCCGGGCGCTCCAGCGCGTGAAGTTCACTGCGGTAGGCCTCGTGATGTCGCTTCTGGATCGGGCGGGGATTTCCGGCGGTCCTGGCCCGCCCATGGTCACACGAACAGTCTGGCCGACCGGACTGACATCCGTCAGACGCCGGCGGCGCGCGCGGAGTTCCGGCCTCCGGTCAGGAGGACTCCTTCGGGCTTCTGCCCCCGGCCGCGAGTTCGAACTCCGCACGCGGGTGCTCGAGCGACCCCAGGGAGACGATCTCCCGTTTGAACAGGCCGGACAGGGTCCACTCGGCGAGGACCCGGGACTTGCGGTTGACGGTGGGCACCCGGCTCAGGTGGTAGACGCGGTGCATGAACCAGGCAGGGTAGCCCTTCAACTTCCGTCCGTAGACATGTGCGACGCCTTTGTGCAGTCCCAGGGAGGCCACGGAGCCCACGTATTTGTGCGTGTACTCCTTGAGGGGCTGTTTGCGCAGGGACGCGGCGATGTTGTCGCCGAGCGTCCTGGCCTGGCGTACGGCGTGCTGGGCGTTGGGGGCGCACTCCTTGCCGGGCTCGTCGGCGGTGACATCGGGGACGGCTGCCGCGTCTCCCGCGCCCCACGCGTGCGTGGCGCCGTCCACGGTCAGCTGGGCAGTGCAGTTCAGGCGGCCGCGTTCGTTCAGCGGCAGGCCGGTCGCGGCGAGCACCGGGTGCGGTTTGACGCCCGCGGTCCACACCAGCGTGCGGGTGGGGAAGCGCGCGCCGTCGCTCAGCACGGCGACCCGGTCCTCGCAGGAGTCGAGTCGGGTCTCCAGGCGTACGTCGATGTTGCGGCGCCGCAGCTCACGGACGGTGTACTTGCCCATCTCCTCGCCGACCTCGGGCAGGATCCGCCCGGAGGCCTCGACGAGGATCCACTTCATGTCCTCGGCCTTGACGTTGTGGTAGTACCGCGCGGCGTAACGGGCCATGTCCTCCAGCTCGCCGAGCGCCTCCACGCCCGCGTACCCGCCTCCTACGAAGACGAAGGTGAGGGCGGCGTCGCGGACCGCGGGGTCGCGTGTCGACGAGGCGATGTCCATCTGTTCGATGACGTGGTTGCGCAGGCCGATCGCCTCTTCGACGGTCTTGAAGCCGATGCCGTGGTCGGCGAGGCCGGGGACGGGCAGGGTGCGCGAGACGGAGCCGGGGGCCAGGACCAGTTCGTCGTACGTGATGTCGACGGGCCCCTCTCCCTCATCCTTGGTGGCCAGGGTCGTGAAGGAGGCGCACCGCTTGGCGTGGTCGATCGCCGTGACCTCGCCGATGACGATCCGGCACTTGTCCAGGACGCGGCGCAGTGGGACGACGACGTGCCGCGGCGAGATGGAGCCCGCGGCGGCTTCGGGCAGGAACGGCTGATAGGTCATATACGGCTCGGGCGTCACCACCACGATCTCCGCTTCGCCCCGCTTCAGCTCCGGCTTCAGCTTCCGCTGGAGGCGCAGCGCGGTGTACATGCCGACGTAGCCGCCGCCCACAACGAGAATGCGCACAGGTTCCTTCACCATCCCATGACGCACCCAGCTCTGGCGTTTGTCCACAGGCTCGGCAATTTGTGTGACCGGCCGCGATGCGCGACGCGCCGTCGGGGCTTTGCCGGGGCGATCGACAGGAGTGCAGGTCAGCGGGTGGGAGAGGGGTGAGGCACAGGGGTGCAATCGGGTCGGAATCGGTGCGTACTCCGATCGGGGGGCGCTCCGTGCGGAACCCACCTCTTCTGAATTGACTCTGGCTCAACTATGTTCGTGTGTCGTCGGGGTGTCGGGGGATGCGCTCGTCGGGTCCGGTTCAACGGGACCCGGGAACTGGGCTCGCTCCTCACACTTCGGTAGTCAATGACGGGGAGTGTCTCCGGGGGGAGACGTCATTACCGGGGGAACGCGTATGCATATGCAGGAATCTCACTGGACTTCTACGACGGCGACGGCACCGGCCATCGCCACCAGCGGGAACGGACGCGACATGGGGGACGGACCGCGTACGACGCCGCTGCGTGTGGACGCACAGCGCAATCTCGAGCATGTCCTTCGCGCGGCGCGCGAGGTGTTCGGCGAGCTGGGGTACGGCGCCCCGATGGAGGACGTCGCGCGGCGCGCGCGGGTCGGTGTCGGGACGGTGTACCGGCGGTTCCCGAGCAAGGACGTACTGGTCAGGCGGATAGCCGAGGAGGAGACCGCCCGGCTGACCGACCAGGCGCGTGCCGCGCTCGGTCAGGAGGACGAGCCGTGGTCGGCGCTCTCGCGCTTCCTGCGGACGTCCGTCGCGTCGGGCGCGGGCCGGCTGCTCCCGCCGCAGGTGCTGCGGGTGGGTGTCGCCGACGAAGTCGCCGGTGGTGTGCGGGAGGACGAGGCGCGGGTGCCGCAGCAGCGGCAGTCGGCGCCGGGCGGTCCCGAGCTGCGGCTCGTCGAGCAGCGCTCGGCGCCCGCGGAGGAGTCACTGCCGGACGATCCGGGGGCGGTGGCGCTGCTTGACGTCGTCGGGCGTCTGGTGGAGCGGGCGCGTACGGCGGGCGAGCTGCGCGCCGATGTGACCGTCTCCGACGTGCTCCTGGTGATAGCCACGGCGGCGCCCTCGCTGCCGGACGCGGCGCAGCAGGCGGCGGCCTCCTCACGGCTCCTGGACATCCTGCTCGAAGGGCTGCGGTCGCGCCCCACGGCGTGATTCACCCGAGGGAGGGCTCAACTCCGTTTAAACACAAGGATGTTGAGCCTTCCCAAAAGGGTGAACCGTAGTGCTCGATCGCGCGAAGTCACCTCGGACGGGTGGTTGACGGTCATCGCCATCCACCGGAACGCGACCGTGTGGCACTCTTTCCGGATGTCCGGGGCCATCCCCCCGGTGTCCAGATCTGAGTGTGCAAGCGGGGGCTTTCCGCGATGAGTGGTGACGGGCGGGACGAGTCGTCCCCCGCCGTGGGCGAAGAGGCCGGCAGGCTGCCCCATCGGCAGGTGCCGAGTCAGGGTGGGCGCGGTGGCAGCACCACCGGTCCCGGCAGTCCCGGCGGCACGGATCCCAGCGTTCCGCCGCAGCGGGAGCCCGGCCGGGGCGAGACGCCGGCCGCGGGCGGCGCGTCGGCCGACAGCGACCTCATCACCCGCATGCGGGCGGGCGACGACAGCGCGTACGAGGAGCTGTACCGCAGGCACGCCGAGGCGGTCCGCCGGTACGCGCGCACGTGCTGCCGGGACGCGCACACCGCCGACGACCTCACCGCCGAGGTCTTCGCGCGGATGCTGCAGGCCGTCCGTGGCGGCAGCGGGCCCGAGCACGCCGTGCGCGCCTATCTGCTCACCACGGTGCGCCGGGTCGCCGCGGGATGGACGAAGTCGGCAAAGCGGGAGCAACTGGTCGAGGACTTCGCGGTGTTCGCCGCGCAGGCCGCGCGCAGCTCCGAGGTCTCCGACGACGACACGCTTGACCTGGGCGCGGACGTGCGCGCGATGCACGAGGCCGAGCAGTCGATGGCCATGCAGGCGTTCCGGAGCCTTCCCGAGCGCTGGCAGGCCGTGCTGTGGCACACGGAGATCGAGGACGAGTCCCCCAGTGACGTCGCCACGCTCTTCGGGCTCGACGCCAACGGCACCCGCGTACTCGCCAAGCGCGCGCGTGAGGGCCTGAAAGAGGCATACCTCCAGGCGCACGTGAGCACCACACTCACCCAGAACGAGGAGTGCGCGCGCTACGCCGACCGGCTCGGCGCCTACGCGCGCGGCAGCCTGCGCACCCGGGCCGAGCGCGGCCTGCGCAAGCACCTGGAGGAGTGCGCCAAGTGCCGCCTGGCCGCGGGCCAGATCAAGGAAGTCGCAAGCGGCATCCCCGGCGTCGTGCCGATCGCGGTCATCGGTTGGTTCGGTGCCGCCGGGTACGCGAAGGTGGCCGCGCTCGTCGGCGGTGGCGCCGCCGGTGCCGCGGGCGCCGGTGCGGCCGGCGCGGCGGCGGCGAGCGGTGGCTCGTCCGGTGGCGCCGCGGGCGGTGCGGCGGCCTCTGAAGGGCTTGGCGCACCCGCGAAGGCCGGTATCGCCGCGAGTGTGGCCGTCGCCGCCGCGGCCGCCGTGGCGCTCGCCCTCGCCGGGAACGACGAGAGGCCCAAGGACCTGCCGAGCGCCGAGAAGCCGCCGGCCGTGGAGCCCGTCGTGCCGAGCAAGCCGCCCCCGAAGCCCAAGCCCGAGCCGCCGGCCCCCGCGCCCAAGCCTCCGCCGCCCCCGGCGGCCAAGCCGAAGCCGACGCCGACCCCCACTCCGACACCCAAGCCGACGCCGCCGAAGCCCAAGCCGACGCCGACTCCCACACCGACGCCGCCGAAGCCCAAGCCGAC
Source organism: Streptomyces sp. NBC_01381 (assembly GCF_026340305.1). Classification (NCBI taxonomy): domain Bacteria; kingdom Bacillati; phylum Actinomycetota; class Actinomycetes; order Kitasatosporales; family Streptomycetaceae; genus Streptomyces; species Streptomyces sp. NBC_01381. Next base: position 1,029,690 of record NZ_JAPEPI010000001.1, on the reverse strand, counting down.
GCCTCCGCCGCCGCCCGCGCCGAAGGTCTACCAGTGGAGCGAGCTGCAGTACGCCGGTCTCGGCGACGGCACCAAGCCCGAGATGCGGCTCGGCGAGAGCAGCTGGGTCTGGCAGCGCTGGGGCCTGTCCGTTGCGGACACGCGGTACGCCCACGGCGTGACGGTGCACGGCCAGTCCTCGGTCACCATCGACCTGAACCGAAAGTGCTCGACGTACGACGCGCTCGTCGGTGTCGACGACATGACGATGGGCCTCGGCAAGGTGCGGTTCTCCGTCTTCGCCGACGACGCACGGCTGTGGCAGTCGCCGCTGATCAAGGGCGGGGACCCGGCGGTGCCGGTCCAGGTGAACCTGACCGGGCGCAAGACGATCCGCCTGGTCGTCGAGCCGCACTCGCCGTTCGACACCGGGGCGCTCGCGGACTGGGCGCAGTCGCGGTTCCGCTGTACGTAGTACGTAGTGAACGCCTCTGTCAGAACGCCGCGGTGAGTTCGGCGAGCACGTCGGCCGCGGTGAGCTCGCCGCCCGCGGCCCGCTCGGTCTCGTAACGCTCGGGGCCGAGCGCGGCGATCGCCTCGGCCTCGATCTGTTCGGCATGGCCGAGGTCCGGCATCGGGCGCGGGTTGCCGCCCCTCAGCCGCGTGCCGAAGGCGAGCAGCCGGGCGGCGCGCCGATGGTCGCCGGTGCGGCTCACCAGGGCGGCCCCGCTGTCCACGAGCGCCGCGATCACCACCTCCGCGCAATGGCTCTCCAGCGCGCCGCGCAGGGCCTCGACGTGCAGGGGCAGCGCCTTGCGGGGGCCCGACTCGGCGGATACGACCTGGGCCTCGAAGCCGCGCAGCGCGGCGTCGAACTGCGGGGGCGGTGTGCCGCGGGCCGCTTCCGCGTACGCCGCGTCGCACATCGCGCGGGCCCGGGCGATGTCGCCGTCCTCCAGGGCCATCAGCCCCTGCAGGAGCCGCATGAACGCCCTTGGGTCCGCCACCCCGTAGCGATCGGACTCGACTCCGGCCTCGTGCAGGGCCTTCGCCGCCGCGGCCGGGTCGCCCTCGCGGTACGCGATCTCGGCGAGCCGGACGATCAGGAACGGCGTCTCGGCGTGGGCGCCCACTTCGTGGGCGAGCTGCAGCGCCTCCTCGTACGCGGCGCGCGCGTCCTCGTGCCTGCCGCGGACCATCGCGGCCTCGCCCGCCGCGCTGGACACCTGGGCGCGGAGCCAGCGGTCGCCGGCGCGCCCGCTCAGCGCGCGCAGCTCGGCGAGGTCCTCGTCGACGCCGGTCAGGTTGCCCGGTGTGTCGACGGCCATGTGCGTACGGAACATCAGGCCGATCGCGATCTCCCAGTCCCCGCCGTACCTACGGCAGTTGGCGATCCCCTCGTCCAGGGCGGACCGCGCGTCCGGCGCCGAACCTTCGAGGAAGTACGCGGTGAGCGGCCAGATGAGCCCCGGAAAGCGCGCGGCGGCGGGCACCGGCCGGGCGAACATGTCCCGGATCCGGGTGATGTACTCGCGGTCGCCGTCCCCGGAGAGCACGTCCTTAGCCCTGGACTCCGCCACGAGGAAGATGTGCAGGAGGCGCAGGTTCATCCGCTGCCAGAAGAGGGCGTCCTCGTTGCCGTCCAGTCCGACGGGGGCGTGGTCGAAGCTCGACTTGGCGGCGTCGAGGACGGAAGGGGCGATGGAGGCGGCGGGGGCGGACTCGAGGTCGGACTCGGGGGCCGGCGCCACGGCCCAGAAGGCGGGGCCTGCGGGGGCGGTGGACCCGTCTTCAGGGGCGGGCGGAGCGGCGGGGGCGGGCGCCCCGGGGATCAGCCGCAGGATGCGGTCGATCCACTCCGTGCCCTCCCTGCGGTAGTTCCGCAGCCACCAGAACCAGCCCATGGCCAGGGCGAGCGCCAGAGCCTGCTCCTCGTCGTGGGACGCGACGGCGCGCTGCAGGGCCGCGCGGATGTTGTCAAGATCCGTCTCCAGGCGCTGGATCCACGGGAGTTGGTCCGCGGAACGGAGCAGCGGTTCGGCCTCTTCGACCAGGGCGCGGACGTACGCGGTGTGGCGGCGGCCCGCGGCGGCGCTGAGGTCGGGCGTCTCGGCGGCCCTCTCGGACGCGTACTCGTGGATGGTCTCCAGCATGCGGTAGCGCATGTCGCCATCGGCGGTGGGCTCGGCGACGATCAGGGACTTGTCCACCAGGGCGCCGGTCAGGTCGGCGGCGGGCCCGGTGCAGACGGCCTCGGCGGCCGCGAGGTCCCAGCCGCCGGCGAAGACGGACACCTCGCGCAGGACGGTCCGCTCCGGTTCGCCGAGGAGGTCCCAGGACCAGTCGACGACCGCGCGGAGGGTCTGCTGGCGGGGCAGGACCGTGCGGCTCCCGCTGGTCAGCAGGCGGAAGCGGTCGTCCAGGCGGTCGGCGATCTGCCGCGGGGTGAGCATCCGCAGCCGCGCGGCCGCCAGTTCGATGGCCAGGGGCAGGCCGTCGAGGCGGCGGCAGATCTCGGCGACGGCGGCCTGCTCCTGGGCGGCGTCGAAGCCGGGGCGCACCGTCAGGGCGCGCTCGGTGAAGAGGCGGTGCGCCGGGTCGGGCGGCAGCGGTTCGACGGGGCGGACCAACTCGCCCGGCACGCCCAGGGGTTCGCGGCTGGTGGCGACGATGGTGAGCCCCGGGCAGCGGGTGAGGAGCGTCTCCGCGAGGTCGGCCGCGGCGCCGATGACATGTTCACAGTTGTCAAGGATCAGGAGCAGTCCGCGCGAGGCGCAGTACTCGACGAGCAGAGCGACCGGGTCGTTCTGCGTCGCCACCAACTCGCTGGTCATCAGCACGGTCTCGCGCAGACCGAGCGCGCTGACGACAGCGCCGGGCACCGCCTCCGGTTGGTCGAGCGGGGCCAGCTCGGCCAGCCAGGCCTGCGGATGCCCGGCGGCGGCTTCCTCGGCGAGGCGGGTCTTGCCGGAGCCGCCGGGTCCGGTGAGGGTGACCAGGCGTGCTCTCTGCATATCCGAACGGATGGCGGCGAGTTCCGGTTCCCGGCCGACGAAAGAGGTCAGGCGGGGGCGGAGATTCCCCTTGCGTAGCGGCTTCGCGGGCGGAGTGCCGGGTGCGCCTGATGTGCCCGGTGCGCCGGGTGCGCCCGGCGTGCCCCCGTCGAGCAACTCCACGTACAGGGCCCGGAGTTCCGGGCCGGGGTCGGCGCCAAGACCCTCGGCGAGGGTGCGGCGTGCGTTCTCGTACGCGGCCAGGGCGTCGGCGCCGCGGCCCGCGTCGCGCAGGGCACGGATGAGCAGGGCGTGCAGCGGTTCGTCGTACGGCTGGACCGTGGTGAGTTCCTTCAACTCCGGTACGACGTCGGAGGCGTGCCCCAGGAGAAGGTCCGCCTCGACCCGCGCGCGCGTGGCCTCGGCGAGCAGCGCTTCGGGGCGGGTGGCCGCGCTGCGGTCGGGGAGGTCGGCGAGGGCGGGGTGGCGCCACAGGGCGAGGGCTTCGCGGAGGGTGCGGGAGGCTGCCGCCGGGTCGTGGCGGGCCAAGGCTTGCTTCCCCTCACGTACGAGGCGCTCGAAGCGGTGCAGGTCGATGTCTTCGGGTGTGGCGGTGAGGCGGTAGCCACCAGGGGTGGAGGCGATGGCGTCCTTGCCGATGGCTCTGCGCAGTCGGCCGATGAGGGCCTGGAGGGCGGCGGGGGCGTCGGCAGGCGGGTCGTCCGACGCCCATACCTCGGCGATGAGGGTTTCCGCGGGGACGGTGCGGTGGGGGTTGAGGGCGAGGGCCGCAAGCAGCGCACGGAGCCGTCGTCCCCCTACGGGCAGGGTTGCCCCTTGCTCGTCGTACGCCTCGGTGGCGCCCAGGATTCTGTACCGCACGGGGTCATTCTCGCCGGTGGGGTGGGTTGAGGCGCGGGGGTTTCCTTTCCCCGAGCGCGCCGAGCGCACTGCGGGCGCCCCCGACTACCGCCCCGCCCCCAACGCCCCCCGCTGCGGCACCACGCTCCCCGTAGGCACCGCCCGCTGCCGAGCGGGTGTCCCCGTCCAGCACGTCCCCCTGCGGGACAGCAGGCGGCGGAGCCACAGTTCTGTGGAGACCAGCTCTGCCAGGCCGTCCAGGGGGAGCGGCTCGCCCTCCGCGGCCGAGCGCAGGGCCTTGCGGACCACGCGGGCCTCGACCAGGCCCGCCTGGGCGAGGAGAGGCGTGTCGAAGAGGGCGATCAGGTCGTCGACGGCCACCCGCAGGCCCGTCCGTGCCGCGGCCGCGGAGGACGCGTGGGAGGGAGCCCCCCAGCCGGGCGGCAGTTCGGCGACTCCGGCGCCTTCAAGGACCGTACGCAGGATCGCGGCACGGGCCCCCGGCTGGACGCGCAGGGCCACGGGGAGCGCGCGGCAGGCCCGGACGACCTGGTTGTCCAGGAAGGGCGCGTGCAGCCGCTGGAAGCGGACCTCGGCGGCCTGTTCCAGGATGCGCAGGTCCGCCGCGTGCCGGGCGAGCGCCGCACGGGCGCGGAACTCACCGGGCCGCTGGCCGGGCCCTGCCCCGGGCCGGCCCGTCGTGTCGTGGAGGCGAACCGATACTTCAGCGAGGGCCTCGCCGGTCAGCCAGCGCGCGGCCGGTCCGGGTCTGGCCCACGCGAGCGCGGCGAGCGACGCCCCCACGGCCCCGCCCGGCTCGTCGAAGCGGCGCTGCAGGAGGCGGTCGGCGAGCGAGTCGACGCCCGCGCGGTAGGGCATCCGGGAGAGCTTGCGCGCGGCGCCGTACACGCGCGCGGGGACCATGACGGAGCCGTCCGCCTTGGCGAGCGCCGCGACGGGCCGCACCAGATGGCGCCGTCTGCGGTCCATCAGGAGGTCGGCGAGGCGGGCCGGATGCGCGTCCATGACCTGCCGTGCGCCGTACCCCGTGAAGTGGTCCGCGCTGCCGGACGAGAGCCGCGCGCGGTGGCGCTGGGCCGTGACGAGGGCGCCGCTCGGCTCGTCCGTCAGAGGGCCGTCCAAGTCCGCGTAGGGGAGGGCCTCTTCGCCCGCGGCGACGACCACGTGGTGCAGGCGCGGGTTGGCCGCGATGGCGCCGGCCCGCTCCAGCTCGGCTTCCCGGCCGTTGATCGCGAGGTCGTTGAACGTGACGGCCAGGAGCCGCTCCCCCGCGCCCGTGCCGTGGCCGAGGACCGTACCGGGCATCCCCGGGAGGCCCGCCGCGAGCAGGGCGAGGGTGCCGGACGCGGGTCCTCCGGAGAGGTCGGCTCCGATGCCGGGCACCGGCATCCCGCGCGCCGCTCGCCGCTCGGCGGGGCCCATGCCCGGCACGGGTCCCGGGTCGATGTCCGGTCCCGTTCCGGGGACGTGGCGCGGGGCGCCGAGACGGGCGCGTACGGCCTCCACGAGCGCGTCGCGCACGCCGTCCACGGCGCTGGTCTCGTCGGCCGACGGCGCCGCGACCGCGAGGGAGGCCACCGCTTCGTAACCGGCGATCTCCTTCGCGCCCGCGCGCAGGATCAGCGCGTGCCCCGGCGGCACGCGGCGCACGCCTTGGTAGGGCGTCGAGTCCTGCAGCGCCTCCGGTACGTCGGGGGCGGCGAGCAGCGCCGCGAGGTGGCCGATGTCCAGGTGGGCCTCGATGAGGTCCGCGAGCGGCAGCGCGGCTGTCGCGTACGCGGTGCCGTCGGCCCAGGGGGTGTAGAAGACGGGGCGCGCGCCGGCGAGGTCGCCGGCGATCATGACGCGGCGCCCGACCTGGACGACCGCCGTGTAACTGCCGGACCAGGCGGTCAGATGCCGCAGGGCGCCGCCGCGGGCGGCGAACAGGCCGACCCTGAGCTCCTCGTCGCTGGCGCCGCAGGTGCCGAGCACCGCGATCCGCGTCTGCTCGTCGGCCTTGACCGTGCGCACCTCGTCGGGGCGCCAGTCCCCCACCGCCCAGAGCGGATCCGGGTCGCCCCACAGGAGTTGGGAACCCACGGGATGGACGGTCTCGCCGTTCTCACCGGTGGCCCCGGCCGAACCGACCGTCGAAGGCTTCGCGGCAGTGCTGCTCCACCCCACCAACCACCGCATCGCTGCCTCCACAGGCTGTGGACAACCAGTGCACCGAAGAACTGGGGTCCCATGCTGCCACGAAGGAGGCGCGCGGGAGTGGCTACGGGGTTGCTCGCGCTCCCCTTGATATCCCTGGAGGGAGCGGTACTTGAAGGGCTCAACAACGCCCTTCCCCTTGCGTGTGGGCGAATTGCCCCGACCTCCGGGGAGGCGATTTTCGGCCAAATCGTCGATGGGCGCCCGCGTGGGGGAACGGTCAAACGCAACACTCAGTCCGGGAGGCGGAGTTCGCCCCCCGGACCGGTCCGCCGCCCGCGGGGATGGAGGCGGCGGTGTCCCCCAGCCCACTGACTCCAGCGCAGCGGGCCGACCCACGCACCATCCATGGAAGCGCTCCCCTTATGGCCGGTGAAGAGCGCACACGCAGGCGCACGGCCACACACCCGGAGCACACCCCGACACCCCCGCTCTTCCCTACCGGCAACAATCTCGCCATCCGGAACTGGGCCTCTTAACGCTTGGGATGCGGCGAACTACGCTGTGTGTGCTGATGTTTTCGCGGAGGCATATACCTGGGGGCTCGGCCAAATGCTCTTGCGGCCGAGGTTCCGGGCCACGGAGGTCGTCGTCACGATCGCCGCTGCCCCTGGGGGAACGCAGCACGAATGCCGCGCGGTCAAGCCATCGCACGGCAGCCGTCTGTGTCGAGGGGTGGCGCATGTCCAGGGAGCAACGCGGGCCGAACGAAAAGCTCGGCACCGTTCTCGCCCTCGCGGGAATCAGCAATGCGGGACTCGCCCGCCGGGTCAACGACCTCGGCGCACAACGCGGGTTGACGCTTCGTTACGACAAGACATCGGTGGCCCGGTGGGTGTCCAAGGGCATGGTGCCGCAGGGCGCCGCCCCGCACCTCATCGCCGCCGCCATCGGCCAGAAGCTCGGCCGGCCCGTGCCGCTGCACGAGATCGGCCTCGCGGACGCCGATCCCGCGCCCGAGGTGGGCCTCGCCTTCCCGCGTGACGTGGGCGCCGCCGTGAAGTCGGCGACGGAGCTGTACCGCCTCGATCTGGCGGGCCGGCGCGCGGGCGGCGGCGGCATCTGGCAGTCGCTCGCGGGCTCCTTCGCGGTGAGCGCGTACGCGACGCCGGCGTCACGCTGGCTGATAACCCCGGCCGACAGCTCGGTCGCCCGTGACGTCACCGGCGAGGCGCCCCGCGAGACGGGGCACCCCGAGGACGGCGGGCCGCCGATGAAGGTCGGCCACAGCGACGTGGTGAAGCTGCGGGAGGCCGCCGAGGACGCCCGCCGCTGGGACTCCAAGTACGGGGGCGGCGACTGGCGTTCGTCGATGGTCCCGGAGTGCCTGCGGGTCGAGGCGGCGCCCCTGCTGCTCGGCTCGTACTCGGACGAGGTGGGCCGCTCGCTCTTCGGCGCTTCGGCCGAACTCACCCGCCTCGCCGGGTGGATGGCCTTCGACACCGGCCAGCAGGAGGCCGCCCAGCGCTACTACATCCAGGCCCTGCGCCTGGCCCGCGCGGCCGCCGACGTCCCCTTAGGGGGATACGTACTGGCCTCGATGTCCCTCCAGGCGACCTACCGCGGCTTCGGCGACGAGGGCGTCGACCTCGCGCAGGCCGCCCTTGAGCGCAACCGCGGTCTGGCCACCGCGCGCACCATGAGCTTCTTCCGACTCGTCGAGGCACGCGCGCACGCGCGCGCCAGTGACGCACAGGCCGCCGGGGCGGCACTGCGGGCCGCCGAGGGGTGGCTGGAGCGGGCACGGGACGGCGACAACGACCCGTCGTGGCTCGGCTTCTACTCGTACGACCGCTTCGCGGCCGACGCCGCCGAGTGCTACCGCGACCTGAAGGCGCCCCGGCAGGTGCGCCGCTTCACCGAGCAGGCGCTCTCCAAGCCGACGGAGGAGTTCGTCCGCTCGCACGGGCTGCGGCTCGTGGTGTCGGCGGTCGCCGAGCTGGAGTCCGGGAACCTGGACGCGGCGTGCGAGCAGGGCACGCGGGCCCTCGAGGTCGCCGGGCGGATCTCGTCCGCGCGGACGACGGAGTACGTGAAGGACCTGCTGCACCGCCTGGAGCCGTACGGCGACGAGCCCCGAGTGGTGGAGCTGCGCGAGCGCGCCCGGCCGCTGCTCGTGGCGCCCGCGTAGGCCAGATGTCGGCCCCGCCCCGTTTCATGCCCTCTACACACAGCCTGATCGGCAACAGCAGTTACGCACTCCGTAACCCTCCGGTCCTCGTCGGGTTTGAGGGCGTTGTCAGTGGCGCAGTGCACTATCTGGTGTGGGAGATCCGGTTGGGCGATCTGGTCGGGAGGTGATGCGGGATGGTCCGGGACGTGGCGTACGACTGCGATGTGCTGGTGATCGGCGGCGGGATCGTCGGTCTCTCGACGGCGTATGCCATCACGCGCGCCGCCCCGGGGACGCGGGTCACGGTCCTGGAGAAGGAGCCGGGCCCCGCCCGGCATCAGACGGGACGCAACAGCGGCGTGATCCACAGCGGGATCTACTACCGCCCCGGCTCCCTGAAGGCGCGGTACGCGGTGCGGGGCGCCGCCGAGATGGTCAAGTTCTGCGCGGAGTACGGCATCGCGCACGAGGTCACCGGCAAGCTGATCGTCGCCACGGAGCGGGCCGAGCTGCCCCGCCTGCACGCGCTCGTGCAGCGCGGCAGGGAGAACGGCATTCCGGTGCGGGAGCTCGGCCCTGCCCAGATCACCGAGTACGAACCCGAGGTGCGGGGCCTCGCCGCCATCCAGGTCGGCACCACCGGGATCTGTGACTACGGCGCGGTGGCGGAGCGCCTCGCGGACGCTTCCGGGGCGGATGTGCGGTACGGCGCGGAGGTCGTGCGCATCGACCGGCGGGCGGCGCTCGGGGTGGCCGTGCGGACCGCCGACGGGGCCGTGGTGCGGGGGAAGGCGCTGGTCAACTGTGCGGGGTTGCAGTGCGACCGGGTGGCGATGCTTGCCGGGGACGACCCGGAGATGCGGATCGTGCCCTTCCGGGGGGAGTACTTCGATCTTGCGCGGCCCGAGCTGGTGCGGGGGCTCGTGTACCCGGTGCCGGATCCGGCGTTCCCCTTCCTGGGGGTGCATCTGACGCGGGGCATCGGGGGCGGGGTCCATGTGGGGCCCAACGCGGTGCCGGCGCTCGCCCGCGAGGGATACGGATGGGGTGTCGTACGGCCCCTGGAGCTCGCCGGGACGCTGGCCTGGCCGGGTTCCTGGCGGATAGCCCGGCAGCACTGGCGGTACGGGGCGGGGGAACTGCGGCGCTCCCTCTCCAAGGGCGCGTTCACCTCCGCGGTGCGCAGGCTGCTGCCCGCGGTGACCGAGTCCGACCTGATCCCTGTGGCCGCGGGGGTGCGGGCGCAGGCCGTGCTGCGGGACGGGACGCTGGTCGACGACTTCCTCATCCGGGAGGGGGCGCGGACGGTGCACGTCCTGAACGCGCCTTCGCCTGCCGCCACGGCTTCACTGCCGATCGGACGCGCGGTGGCCAGGCGGGTCCTTGCGCTGCTGTAGGGGCTGCCCTGCGGGCAAGTAAAATCGCCCCCACTGTGTCTGAGTCGAACCCCACCCCCGCCGGGCCCCACGCCCCCCGCCCCAAGGCCGAGCCCCGTTTCCCGGGCGGCCCCTCGCCCGACCCCGCCGGGTCGCACCACGAGCGGCGGATCCGCAGCTTCCAGCCCCGCAGGAGCCGGGTCACGACGAGCCAGGCCGATGCCCTGCAGCGGCTGTGGCCCAAGTGGGGCCTGGACATCGACGGGCAGCGCGTCCTCGACCTCGGTGAGCTGTTCGGCGGCGAGATGCCCGTGGTGCTCGAAATCGGGTTCGGCATGGGCGAGGCGACCGCGCAGATGGCCGCCGATGATCCGGACACCGGGATCCTCGCCGTCGACGTGCACACCCCCGGGCAGGGCAATCTGCTCGGTCTCGCCGATCGCAACAGCCTCAGCAATGTCCGCGTGGCCAACGGGGACGCCGTCATCCTGCTGCGCGAGATGCTCCCGGCCGCCTCCCTCGACGGCCTGCGCGTCTACTTCCCCGACCCCTGGCCCAAGGCCCGTCACCACAAGCGCCGCATCATCCAGCCCGAGTTCCTCGACCTCGCCGCGCCCAGCCTCAAGCCCGGCGCGCTGCTGCACTGCGCGACCGACTGGGAGCCGTACGCCGAGCAGATGCTCGAAGTGCTCACCGCGCACCCCCTCTTCGAGAACACCCGGCCCGACGGCGGCTACGCGCCTCGTCCCGCCTTCCGGCCCTTCACCCGCTTTGAAGGCCAGGGCATCGACAAGGGGCACGTGGTCCATGACCTGCTGTTCCGCCGGGTAACAGAGGACCAGTAGCCGCCCGGGCGAAAACGCACCGTCGCGGGCCACCCCTGTCCCTCGTTAGGGTCAACGGCGTGGCCACCAGTTCTCCGCACGCGCACCCCATGCCCCCGGCGGGGCCCCCCGGGCTGCGCCACGCGCGCTGGTGGCAGCGGCGGGCCATCCGCGCCGCCGCGCTGGTCACCCTGCTCGCCCTCTCCGGGCTCGTCATCCTCGCCCTGGTGCGCGAACAGACCGGCACCGAGGGGTTCCTGGTCGGGCTCGGGCTCGCCACGCTGCCCGTGCCGCTGCTCATAGCCGCCTTCCGCTGGCTGTCCCGGGTACAGCCGGGACCCTGGCGGAACCTCTTCTTCTCTTTCGCCTGGGGCGCCTGCGCCGCCGCCCTCATAGCGATCGTCGCGAACAGCTTCGCGACCCGCTGGATAGCCACCGCCACCGCCGACCCGAGCAGCGCGGACACCCTCGGCGCGACCGTCATAGCGCCGATCGTCGAGGAGACGGCCAAGGCCGCGGCCGTCCTGCTCGTCTTCCTCTTCCGCAGACGCGAGTTCACCGGCGTCCTCGACGGCGTGGTGATAGCCGGAGTGACCGCCACCGGCTTCGCGTTCACCGAGAACATCCTCTATCTCGGCAGCGCGTTCGGCACCGACCAGCTCAACGGCGGCACCGGGCTCGCGTCCGTGACGGCGGCGACCTTCTTCGTACGCATCGTCATGTCGCCCTTCGCGCACCCGCTGTTCACCGTGCTCACCGGCATCGGCTTCGGCATCGCCGCGCTCGGCACCGGCCGCGGGCGGCTGCGCCGCGTGCTGCTTCCGCTCGCCGGACTGCTCCTCGCGATGGGCCTGCACGCCCTGTGGAACGGCTCGACGACCTTCGGCGGCTTCTTCGCGGTGTACGCGCTCTTCATGCTGCCCGCGTTCGGGCTGCTGACCTGGCTGGTGATCTGGCTCAGGCAGCGCGGCCTGCGCGTGGTGCGCACGGAGCTGCCCGCGTACGCGCTCGCGGGCTGGCTCACGCCGCCCGAGCCGTACGCGCTCGGCACGATGCGCGCCCGCACCATCGCCCGCGACTACGCCTCGTACATGCAGGGCAAGGCCGCGGCGCGCACGGTCGCGGAGTACGAGGCGTACGCGACGTCGCTCGCCCTGCTCCGGCACCGGGGCCGACGCGGCCGCGCGGGCGCCGATTTCGTCGTACGGGAGCGGGAGTTGCTGCACGCGCTGTGGGAGCGCCGCGAACTGGCCAGGCCCGCGCTCGCCTATGCGGCGCGGGCGACGGCACCCGTGCCCGTACCGATGCCGCCGCCGTACGGGTACCGGATTCTCCATCAGCAGGGATACGCGTACGCCGGACCGGCGGCGGGATATCCCGCCTACCAGGCCCCGTACAACCCCTACCGCGGCTGATCAGGCGGAGGCCTTCGTCAGCGCGGTCACCTCGGCCTCCGTCAGTTCGAGATCGCCCACCGCGAGCAGCGCGGGCAGCTGCTCGACCGTGCGGGCCGATGCGATCGGCGCGGCCACCGTCGGCTGCGCGGCGAGCCAGGCCAGGGCCACGGTCGCGACCTCGGCGCCACGCTCGGCCGCTATCTCGTCCAGGGCGGCGAGCACCTTCACGCCACGGTCGGTCTCCAGGTGCTTGCCCGCGCCCTCGGCCCGCGCGCTGTCGACCTGCGCCCCCGGGCGGTACTTGCCGGTGAGGAAGCCGGAGGCGAGCGCGTAATACGGCACCGCTGCCAGGCCGGAGCGCGACGCGACCTCCTGGAGCGGGCCCTCGTAGGTGCCGCGGGAGACGAGGTTGTAGTGCGGCTGCAGCGCCACGTACCGGGCGAGGCCCTCGCGGTCGGAGAAGTCGATGGACTCCTGGAGCCGCTCTGCGGTCAGGTTGGAGGCGGCTATCGCGCGCACCTTGCCCGACGTCACCAGATCGTCGAGCGCGGTGATGATCTCCTCGACGGGGACGGTCGGGTCGTCGAAGTGCGTGTAGTAGAGGTCGATGTAGTCGGTGCGCAGCCGGCGCAGCGACTCCTCGGCACCGGACTTGATGGTGTTCGCGGACAGGCCCTTGTAGTCGGAGTGGGCGCCGACCTTGGTGGCGATCACGACGTCGGAGCGATGGCCGCGCGCGGCGAGCCAGTTGCCGATGACGGTCTCGGACTCACCGCCCTTGTTGCCCGGCGCCCAGGCCGAGTAGACGTCGGCGGTGTCGACGAAGTTGCCGCCCGCCGCGGTGTAGGCGTCGAGCACCGCGAAGGACTGCGCCTCGTCGGCCGTCCAGCCGAAGACGTTGCCGCCGAGGGCGAGCGGGAAGACCTCGAGGTCGGACGGGCCGAGCTTGCGTAGAGAAGTCATACGGGGCTCAACACCCTTACGGATCCCAGCATTCCGTACAGCGGGATGTCAGTTCCGCGCTACCGGATGTGGGCATGCCGAGCCGGCAGCCCTGACGTCGGGGGGTTGCCGCCAGGACCGCCGGAGTTCACAGGGAGTGCCTCGACCTCAGAGCGACTGGCCCTTGTCCCGCAGCCAGGCGGCCGGGTCGACCCCGGTGGAGTCGCCGCCGGGGTGGATCTCCAGGTGGAGGTGCGGTCCGGTCACGTTGCCGGTGGCGCCGACGCGGCCGATGGTGTCGCCGGTGGTGACCTTCTGGCCGGCGCTGACACCCATCGAGGACTGGTGGTTGTACCAGATCTCGGTGCCGTCCTCGAGCTCCAGGATGGTGCGGTAGCCGTACGACCCCGCCCAGCCGGCCTCCTTGATGGTGCCGGAGTGGATCGCCTTGAGGGGCGTGCCCGTCGGCGCCGCGAAGTCGAGGCCGGTGTGGTAGCCGGAGGACCACATGGAGCCGGCCTGCCCGAAGGTGCTGGTGAGCGTGTACGAACTGAGGGGCAGGGTGTAGCTCTTGGCGAGCTTGGCCAGGCGCTCCGCCTCGGCCTTGCGCCGGGCTTCCTCTTCCGCCTTCTTCTTCGCGGCGGCCTTCTCGGCGGCGATCTTCTTCTCGGCCGCGGACTGCTCGGCGGCGGCCTGCTCCGCGGCCTTCTTGACGGCGGCTTCTTCCGCCGCCTTCTGGACCGCGTCGTCCGCCTGGTCCTGCTGGTTCTCGGCCTGCTGCATGATGCGGGCCCGCAGCGCCTCACCGGCGTCGGTGGTGCCCTGCTCGGCGTCGGCGGTGCTGACACCTGCGGCGGTGAGCGGGGCGGCGGCGGTCGTCACGCCGGCGTCGGAGGAGCCCGAGTCGGAGTCGTCGGATATCAGGGAGCCCACGCCGGGAAGGGACTTGGCCTCCGGCAGCGAGTCCGTGACGGCCGAGATGTCCGGCATCTCGATGGAGACCGGGGGCTTGCCACCCTGCGCGGTGGCGATGCCGCCCGCGCCGACGGCGGCGATGACGCCCACGCCGAGGACGGTGGAGCTGCGGGCGAGCCCGCCGCCGCCCTTCTTGTGGACGCGGTGCCTGCCGCGAACGGGACGGATGGACTCCTCGGTGGGATTCCACTCCTCCCAAGTCTCATCGTCATGGGCACCGAGGTCGTCGTCACTCGGTACGTAAACGGCTTGGGGGGCAGGCCGGTTGGACGCCACTGGGGCGCGCTCCTTTCCTTCCTTCTCGCCTACCGGGTTAGCTGACGGGTTCGGAGCAGGAAGGTCTCCTACGAACATCTGGCACGGATGCACAGATGCCCGATTCACCCCAATTGGTGGTTCCCCGGCTCCCTTTCGGGATTAGGCGCGTGCGCACGGAGCCGACTCGAGTGACGGCTGGGACGACCGCGCTGCGTTATCGAACGTTAATAGACGGCAGGGCCGTATTCCAAGCCGTTCCGACTGATCGTTAACGCCGTTGGCCTGTACTTAACGGGACACCAGGGGCGGGAACGGGGCGAGTTGACCGCACTTCTTCACACACCGGACCTTCACACCACCTTGACAGTGCGTCAGTTGTTATGCGGAGTGGTGCGATTCAGTCACGGCCCGTGACATCGGGCGGTGCAGCGGCCGGTGCGTCGCCGGATTCCGGCCGCCGCACCGCGAGCAGCGCCATGTCGTCCGTCCCTCCCCCGCCGGTGTGCCGGCGCACCTCTTCGGCCAGCGTCGCAAGCAGCGAGTCCGGACCGTGGGGTCCGGGAAAGATCCGGCCGCCGAGCCGGGCCGCCGGGTTGTAGAACTCGCCGCGGATGTCCCGCGCCTCCGAGAGCCCGTCGGTGTAGAGCAGCAGCATCGCCCCCGGCGGGAACTCCGCCTCGTCGGCGCGGTCCGGCCAGACCCCCAGGTCGCCCATCCCGAGCGGCAGCGCTGGCTCGCTCGCGGACAGCACGCACAGCCGTCCGTCGCCGCGCAGGAGCAGCGGCTCGGGATGCCCGCGGTTGAGGATGCGGATGACTCCGTCGCCGCGCGGGATCTCCGCGAGGACGGCGGTGGTGAACCCCTCGAAGGCGTCGAGCCCCTCGCGCCGCATGCCTTCCCGCGCGAGCGCCCGCTCCAGGCGCTGCGCCACCGCCTCAAGGGTCGCCTCCTGCTCGGCCGCCTCCCGGAACGCCCCGATGACGACGGCGACGGCCGCCACCGCGCCCATCCCCTTGCCGCGTACGTCACCGACGATGACGCGTACGCCGTGCGGGGTGTCCTGCACGGCGTACAGATCCCCACCGATGAACGCGTCGGCGTCCGCGGCCTCGTACCGCGCCGCGATGTCGAGCCCCCCGATCCGGTGATCCGGCTGCGGCAGCACGGCGCGCTGGGCGGTCTCCGCGATGGAGCGGGCGGAGGCGAGCTGTTCGTCGCTGCGGCGTACGACGCGGTTGATGAGGGCGGCGAGCACGGCGACCGTCAGCACGGTGAGCAGCTCGGTGACGGCCTCGACGTCGGTGGTGGTGCTGTTGCCGAAGTGCAGGGCGAGCACGGCGAGGCAGGAGGCGGCGCCGATGAGGGCGGTGCTGAGGAGCGAGTAGAACGGGGCGGCGATCAGCGGGGCGGCGGTGAACAGGGGCGCCGCGGTGAACTCCGGAGGGGTCGACATGTCGTACACGACCCCGATGACCAGGAGGAGCCACGGGAGGGCCCGCACGAGGGCCCGCTCGTGGGTGACGTCCGGACTCGTGTCCGACCCCTCTCCGGGGTTTCTCGGACGTCCTCCTCGCTGCCCCACCGCTCGTCTCCCGCCGATGTCCGCGCCCGGGACCAGCCCCATGACCGCACCTGTCCAGGTTTCCCGCAGCGGCGGCGGGCTGCGAGCGGTGTGGGCCGACCGGATGACGTCAGGGGGAATGCCGAAGGCCCGGATCCATGATCTGGATCCGGGCCTTCGGACTTCAGTAGCGGGGACAGGATTTGAACCTGCGACCTCTGGGTTATGAGCCCAGCGAGCTACCGAGCTGCTCCACCCCGCGCCGTTGAAATGAACAGTACGCCATGTGGCGGGATAAAAGCGAACCGGTTGGCGGGAGGGGCGAAACCGCAGGTCGCCAGGCGTTCTCGGCGTGCGTCAGGGTCTCCCAGGCCACGAAGAGACCGTCCGCGCCCTCGGGCCGCCGCTGCTGGGTGAACTTGCCGTTGAAGTCGGCGTCGCCTTCGCGCACTTGGGGCGGCGCACGCCTTCTCGCCGGTCCTCTGAAACAGCCCTGTCCAACGCAATGACCTGGCGGTTTATCAAGGCCGTCATCATGACTGGTTCGTCCCGTAGACCTTTTCCGTGAGCGGCCGGAACGGATCGAGGGAGAACAATGCCTCCACCGGCAACCCGAAGTGCTTCGAGATCTTCAGCGCCACGTCGAGGCCCGGAGCCGCAACACGTAAGTCTCGGGGGATCTTGACCACGACCAGCGTGAACGAAGAAGCGTCCGAGCCCACCGAAGTGGCCCCGGACGCTGCGTAGCAGGTCAGCTGTCTGATCGGTGGGTCGGCGGCCGGGGCGGTTTACGCATCTGGAGAAGCAGTCTGTTCGCGCAGTCGCGCCAGCTTGCTTTGGAACAACGGCCCGGTGCAGGAGGCGGCATGTGCGGGGGTGGGGGCGTTGGTTCGCCGCGTACGAGTGTCAGCTCGCCACGGTGGCGTTGGCTGGAGCGAGCATGCCCAACTGGTACATCAGGATGGCGGCACGCACACGATTGGGCGTGCCGAGTTTGATGTAGATGGCCCTTGTGTGGTCTTTCACCGTCGCCGCGCTGAGGTGCAGGCGCAGGGCGATCTCCGTGTTGGAAAGGCCTTCCGCCAGCAGGGCGCAGACCTCGATCTCCCTCGGAGTCAGGGTTCCGGCACGCTCCCGGATCGCGGGCGCGATTCCTCCCTGGTTGAGCAGACTGACGACCGTCGGGGACGCCGGGTTTGCCAGCACCTGGCCACCGGTGGCAGCGACGCGTATGGCACTCACGAGCATCTCTGGGGTGGAGTCCTGCTCAAGGACTCCGGACGCGCCCTTCATCAGGGCATCCGCCGTGAGGGAATCGTCGAGTCGGCTGGCGAGCAGGACGACTTTGGGCGGAGTGCGGATGCTGTGCAGCACGTCGATGGACGACAGGGTCCGGGCGCGTGACGCGTGGTCGCCGAGAACAACGACTTTCGGCCGGTGACGTTCAACTGTCTCGGTCACGTCGGATCTTCGACACGTCCCCACCACTCTGATGTTGAGTTCGTCTCCAAGAACGTTGCGCAACCCTGCTTGTAGCAGCGCTTGATCATGCGCGATCACTACGTTGATCACAGATCCCCCCATCCGTGAGAAACACGAGGTCAGCCGTGTTCTCGCCGCTTAGCCTGCCCTTGATTAATCAGCAAATCAAGTTGAGCCAAAACTTTCCCCCGAGTCTTGGAATGGTCTATTCCAGTAGTGCCACGGGAGCGCCGGGGAACGTCGCTGCCATGCCCTCGGTGGGGGGTGCCCCCCCTCCAACCGGAGGGGTTGAAACCAGCCCGGTAGCGGATGCGGGCGCGTTCACACGAACCTGATCATGTGTGCCGGAACCCGATTCGCAAGGAACAACTGGGGGGAATACGTGCGTTCCGGACGCAGCGCCTTTGCGCCACTTGAGCTTCGAAGAGTCCCGGAGGTGAACCACCTCCTCGCCGGTCTCGGCCTGGGCGAACTGCGCTCCGAGGACGTCGACTCACTCCTCGGGCGCAATGAGAACTGGGCAGGTACCACGTCGGCCGGCTTCGGCGTGTTCGTCAAGCACCTCGACGGCGGTGGCGCGGACGCCGTGGAGCGCATCCACCGCTCCAGGGCCTTCGACTCGCTGATCCGTCATGCCCGACGCGCCGGTCTCAGCACGCCTGAACTCATCGGGTACGACGAGGACGCACGGATCCTCGTGTTCGACCTGGTCGAGGACGGCCGCACGCTGGCCGAGCACTTCGCGGACGGTGAAGCCGAGGACGAGTGGACCGGCAGGGCAGGGCACGCCATCGGCACCTTGCACTGTCTTGGCTCTGCCGACGCGGCCCTTCCGTTGGATACGTCACCGTTCCCGTTTCCCGACCTGCACCTGCTCCAGGCACTTCCGCTCCAGTCGTACCTGGGGCTCACGTTCGCCGAGGTGACCCTGTGGAACATCCTTCAAGGAGACGCGGTCCTCGCTGAGGCCCTCGTGGCTCTGCGGAGGAGCGAAGAAGAGGCGCCAAAGGTGCCGACCCACTGTGACCTCAGGCTCGATCAGTTCCTCGTCGGTGACGGAACGCTGTTCCTGACGGACGGCGAGGAGTTCCGGCTCGCGGACGGGGCCCGGGACGTGGGCGCCATCGCGGGTGAGTGGCTGTACCGGGCCATCACCGGCATGGCCGGCCGCACCGTGGACGAGAGCGGCGACGCCCTGGGGGAGGAACCCGACCACGCCGAGATAGTTGCTCGCGGAGTGCGTGAAATGGACCGGGTGCGCCCCCTGATCGCCTCGTTCTGGTCCGGCTACCGCTCCGCTCGCGGCCGGGCCGACACCGGCCTCGCGACTCGCGCCACCGCCTACGCCGGCTGGCACATGATCGACCGGGCCATGGCCACGGC
The DNA here is from genome assembly GCF_026340305.1 of Streptomyces sp. NBC_01381. Lineage (NCBI taxonomy): Bacteria > Bacillati > Actinomycetota > Actinomycetes > Kitasatosporales > Streptomycetaceae > Streptomyces > Streptomyces sp. NBC_01381. Next base: position 1,011,329 of record NZ_JAPEPI010000001.1, on the reverse strand, counting down.
CATGCGGGGCAGCAGGCTGCCGGCCGTATCCCGCGCGGCCATGGGGATCGGCAGGAACGCGCTCCTGCAACCCGAGAAGTTCGTGTCCACGCTCGGACTGGGGGATGAGGCATGAGCGACATGCTCAGTGACACGCTTTGCAGCGCCCTCGACGCGATCCACATCGCCGAGACCGGGAACGGCCTCTCCGCGCGGATCGGTGAGCGCGACATCGAGGCCGACACCGCACTCGCCCTCAGGGATCGGCTCACGATGCTGATCTACGAGTGCCTGCATGCCGGGCGGCCCGAGCTGGCGGGAGGTCTGCCCCGTACGCTGCGCGACGCAGACCTTGAGCGGCTGCTGGCCCAGGCCACACCGCACCCGACCACCGTCCGCCGTACCCGCCTGCTCGGCAGTGACGCGGGGCAGGCGATCGTGGAGCTCGACGGCCTGCGGGTGCGGGTACCGATGGAGATCTGCACGGAAGCCGCCCCCGAAGGGGCCGTTGACGTGGCCCTTCAGGCGGTTCGCCCCGCGCTGTCCCCGGGCTTCTTCCTCGCCGACGGCTCCGCCGGTCGCCCTGAGGGCAAGGAACTGCTCAGGCTGTATGTCCACGTCACAGACAGCTCGTACGCGCCCGACGTCTGGAACACCATCCTGACGGCGCTCGAAGCCACGGGTGCCCCCTACCGGGCGAAGATCAGCTCCTCACCGTTGCTGTATCCGCGGCGCGATGCCCTGGTCGTCTACCTGGGCAGCGAGGTGCTGCACGTAGCGGACGCCGTCGTCCAGGCAGCTGCCGCGTCCCCCGGACTGGGCAGCGCCACCTCCCCGTTCACGCACGAACTGGCTCCCGGGCTCAGCTGCGCGTGGGAACCGACCGACACTCGTCCGGGCCGGTCGCACATGAGCTTCGGTGAGCACCGCGCGGCCGCCGTGGCCGAGGGACTGCTCAACCATGTCCTCGCCCCGACCCGTTCATCCCGCGTCGAGGCAGTCGCCTCGGCCCTGGCACAGGCGGGTATCGACCCCCGGCAGCCCGCGCGTGACCTCGTTTCCCCCGAGCTCCCCGTCCTCGAAGGGGTGTGAGTCATGGCCCGTCCTCCTGCACTCCCGTCCGAGGAGAAGGTGCGCATCGTGGTCTCCGTCCTCTCCAAGGACCGGACCGTCGCCGAGGCGGCCCGGGAAGCCCAGGTCTCCGAGCAGTCCATCTCGAACTGGCGACGGCAGTTCCTCCAGGGCGGCAGCGCGGCCATGGGGGGAAACCTGATCAGCCACAGCACGGCCCAGCGCGAGCAGGCCCTCTCCGAAGAGGTCAGGAAGCTGAAGCAGGCGCTCGGCGAGGCGTATGTGGAACTGATGACCTGGCGCAGAACAGGGGACTACCGGCGGGTCCCTTCTGGTACCTCGAGGTAGTCCGGAATGAAACAGGAGTCAGCATCTCGAGGTTCTGCACCATCCTCGGCATACCCCGCCGCACCTACACCCGACGACTCCAGCAGCACAGAGCGCAGAGCACCACACAGAAGGGGCAGGAAAATTCGGAATCCGTCTGAGGTAGGCACACCTGCGATATCCGTTGCCGACCTGACCATGCGGTACGGGAGCAAGGACATCCTTCGCGGGGTGGATCTCACCGTCAACCACGGAGAGGTCCTCGCTCTGCTGGGCCCCAACGGCGCGGGGAAGACGACCACCGTGGAGGTGCTGGAGGGGTTCCGGCGGCGCACCAGCGGTTCCGTCACGGTCCTGGGACGGGACCCGGACGACGGCGACGAGGAGTGGCGGGGGCGGCTCGGCATCGTGTTCCAGTCCTGGCGCGATCACTCTCGCTGGCGGGTGGGGGAACTGCTGCACCACTTCGCCTCCTACTACCGAAGTCCCCGTGATGTGACCGAGGTTCTGGAGGCCCTTCAGCTCGGTGACCAGGTCGACCAGCAGTGCCAGAAGCTGTCGGGAGGCCAGCGGCGACGGCTGGACGTCGCCCTCGGCATCATCGGCGACCCGCAGCTGCTGTTCCTCGACGAACCGACGACCGGCTTCGACCCGGTCGTACGGCGCGAGTTCCACGATCTGCTCACGCGTTTGAAGACAGACGGCATGACGATGGTTCTCACCACACATGACCTGCACGAGGCGGAGCGTCTCGCCGACCGTATCGCCATCCTCATCGACGGCCGGATAGCCGCATCCGGGACGTCGGAGGAACTCAGTGAACAGGCCCGTTCCCAGGCCCGGGTGATCTGGTCGGCCGACGGCGGCCGGCAGGAGGAGCAGACCTCCGATCCTTCCGCGCGCGCCTGGCAGCTGCACAACGAATTCGGTGGGCCCGTGCCCGAGCTGGAGGTCCATCGGCCCACCCTCGAGGACACCTACCTGCGCATGATCGCGGAGGTGAAGTGACCATGACTCGTGCACTGACCGCCGGATTCGACCGCGGCGTACTGGAGCTCCGGCAACTGCTGCGCAGCCCCCGTGAGGTGTTCACCCAGCTGAGCACCCCCCTCATGTTCATCGTCCTGGGATCGGTCCTCGACGGCGACATCCCCGGAAGCACCGTCCCCATGGCCGAACTCATGGTCGCCGGAGGGGTCGCGACCATGGTCATCCAGGCCGGACTCCTGACGCTGACTCAGGCTCTGGCCGTGGAGCGGGAGGACGGCACCCTGCTGCGCGTGAAGACGCTTCCCGGTGGAATTCGCGCCTACCTCATCGCCAAGACGTTCGTCATGGTCGTGACCGCACTGGGCGGCGCAGCCCTGATGCTGCTCGGCGGGGCCGTAGTACTCGGCTCCTCGCTGCCGTCGGACGCCACACGCTGGCTCACGCTGGTGTCGGTGCTCGTGCTGGGACTCGTCGCCGTCGCACCGATCGGCGCGATCATCGGGTCGCTTCTGCCGAATTCGCGGGAGGCGCTTGGCACGGTGATGATCCCGCTGTTCGCGCTCATGATGTTCTCGGGCATCTACTTCCCGGTCACGGTCCTCCCGGAGCTCGCCCAGAACGTGGTGGAGGCATTCCCGCTGAAGTGGATCGCGCAGGGCGTACGCGCCGCGCTGCTGCCGGACTCGGCATTGACCGCCGAGACGACGAACAGCTGGGAACTGGGCAAGGTGCACCTGGTCGTTGGTGTGTGGGCCGTCGTGGGCTTCCTGTTCGCCCCCCGAGTGCTGCACCGGATGACCCGCCGGGAGTCCGGCAGCCGACTGAAGAAGAGCGAGTCCGCGCGATGAGCACCACCATGAACCACATCTCCACCATCTTCCCCATCCAGCCCGACTCGCTTGACCCCATGGTGGAGTTCGGCACCTTCGCCCGTGACCTGGGTGTGCGCCGGATCTGGCTCGGCCAGTCACTGCGTATCGAGACGCACCAGGCGCTCGCGGCCTTCGCGGCGCGTGTGCCGGGAGTGTCCCTGGGCACGAGCGTCGCGCTGACGATGCTGCGTCACCCCTACCAGGCGGCCGTCGAGGCCCGCTCGATCAGCGCGCTGTCGGGCGCCCCGTATGTGGCCGGCTTCGGTCCGGGGGCACGCAACTTCCAGGCGTCGCTCCTGGGCCAGCCCTACGAGCGCCCGCTGAAGATGGTGGCCGAATACGCCACCCTGGTGCGCAAACTGCTGGACAGCGAGGTGCTCTCCCACCAGGGCGACTACTTCACCGCCACCACCGGAATGCTGCACGTGCCCGCGCCCGCTGCCGAGGTGGGCCTCGGTGTCCTGCGGCCCGGCATGGCCCGGACCGTGGGCGAGGTCGCCGACGTCGCCATCACCTGGCTCACTCCCCACTGGTACATCGCCGACCAGCTGATCCCGGCGATCGGTGAAGGCGTTCGGCGGGCAGGCCGCACCGACACCCCGCGCGTTGCCAGCGTCGTGCACGCCGCGGTCACCCGGCCCGGCCGCAACCTGCGGCGGATCGTGTTCGCCGCCGCAGGACCGCACCTCACCTCGGAGCACTACACAGACATGCTGCGGCGTGCCGGAGTGGAGGTCAGCGCCTCGGACCCGCTCAAGGGCGCCGAAGAACTGCTGCGCAGGGAGGTCTTCGCTTCCGGCACGGTGGAGGACATCGCCAACGTCGTCCGGGCGCACCGGGAGAGCGGTGTGGACGAAGTGATCATCAACGTCTGCGGCGTCTACCTGACCGAGGGCACCCAGGCCGGCCTGCGGGACCTGCGCGAGATCCTTGAGGCGGTCGCGGACGATGACTGACCCTGACAACGCGGCCGGCAACGGCGGACTGCCGCCCTTCGGCGGCCGTCGGCTCCTGTATGTGGTGACGGGCGCCCTCAGCGCCGCGCACACCCCGTTCTGGGTGAACTGGCTGGGCATGAGCTACCCCGAGCTGGAGGTCAGGGTCGCTGTCACGCGCAGCGCCGAACGGTTCGTGACGCGCCAGGCGTTGGCACCCATCACCCCAGGGGACGTGTTCACCGACGCGTGGCCTTCGGAGGCATCCACGGTCGCGCCTCATGTCGAGCTCGCCGAGTGGGCGGACACGGTGGTCGTGAACCCGGCCACCTTCAGCTTCGTCGCACGGTTGGCCACCGGCCTTGCGGACACTCCCGTCATGCTGGCTCTGCAGTGCACGCGCGCGGCAGTGGCGGTGGCACCATCGCTGCCGCCCGGTGGGGTGGACTCCGAAGCATTTGCGAAGCACGCAGCGGCGCTGCGCGCGCGCCGCAATGTGGTGCTCGCCCCTCCCGTCATGGGTCTGAGCGTCACCACCGGCCGGAACGATGCCGCGCTGAACGCCCCGCTGCCCGATGTCATCACAGCGTTGGAGGCGTTGCGGGCCGGCACCGGGAGAGCCGCGTGAGCGCGCACGCCCTCACCCCGGGAACGCCGGAGACGCCGGGAACCCCGGAGACGCCGGAGACGCCGGAGACGCCGGAGCCGCCGGAGACGCCGGTAGCGGACTTCGGCACAGGCTTTCTGACCACGCGGATACTCGGGAATGGCGTCGGCTACCAGTGGACCCGCGTTCCTGGTCCCGACCGCGAGGACGCCTTCACTTCGGTACCGGAGTCCGTCCGTGCGGCCACAGTCGCGCTCGGCCCCTCGGGTGTCCGGGTGGAGCTGGGCCGTGGCGGTCGGGCAGAGCGCCGGTATCCCGTGCCGCTGCCCTACACGCTCGCCCATGTGCTCACCACCCTGCCGGAGGCCCCTGACAGGTGGGCAGCCATGCCCCGGCTGCTCCACGACGTCGGGGCCACGGTGCGACGGGTGCACGACGAGGTACGAACCGGCCCGGTCGTGCGGCGCCCCAGCGGTGGCCTGCGCCTGTCCCGGTGGCTGGCCCGGCGTGACGGCCCTGGCGGGGCAGCCCGGCTGTTCGAGGCAGCCGGGCACCGGCTGGGTCGGCGACGCACGGACCGCGTTCGCCACTGGCTGGTCGAGTGGGAACAGGAGCGTCCCGATGACGTCCTCGTGCTCGGCACGGTCGGCCTCGGCGCGGTGATCCCCGCACGTCCGCCCCAGGCCGGTGTCCTGCTGGCGGGCGAAGAACTGGCGCGCGGCCCTCGCGCCTACGACCTGGGATGGCTGCTGGGCGAGCTGGCCGAGTTCCGGCTGCTGCACTTCACCGGCCCCCAGCACACAGAGGCGGCAGCCCTCTGCGCGGCGGCCGCCCGTGCGGTGCTGCACGGGTACGGCCCCGAGGCGGTGGACGCCGAGGCCGTGGCACGCGCCGCGGTACTTCGCGTGCTCGTCCATGCCCACGACTACGCGGCGTACGTCGGCTGGACCGAGCAGTTGCTGGACTACCTGGACCTGCTGGCCGAACTGATCGACACCCCCGCTGCCGCCGGCACATCCGCCGAAGGCCCTTACGAGCCGACCGACTTGGAGAAGGCATGATCGCGCAGAACGCGCACTACAACGAGAAACTCGCCGGCGTCTACGAACAGATGTATCCGATCGGCTTCGACACCACGGCCGCAGTGGAGTTCCTCGACGGAATGCTCGAACCCGGCGGCAAAGTGCTGGAGTTGGGCATCGGCACCGGACGGATCGCCCTGCCCCTGGCCGAACGGGGACACGAAGTCCACGGCGTCGACGGTTCCGAGGCGATGCTGGCACGACTCCGGGAGAAGGATCCGCACGGAGCGATCACGGCGGCCCTCGGCGACTTCACCCAGCCGCTCACGGACTTCGACGAGTCGTACGACCTCGTCACGCTGGTGCTGAACACGTTCTTCGTCGCTGTCTCGAAGGAGGCGCAGGTGGCTTGCCTGCGCAACGCACGCGAACGGCTGGCGCCGGGCGGGCGGTTCGTCCTTGAAGCGTTCGACCCGTCGCCGTACCACGTCATGGAGAAGCCCGACTTCTCCATGCGCTACCTCAACGAGAGCACGGTGATGCTCGACACGCTCACCGTGGACAAGACCCAGCAGCTCATGGTGGCAACGCACACCATCGTCGACGGAGGTCCGCCGTCGACCACGCACCACGTGCTGCGGTACGCGTTCCCCCTCGAGATCGACCTGCTGGCCGAACTGGCCGGTCTGCGTTTGGTGGAACGCTGGAGCGGGTGGTACCAGGAACCGTACTCAGTGACCAGCCCTCGGCATGTATCCGTGTACGAGCGGACAGACTGAACGGCATTTACTCACCATCGACCCTAGGGACAGGGGAGAAAAATGAACGGTATATCCGGACTCATCGCAGCGGGCGTCACCGGCGCCCTGGGGATTGTCGGGGACCAGGCCGTACGCAAGCGGAAGAAAGCGTTCTGGAATGAGTACGGTTCCTACGAGGGATTCCGCAGTCAGGTGGACGAGCAGAGGATTCGCTCCGTGCAGCGTGACCGCGGTGACATCGCGGCCGTGAAGGCGGTACGCGACAACTATCCGCTGGCTTCGATGGCTATCGCCAAGAAGTATGTTGACGGCCTGTAGGGGGCAGTGATGTTGTGCAGGCGGGGGTGGAGCCGACGGGTTTCACCCCCGCCGCCTTCTCTCCAACCAGCTTTTCACCCACCACTGATCCCGCGCTATCCAAATTTTGCCCCTGAGCCTTCTGAGCCACTAACCTTTCAAACTGGCCAGTTCTCTTCCCGGCGTGTTAGAAATTCCTGCAGGCGGAGCTATTTCGCCGAATTTCGAAGCATTGAGGAGAATTCAATGAACACCACCGACCAGCTGATCTCCGGGTACGCGGCCTACGCGACGGCCGAGGAGATCGGCGCCGGCCAGATGACTGGTGCTCCGGAGGCCAGCCCGGTGGCCCTGTCCGCCACCGTTGTGATCACCGAGGGCTCCTACGCCCTGAGTGCCGGCATCAGCATGAGCGCCGGTGTGACGTTCGGCAAGGGCTGCTGAGCCTCTGGCCACGCGCCGGTACCGGCATGGCTGGTACCGGCATGGCGCCCTTTCTTCGCCGACAGCGGTACCAGGTGAACAAGCGGACAGGAATATGCGAAGACTGACTCTGGACAACGGCCTTCGCGTGGTGCTCGATCCTCGCCCCATGGCCCCGGCGGTCGGCATGGCGGTGCACTACGCAGTGGGGTTTCGCAACGAGCCGGAAGGCCGTAGCGGATTCGCCCACCTCTTCGAGCACCTGATGTTCCAGGGAAGTCAGAACACGGGCCCGAGTGAGCACTTCCGGCACGTCCAGGCCGCGGGCGGTACCTCGGGCGCCTCCACGCACCAGGATTACACCGACTTCTACCAGGTCTGCCCAACCTCCGCGCTGGAGCGGATGCTCTTCCTCGAAGCAGACAGAATGGCCTCGCTGCGGTTGACGCAGAGGAACCTGCGCACTCAGCTCAGCGTCGTCAAGGAAGAGGTCCGTGCAAATGTGACGAACCGCGCATACGGCGGTTTTCCCTGGACGGTGCTTCCTGCCGTCCTCTACGGGACCTTCCCCAACGCGCACAACGGCTATGGGCACTTCGGGGACCTCGACGGAGCAACCCTCGACGACTGCGCGGCCTTCCATGCCCAGCACTATGCGCCGGGCAACGCCGTGCTCACCGTCTCGGGCTCCTTCGCTCCTGACCGGGTCACCGACATGATCCAGCGCCACTTCGGCCGGATCCCTGCCCGGCCCGTACCGTCGCAGCCCCAGTTGTGCGAACCCCCGCTGACCGGGGAACGCCGGGACACCCACCACGACTTGCACGCTGCGCTGCCCGCCGTCGCCCTCGGATACCGAATGCCCGATCCGGTGACCCAACGCGCCGACTATCTCGCCCATATCGTGCTCTCGCTACTCCTGACGGGAGGCGAGAACGCCCGGCTGACTCGAAGGCTCGTACGGGAGAGGGGCGTGGCTGCGTCGGTGCGGACCGGCTGCGGATTCTTCGGCCCCCTTCAAGCGCGCAATCCCGACACCTTCCACTTGGTGGCCGCCCACCCCCCGCACACGGCTCTCGACGACGTCCTGGGCGAGACGGACGCCGAACTCGCGGACCTGGCCGCCACCGGGCCCGATGAGCCCGAACTGGCACGGGCCTCGGCCCGGTCGTTCACCGCGGCGGCTCGCGGCTACGACAACCTCCTGGTACGCACACGCCACCAGGGTGCGTTCGAGGTACTCCACGGACGGGCCGAACTGGTCGACGAACTCCCGGACCTGCTGCGGGCGGTGGACGCCGGGCAAGTGGCCCGGGCAGCGGGAGGACTTGCCGCCGACGCCAGGGGTGTGCTCGCCCTGACACCTGCGGTCGGAGCGCTGCGATGACACAGTCCGCGCTGTTGCCCGAGCCGGACGGCGACCAGCACTTCGCCCTCCCTCCCTTTGTCGACACCTGCCTGAGCAACGGGCTGCGAGTGGTCACCGTGCACGCGCCGTCCGTGCCGATGGCAGAAATACGCCTCGCGATCCCACTGCCTGCCCATACCGTTGATCCTGCGGCGGCATCCGTGCTCGCCGCCGCGCTCGGCCGGTGCACGGCCCGGCACACCCCCGAGCAGATGGACGACATCCTGGGACGTCGGGGAGCGACGCTGGACGTCAGCTGGACCGGCTCCCAGCTCACCGTGAACTGCTCGCTTCCACAGCAGTATCTGGCGGACCTGCTCGCGCTGCTCAGCGAGGTCCTGACCGCTCCCGCCTACGGCGGCGCCGCAGGCCGCGCAGCAATCCGCAAGGTCGTCGGCCATGTCCGGGCAAGGGCCGCCCAGCCCGCCGCGATGGCGCGCGACGCCCTCCAACGGCACTGCTGCCCCGGCCTGAGCACGAGCGGGCCTCCCGACGAAGCAGCCGTAACAGCCATGACCGCCGAGCAGCTCAGCGCATTGCACGGCAAGGTGGTGCGGCCCGACGGGGCATACCTCGTCGTCGTCGGCTCGGCCGACCCGGCCGCCACGGCCGGTGCCGCCGCATCCGCACTGGAAGCCTGGCGCCCCCCGCCGTCTCCGCGATCCTTCGCACCCCCGCCGCCGATGACCAGTGCCGGGCTCCATGTGATCGACCGCCCGAACGCCACGCAGACCCACATCACCCTCATGGCGCCGGCGGCCGCCCGCATCGACGCCGTCTTCCCCGCGCTCAGCATCGGCAACTGCGTGCTCGGTGGTTTCTTCTCCTCCCGACTGTTCACCCGGCTGCGCGAAGACACCGGACTCGTCTACCAGGTCGAATCAAGCATCGAAGACGTTCTGGGCAGACAGGTCGGCTTCATCGAATCGGCTACCGCCACCGAATCGGCGCCCAGAGCACTCGGAGAAATAAGCCAAGCATTGCGCCGTCTCTGCGATGACCCCCCGTCGGCCAAGGAGATTCACGCAGCCGGCACCTACATGACCGGAATCACGAGCATAGGTCAGACATCCCAAGCAGGGATGGCCTCCACGCTGGCCGGTGTGATCGGATACAGCCTTCCGCTCACATGGCTGGCCGATTTCCCCGAACAGCTCCGCTCCGTTTCCCCGCAACAGGTGTCCGACGCGGTACGTCGTTACTACCGGCCGGCTGCTTTCTCCGGCGTCCTGGTAGGGCAGCACGGTGCTTTGGGCGACGACATCCGGGCCCTCTGGGACGAAAGCTGGAAGTAGCCGCCCACGCAGCCTCACCCTCTAAAGAAACATCTGTCCTTAACTGCGCCAATAAAAATTCTTCCGGAGGCATGACCGCAGTTGAGGGGGCTTCTCCGGAAAAAAATGGGCTGGGCGTTGGCGTCGATTTGTGAGAGAAACTCTCTAGTCAGTTTCGAATTACCCATAGGAGCAACAGTGAACACTGCCGACCAGCTGATCTCGGGCTACACCGCCTACACCGACTCGGCCGAGATCGGCGCGGCCTCCTCTGCCGACGCCCCCGCGATCACCCCGACGACCTCGGTCACGGTCGTCTCCGTCGAGAGCATCCTGGCGTCGGCCGGCGGTGCCGCCAGCTTCAGCGCGGGCTTCACGCTGGCCAAGGGCTGCTGAATCCCGGGCCCGGTCCGGGGCGTCACCTGCTGGCGCCCCGGACCACCGCTCACGCCGCACATCATGTCGATCCGGAAAGGGCCTCCCGTGCCGACAGGGCCGAAGCCGTCCCCGCAACACCCGAGACGCCTGCGCCTCCTCGGCGAACTGTCCCGCGGCCACATCATCCAGATCTCGCTCGCGGTCCTGCTGAGCCTGGCTGCTACCGCGGCGACCCTGGCGGTGCCGCTCTTGGTGAGGGAGCTCATCGATGCCCTCGCCCGGCGGGAGAGCATCCTGCAGTGGCTCGCGATCATGGTGCCGCTGGCGCTGGCCGGGGCGCTGGCCGCGTCGGTCTCCGGCTACCTCCTGGCCAAGACGGGCGAGCAGTTCATCCTGCGGCTGCGGGGCAAGGTCATGGAGCACACCCTGCGCATGCCGCTCCAGGCAGTGCGCGCGGCCGGCGCCGGAAACCTCGTCGCCCGCATCACCTCCGACGCGGCGCTGCTGCGGTCAGTGATCGACGTCGGCGTCGTCCAGCTGCCCGTCGCCGTCGTGACGGCCCTCGCGACCCTCGTCCTCATGGCCCTGCTGGACTGGATGCTGGTACTTCTGACCCTGGCCGTGTTCGCCGTGGCCGGCAGCGTCATCTGGCTGCTGCTGCGCCGGGTTCGCAAGGGTTTCGAGGGGATTCAGATAGCCACCGGCGCGCTCGCCCAGCGCTTCACCACGGTGCTCTCGTCGCTGGTCACCGTCAAAGCGCACCGCGCCGAGAAGCCCACCAGCGCATCCCTGACCCGTGACGCCGAACACATCACCGACGGAATGATTTCCGCCGCGCGACTCCAGTCCGTCGTCATCCCCGTCATGTCGCTCGGTCAGGAAGTCGCCCTCGCCTGCATCGTGATCGCGGGCGGCGTACGGATCTCGCACGGAGATCTCAGCCTCTCCGACTTCATCGCCTTCCTGCTGTATCTGCTCCAGCTCGTCACCCCCATCACCATCATGGTGATGGGCCTGGGGCGTCTGCAGACGGGCCTGGCCGCAAAGGGACGGTTCGAGGACTTGCTCAGCGCCCCCGTCGAAACGGCAGGCGAACCCGTCGCGCCCCGGCCCGACGCCGGCAGTGACGCCGTGGTGTTCGACCGCGTGTCCTTCGGGTACGACGGTGAGCCGGTGCTGCGGGAGGTCTCTCTGCGGATACCGCGGCGCGGGCTGACCGCTGTCGTCGGACACTCGGGGGCGGGGAAGTCCACCCTGCTCACCCTGATCGAACGGTTCGAGGACGCCTCCAGCGGGTCCATCACGGTGCTGGGGCAAGACGTCCGTGACTGGTCGCTCGACGCGCTGCGCTCCCGAATCGGCTATGTCGACCAGTCCTTCACGCTTCTGGAGGGCACCGTCCGTGAGAACCTCCTCCTCGGACGTACGGACTCGGGCACCGACGACGCCGCGCTCATGTCAGCGCTCGCCGACGTCGGCATGGCGGACGTGGTACGCGCCCTCCCGAGCGGCCTGGACACCGTCATCGGCCGCGAAGTGGACGTCTCGGGAGGCCAGCGGCAGCGCATCGCCCTGGCCCGGGCTCTGCTCCAGTCCTCCGATGTCATCCTGCTCGACGAGCCCACCTCGCAACTGGACTCTCTCAACGAGATGCGCCTGCGCGACGTGATCGACACCCTTGCCCGAGACCGTTCGGTTCTCGTCGTGGCCCACCGCCTGTCCACGGTGATGCATGCCGACCACGTCGTCGTGCTGGCAGACGGCACTGTCGCGGAAACAGGTACCCACGCCGAACTGATGGCCAACAGCTCCCATTACCGCGACCTCGTCGAGGGCCAGCACTGGGCACACGCCACAGCCGTATGACGGCTTCTCCAAACGGCGCTGCCTGGGGTTCACTCCCCCCTGAGCTACAGACGGAGATCTTGAAGGCCGGATCGGCCTGCTGGCGGGCCCAAGGCCGCAGGCTGGAGCTGGCGCCACAACTTGACGCGGGTTCGCCGCAGGCCCGGCCGGAAGAGGTTTCCAGTCGGGCCTGCGGCGTGTGCGGGGGCCAGGGTCCACGTTGATGGGCGCGGGCTCGTCGGCCATGTTCCGCTCGCTTGTGGGTCAGCGCCGCCGCGCTGGAGGCCACTTGGGGCCCCGCCTGGCAGGACACGGGCAAGGTCTTCACCCAGGAGGACGGCTCCTGGCTGCATCCCGAGACGGTCTCCGAGGCCTTCCGCCGCATCCTCGCGACGACCGACCTCCCGCCCATCACGCTCCGCGACCTGCGCCACGTCGCGGGGACCCTCACCCAAGGCGGGGGCGGTGACATCCACGCGGTGAAGGAGACCCTGCGGCATTCCACCACCACGCTCACCTCGGACACGCACACGCCTGATGATGCCCCGCCCGCTCACGCGCGAGCCGGAAAACGAAGAAGCGTCCGAGCCCACCGAAGTGGACCCGGACGCTCCGTAGCAGGTCAGAGGGGGGTTTCCCTCTCCCGCTCTTGGTAGACCGTGTGGGACTCGAACCCACAACCAATGGATTAAAAGTCCACTGCTCTGCCAATTGAGCTAACGGTCCGTGCCGACGCACCCCACGAGCATAGCGGGACGGGCACCGTCGTCCGATCGGGTATCGCCTCTGGGCCCGTCGCGAAGTTCCGCGCCGGGCCCTCGAGCGGGCCGGGACGGTCAGGGATCGGTCTTGGCGGGCGCCCCGGAGCGGGCCGCCTCGCGGGCCAGGGTGCGCTCGTGATCCGGGTTGAGGAACCAGTGCCTGGCCGATGCCAGCCACCAGGTCGCGGCGAAGCCGAGGACCACCAGGACCGCGATCGGGGCGTAGTTGAAGGTTTCCCAGGTGACCGGCGAGACCTGCGGGAGCATGAAGAGGACCGTGATCACTCCGACCCAGGTCACCGCGACGATGCCGATCGGGCGCGACCAGCGGCCCAAGTGCCAGGGCCCGCGCTCGAATTGGTCGCCCTTGCGCAGCCGCAGGAGGGTCGGGACGACGTACGCGATGTAGAGCCCGATGACCGCGATCGAGGTCACCGCCGCGTACGCCGTGACGTTGATCAGGTACGGAAGTCCGAGCACCAGCGCGCCGAGCGCGGCCAGCCAGACCGCCGCGACGGGGGTGCGCGTACGCGGGTTGACCGTGTGCCAGATGTGCGAGAACGGCAGCGCCCCGTCCCGCGAGAAGGCATAGATCATGCGGGAGTTGGCGGTCACGGACGCCATGCCGCAGAAGAGCTGCGCGCCGATGACGACGAGCAGGAGCAGCTTGCCGGTGGTCGCCCCGAGGGCGTCGAGCAGGATCTGCGCGGGCGGTGCTCCCGTGGCCGACCCCCGCGCACCCTCGTACGACTGGATGGCGAAGGTGAAGCCGAGCAGCAGCACGAAGCCCGCGATCCAGGACGTCCAGATGGAGCGGACGATGCCGCGCGGGCCCGCCGTGGACGCGTCGTGGGTCTCCTCGGTCATGTGCGCGGAGGCGTCGTACCCGGTGAAGGTGTACTGGGCCATCAGGAGGCCGATGAGGGCGACGTAGAGGCCGCTGCCCCACCCCGTGTTGTTCACGAACTCCGTGAAGACGAAGGACGCCGACTGGTGCGAGTCCGGCGAGAAGGCGAGCGCGCCGACGATGACCGCGACGCCGATGACATGCCACCAGACACTGACGCTGTTCAGCAGGCCGACGATGCGTACGCCGAAGGTGTTCAGGAGTCCGTGCAGTACGAGGATGGCGGCGAAGAGCAGGATCGTGCGCTCCTCGGTGACCTGGAAGTCGAACTGCAGGTTCAGGTACGCGCCCAGGAACGACGCGGCGCCGAAGTCGATGCCCGCGGTGACGGCGACCTGACCGAGGACGTTGAACCAGCCCGTGAACCACGCCCAGGCGGCCGCCGTGCGGGGCGGTGCGAGGCGGTGCGCCCAGAAGTAGAGCCCGGCCGACGTCGGGTACGCGGAGCAGATCTCCGCCATGGCGAGGCCGACGAAGAGGGTCATCAGGCCGACACCGACCCAGCCCCAGGTGATCAGGGCCGGGCCGCCGGTGTTCATGCCGAACAGGTACATCGTGAGGCAGCCGGAGAGGACCGAGATGATCGTGAAGGAGACCGCGTAGTTGGAGAACGCGGACATGCGGCGCGCGAGCACTTGGGTGTAGCCGAGCTCGGCCAGGCGCTCCTCGTCGGAGCCGGGTGGTGGTTCGCCGTTCTTTCCGTCAGTGGTCGTCATGCAGCAGCGTTGCCCACGGCAGGGACATGACACACGTCACGTTTGGCATACGGCAGCGGGCCCGCCCCCGAAGGGACGGGCCCGCTGCCGTTCAGTCAGTCACTCGGGCATCAGCCGATGACTCAGCCGTTGCGCTTCCAGCGCGGCTTGTCGTCGCGGCGGCCGAAGGAACCGGTGCCGGTGCCGGAGCGGTCGCGGTTGAACGCCGGGCGGTCGTGGCCACCGGAGCGGGCGCCGCCGGAGGGGCGGTCGTCGCGGCGGTCACGGTTGAACGGACGGTCGCTGCCGCGGTGGCCGCCGGAGGGGCGGTCGTCACGGCGGAAGGAGCCGCCACGGTCGTCACGACGGTCGCCGCCGCGGAAGCCGCCACGGTCACCGGAGGGACGCTCGTCGCGACGGAAGCCGCCACGGTCACCCGACGGACGCTCGTCACGGCGGAAGGAGCCGCCACGGTCGCCGGAGGGACGCTCCTCACGGCG
This sequence comes from Streptomyces sp. NBC_01381, assembly GCF_026340305.1. NCBI lineage: Bacteria > Bacillati > Actinomycetota > Actinomycetes > Kitasatosporales > Streptomycetaceae > Streptomyces > Streptomyces sp. NBC_01381. The sequence continues at coordinate 996,277 of NZ_JAPEPI010000001.1, read as the reverse complement.
GAAGCCACCGCGGTCGCCCGACGGACGGTCGTCGCGACGGAAGCCGCCTTCACGACGGTCGCCACCACGGAAGCCGGAGCCGCCACGGTCGTCACGACGCTCGAAGGAACGGCCACCACGGTCGCCACCCTCACGGCGGTCACCGCCACGGAAGCCACCCTCACGACGGTCGCCACCACGGAAGCCGGAGCCACCGCGGTCGTCACGACGCTCGAAGGAACGGCCACCACGGTCGTCGCGGCGCTCACGCTCGTAGTTGCCGCGCTCGTCACGCTGCGGACGGCGGTTCTCGTACGAGGAGGAACGCTCCTCCCGCACCGGGGCGGACTGCTCGGGCACGGAGGCGGCGGCCTCGACGGCGGCCTCGGCAGCGGCGGCGGCCTCGGCCACCGCGACCTCCGGGTCGTCACCGCGCTCGCGGGCGGCACGCGCGGTGAGGCGCGTGGCCTCCTCGCGCAGCTCCGTCGCGCGGCGGGTGGCGCGCTCCAGCTCCTTGGTGAGGTCCTTGACCTCACGCTCGGCCTGGGTCGCGGCGTTGCCCGCGGAGTCGGCCTGCACCTCGGTCATCGAACGGGCGCCGGTGATCTCGGCGACCTCCGGCTCGAAGGTGCCGCCGCCGTTGATGATGTGGCGCGAGGCGTCGACGCCCGCGTCCTCCATCAGGCGGAAGATCTGGCGGCGCTGGTGCGGCAGGGACAGCGAGACGACCGTGCCGGAGCGGCCCGCGCGAGCGGTACGGCCGGAGCGGTGCAGGTAGTCCTTGTGGTCGCCGGCCGGGTCCACGTTCAGGACCAGGTCGATGCCGTCGACGTGGATACCGCGGGCGGCGACGTCGGTCGCGACGAGCGCGTTGACGTAGCCCTTCTTGAAGTCCTCAAGAACGCGCGTACGAGCGCCCTGCGTCATGCCGCCGTGCAGCGCGTCGGCCTTCACACCGGACTCGCAGAGCTGCTCGGCGATGCGGTCGGCGCCCAGCTGGGTGCGGACGAAGATGATCGTGCGGCCCTTGCGCGCGGCGATCGCGGCGGTGACCGGCGCCTTGTCGCGGGGCTTCACGATCAGGATGTGGTGGGTCATGGTCGTGACGGCGCCCTGGGCGGCGTCGACCTCGTGCGTGACCGGGTTGTTCAGGTAGCGCTTGACCAGCGTGGAGATCTCGTTCTCCATCGTGGCCGAGAACAGCATCCGCTGGCCGCCGGACGGCACCTGGTCGAGCAGCTCGGTGACCTCGGGCAGGAAGCCCAGGTCGGACATCTGGTCGGCCTCGTCGAGCACCGCGATCTGGGTGTTCTCCAGCGAGCAGGCGCCGCGGCTGATGATGTCGCGCAGACGGCCCGGCGTGGCGACGAGGATGTCGACGCCGCGCTCGAGGGCGTAGATCTGGTTGCCCATGGACGTACCGCCGCAGACGACCTTCATCTTCAGGCCGAGTACGTCGCCGTACGGCTGAAGCGCGTCGGCGACCTGCATCGCCAGCTCGCGGGTCGGGGTCAGGATGACGCCGCGGGGCTTCTTCTTCTCGGTGTGGCCCTCGGCCAGCTGGGCCAGCATCGGCAGACCGAAGGAGAGGGTCTTGCCGGAGCCGGTGCGGCCGCGGCCCAGGATGTCCTTGCCGGCCAGGGCGTCCGGGATGGTCGCTGCCTGGATCGGGAAGGGGCTGTGCACGCCGTTGCGGGCGAGCTTGCGGACGACACCGTCGGGCAGACCGAGGTCGCCGAAGGTGATCTGGGGCTCGGCGTCGACGTCGGCCTCAGCCTCAACGGCATCAGCGTCGGCGTCGGTGGTGACCTCGGTGACGTCCTCGGCCTCGATGGCCTCGACGATCTCGACGGTCTCGGCGACAACCTCTACGGCGTCGTTCTCGACGGTCTCGACAGCCTCGGCGACGGCCTCGACCGTCTCGTTCTCGGGCAGGACGGCGTGGTCAGAACTGAAAATGGACATGCGAAATGCGAAACCTTCCGGAGTCTCGGCACGCGCCCGTCAACTCCGTGATTTCGCAATGGACCGCCTCTATGCGGTCAGCCACGGCAAGGGAGAGTACGCGCCACGCGGCGCTCTTCTGTGTCGGCGCCGGGCAAATGGGATCAAACGATCTACCACCATACGCACCCACCACCCCTTAAGGCAAACCGAGCTGCCCGAGGCACCTTCGATTCCAGGCCTCACGGCCGGGCTCACCTGCGACGAAGCGGGTTTCGGACAGCGGCCGATCTACGTCGATCCACCTCCGGAGTACGCCGGTCTACGCGGGCCCGGCCTCCGGAGAGGGCTCCCGCGACACCGGCTCCGTCGACCGCTGCCCGAGCTGGGCGTCCTGCTTGGGCTCCTCGTGCGCCGAGGATGAGGGCTCCGGGGTGGGCGGCGTGGGCGTCGGCGTGGGAGAGGGCTTCGGCGGCGTTGGCGTCGGCGTGGGGGACGGCTTCGGCGGCTTGGGCGCGGTGGGACTCGGCCCGCCGCCCTTCGTCGGCGACGCGGGGGCTGCGGCGCTCCCGGACGCGGAGGCGGAAGCCGGGGCTGCGCTGCCCGACGCGGCATCACCCGCGCCGGCGGCCCGCCCCTTGCCCTTGCCCGCCCGCTTCCCCTGCCCGTCGCCCTTGGCGTCGCCGTGCCCGCCGCCGGAACCGCCGCCGGCCGAGCCGCCACCCGGCGAGACGCCCCCGCTGTCCGGGGCGGCCGCCCCGTCGCGCTGCCCCGCGGAACGCGCGGGCCCCGGCGCATCGCGCCCGTCGTCACCGATGCTCATACAGCCCGCGGTCGCCATGACGGCCACCGCGGCCGCGGCCCACCGGACAGGAACGTACAACTGGCGCACGGCCGAGCACCTCCGAGGCGCTGGAAATCGGGACGCCCTGCCCAACTCCCCTGCCCCGCAAGAGGACACGGACCGCGACGCCGTCCCGTCAGCCGTAGCCAAGCGCGTGCAGCCGCTCGTCGTCGATCCCGAAGTGATGAGCGACCTCGTGCACCACGGTGATCTCCGTCTCCGCCACGACGTCCTCGCGCGACTCACACATCCGGAGCGTCGGCCCCCGGTAGATGGTGATGCGGTCGGGCAGCACTCCCGCGTACCACTCGCCCCGGTCGGTCAGCGGAGTTCCCTCGTAGAGCCCGAGCAGCTCGGGATCCTCGGCGGGCGGTTCGTCCTCCACGAACACCGCCACGTTGTCCATCAACCGCGTCAACTCCGGCGGAATCCGGTCGAGCGCCTCGGCGACCAGTTCCTCGAACTCTTCCCGCGTCATCTCCAGCACACCCCCATTGTCGGCCACGGTCCCGCATGGCCACCCGTCGCCGTGGGCATACGGGACCAATGACCCGCGACGTCACAGTCGTCATGCAGGGGATGAAAAGGATCAAGGGCATACGAAGGGCGCCCGCCGCCCTCGTACGCCACTACCGCGCACGCCACACGCACCCGGTCGGCGAACTGATCAGCCCGCCGCACCCGTACGGCCGCGCCATCGGCCTGGTCGCGGTCGTCGTGCTCGGCGCATGGCTCGGACTGCTGATCGTGGGCAGCGTGCACGTGCCCGTGGGCCCGATGGACACCCGGATGACGCTGCGCCCATCGGCGACCGGCGGCACGAAGATCGACGTGTCGCCGCTGGGCGCCCTCGAACTGCGCTCGCACGTCGCGCCCATCCGCCTCGACGTGGACGTCGACCGCCTCGACCCGGTGCGCTCGCAGGCCCTGGTCGACCACCCCGAGCGGATCTCCGGGCTCCAGGACGAGGTGGCGAGGGACGTCGAGCACGGAGCCCTCGACCTGGCCGTACGTTCCTGCGCCGCCGTCGTCTCGGGCGCCACCGCACTGGGCCTCGCCGTCTACCGCCGGCCGCGCCGCGCACTGGCGGCGGGCGGTCTGGCCCTTGCCCTGCTCGCGGCGTCGGGCACGGCGGCGTACGCGACGTGGAACCCCAAGTCGGTCCTTGAGCCGAAGTTCTCGGGCCTGCTGAGCAGCGCGCCCTCCGTGGTCGGCAACGCCCGCAGCATCGTGAGCGAATTCGACGTCTACCAACAGGAGTTGGCGCGCCTGGTCACCAACGTGACGAAGCTGTACGACGTGACGTCGACGCTCCCCGCGTACCAGCCGGACCCGACCACGATCCGGGTCCTGCACGTCTCGGACATCCACCTGAACCCCGCGAGCTGGAAGATCATCGCCTCGCTCGTCGAGCAGTACGACATCAACGTCATCGTCGATTCCGGCGACACGATGGACCACGGCAGCGCGGCGGAGAACGCCTTCCTGGACCCGATCGAGGACTTGGGAGCCCCCTACGTCTGGGTCCGCGGCAACCACGACTCGCGCACCACGCAGCGCTATCTGCAGCGCATGAAGAACGTGCACGTCCTGGACGAGGGCCGGGCGGTCTCGGTCGCGGGCCTGCGGTTCGCCGGGACGGGCGATCCGCAGTACACCCCCGACCGCTCGGTCGCGGCCGAGGGCAAGCCCGTCGAGGTGATGGCGGGCATCCGCCTCGCATCGGCCCTGCGCGACCAGAAGGCGGCGGGCACGCCCGTCGACGTGGCCATCGCCCACAACCCGGACGCGGCGCGCGAGACGGACGGCGAGGTGCCGCTGGTCCTGGCCGGCCATGTCCACCACCAGGAGATGGAGGTCATGGAGGGCGGCACGCGGCTGCGCATCGAGGGCTCGACGGGCGGCAGCGGGCTGCGGGCGGTGGAGGGCAAGTACCCCGACCCGGTCGAGGCGTCGGTCCTCTACCTGGACCGCGACACCCGCCGCCTGCAGGCCTGGGACGAGATCAGACTGGGCGGCCTCGGGCTGACGAAGGCGGAGGTCAGCCGCCATCTCCCCAAGGAGAACCAGCCGGGCGCGACGCCGTCGCCGCCCCCTCCGGACCGCTCTCCGGGGAGCGGTTCCCCGGCCCCCCGATAACCGTTTTGGCGATAGCTCCCCGCATCCCATATGCTTCTCACGTCCCCGACGCGCTGCAAAGCGCCCAGGTGGGCCCTTAGCCCTCATCGTCTAGTGGCCCAGGACGCCGCCCTTTCAAGGCGGTAGCACGGGTTCGAATCCCGTTGGGGGCACGCAACACCTTGTGCGAGACTAGTGCTCGCACAACGCTTGGTCCTGTGGAGCAGTTTGGAGTGCTCGCCACCCTGTCAAGGTGGAGGCCGCGGGTTCAAATCCCGTCAGGACCGCTTGCAGTTCTTCTCGAACTGCGTGGCTGGGTAGCTCAGTTGGTACGAGCGATCGCCTGAAAAGCGATAGGTCGCCGGTTCGATCCCGGCCCCAGCCACTTCCCCGAAGGCCCCGTCCAGTGGACGGGGCCTTCGCCGTTTCCCGGCAAAGGCGAGGCGGCCTACCCCCGCTCGGCCTCCCCCTTCGCCGCGGCACGCCCCCGCCAGGCCCGTGCCGCGAACAGCAGGGCCACCAGGACCACCACCCCCGCGATCAGCACGGAGTCCGGCACCGCCCTGCCCACTCCACCGGCCCACCGCTCCACCGCGAACGAGTCGTCCACGTCGAGGAGACCCGGCAGCGCCGTGGTCCCGTCGTACGCGAGGAAGAGCGCCCCGAGGGCCACGAAGAAGAGGCCCGACAGGAGCGAGGTCGTGTGCAGTTCGAAGCGGCCGAGCCGGAAGGCACGGCCCCGCAGCCACCGCCGCCGCCCCAGGTCGAACCGCTCCCAGAGCAGCGCGAGCAAGAACAGCGGCACGGCCATGCCAAGGGCGTAGACGGCGAGCAGCAGCCCGCCGTAGACCGGGCTGCCGCTGACCGCCGCCACCGTCAGGACGCTGCCCAGGATCGGGCCCGCGCAGAACCCCGCGAGCCCGTACACCGCGCCCAGCGCGTACACGGAGAACGCCGTCGTCGGCCGGATCCGGCCCGAGAGCTCCGCCATCCGCCGCGAGGCGAACCCCATCCCCACGATCTGCAGCACCCCGAGCGCGATGATCAGCCACCCGGCGAACAGGACCAGCTGATCGCGGTGCCCGAAGAAGAACCGCCCGGCGACCGAACCGGCCGCCCCCAGCGGCACGAGCGTCGTCGCGAGCCCGGCGTAGAAGATGCCGGTGCGCGCGAGGAGCCGTGAGGTCGAGTCGATCGAGTAGGCGAAGAAGGCGGGCAGGAGCAGCGCGCTGCACGGGCTCACCAGGGCGAGGAGACCGCCCAGGAACGCCGCGAAGTACCCCACATCGGCGGTCACTTCTTGCCCGCCTTCGCGCTCTTCGCCGCCTGCTCGATCGCCTGGTCGAAGACCTCGTCCGGCTGGGCGCCGGAGATGGGCCGCCCGTTGATCAGGAAGGACGGGGTGGACGTGGCCCCCAGGCCGTACGCCTCCTCCTGGTCCTTCTTCACGGCAGCCGTGGCGGCAGCGCTCTGCACGTCGTCCGAGAAGCGGTCGACGTCCTTGACGCCGGCCTCGCGCGCCAGCTCCTTCAGCCGGTCCTCGCCGAAGCCCTGCTCCTTCGAGCCCTCCGCGTACGCCGCCTCGTGGAACTGCCAGAAGCGCCCCTGCTTCCCCGCGGCCCACGCGCCCCGCGCGGCCCGCTCGGAGTCCTCGCCGAAGATCGGGAAGTTGCGCCACTCGATGCGCAGGGTGCCCTCGTCGACGTACTTCTTCACCAGGCCGGGCTCGGTGTCGCGGGCGAACTTCCCGCAGTAGCCGCACTTGAAGTCGGCGTACTCGATCATCACGACGGGCGCGTCCGCGCGGCCCTGCGCCAGCGGGTCCTTGGCCTCGCGGCGGGCCAGCTTCGCAAGCTCCGGGTAGACCCCGGTCTGCGGGTCGGCCGAGACGCCCGCCGCGGGCTCCTCCTTGGCGGTGACCGAGGAGGGCTCGTCGGGCTTGGTCGCGGTGTAGGAGGCGACGCCGAGCAGCAGGGCGGCGACGGCGACACCCGCGCCGATGCCGATGTTCTTCTTTTTGTTGTTGTTCTTCTTGGGCATGAGGGAGTTCTCTCTCGTTCCTGGTACGTCGTTATAGGGGCCCCGGGCAGGGGCATCTACACGCGCAGGATCGAGAGATCTATCGGCGACGGCGGTGCGAGCGGCGGCGGACCGCGATCCGGGGCGAGGGACAGCACCGGCTGGTCGGCACCCCAGGCGCCGGACGCGGCATGGGCCTGGTGGAGGGCCGGAAGCAGCTCGTACGCGGAGCTGGAGCGCGCCGGGGCCGCGGGGCCCTGACCGGCGTCCTGCTGACCGCTCTTGCCGCAGCCGGGGGCGCCCGCGGACTCCTTGGCCTGCACGGCCGCCGCGGGCTTCGTCACCTTCGCCACCGGCTGCGCGGCCACCGCGGGTGCGCAGAATCCGCCGAGCACGACGAGCAGCACCGCCAGCAGGGGGCACCATCGCGTACGCACTCGGGACAACATCCCCGGAATCGTACGTCCCGGGGCGCCCCGCCCGATAAATCGGTTCGCCACCTCCGAGCGGCGAGTGAGATCCTGGACGCCGTATGTCTACGCAGCCTGCCCTCACCCTCGACACCCTCGCCCCACGTCTGTCCGAGCTCTCGCTGCGCGATGAGCACCGGATCGGCCGCCGGCTCGAGGGTGCGCGCCGGATCCGCAAGCCCGAGGCCCGCGCCGCCGTCATCGCCGAGATCTCGGCGGAAGTCGACAAGGCCGCGGCGCGGATGGCCGAGCGGGGCAGCCGCCTGCCCGCGATCACGTATCCGGAAGAACTGCCGGTCAGCCAGAAGAAGGACGACATCGCGGCAGCGATCCGCGACCACCAGGTGGTGATCGTCGCGGGCGAGACGGGCTCCGGCAAGACCACGCAGATCCCCAAGATCTGCATGGAACTCGGCCGTGGCCTCCGCGGCATGATCGGGCACACCCAGCCCCGCCGCATCGCCGCCCGCACGGTCGCCGAGCGCGTCGCCGACGAGCTGAACACCCCGCTGGGCGAGGCGGTCGGCTGGAAGGTCCGCTTCACCGACCAGGTCGGCGGCGACACGTACGTGAAGCTGATGACGGACGGCATCCTGCTGGCCGAGATCCAGACGGACCGCGAGCTGCGCGCGTACGACACGATCATCATCGACGAGGCCCACGAGCGCTCGCTCAACATCGACTTCCTGCTGGGCTATCTCGCCCAGCTGCTTCCCAAGCGCCCGGACCTGAAGGTCGTCATCACCTCGGCGACGATCGACCCGGAGCGGTTCTCCCGACACTTCGGGGAAGCCCCGATCGTCGAGGTCAGCGGTCGTACGTATCCCGTCGAGGTGCGCTATCGCCCGCTCCTGGAGGATGACTCGGACGACACGGACCGCGACCAGATCACCGCGATCACGGACGCCGTCGAGGAACTCCAGTCGGAGGGGAAAGGCGACATCCTCGTCTTCCTCTCCGGGGAGCGCGAGATCCGCGACACGGCGGACGCGCTCAACAAGAAGAACTACAGATTCACCGAGGTCCTCCCCCTCTACGCCCGCCTCTCGCACGCCGAGCAGCACCGCGTCTTCCAGCAGCACACGGGCCGGCGGATCGTCCTCGCCACGAACGTCGCCGAGACATCCCTGACCGTCCCGGGCATCAAGTACGTCATCGACCCGGGCACAGCCCGCATCTCCCGCTACAGCCACCGTACGAAGGTGCAGCGGCTGCCCATCGAGGCGATCAGCCAGGCCAGCGCCAACCAGCGCAAGGGCCGCTGCGGCCGTACGTCGGACGGCATCTGCATCCGGCTGTACAGCGAGGACGACTTCGTCTCACGCCCGGAGTTCACGGACGCGGAGATCCTGCGCACGAACCTGGCGAGCGTCATCCTCCAGATGACGGCGGCCGGCCTCGGCGAGATCGAGAAGTTCCCCTTCATCGACCCGCCGGACCACCGCAACATCCGCGACGGCGTCCAGCTCCTCCAGGAGCTCGGCGCGCTCGACCCCACGCAGAAGGACGTACGCAAGCGCCTCACCCCGCAGGGCCGCAAGCTCGCCCAGCTGCCGGTGGACCCGCGCCTTGCCCGGATGGTCCTGGAGGCCGACAAGAACGGCTGCGTACGCGAGGTCATGGTGATCGCGGCGGCGCTCTCCATCCAGGATCCGCGTGAGCGCCCGGCCGAGAAGCAGACGCAGGCGGACCAGCAGCACGCCCGCTTCAAGGACGAGACGAGCGACTTCCTCGCCTTCCTGAACCTGTGGCGGTACGTCCGCGAGCAGCAGAAGGAGCGCGGCTCGTCGTCCTTCCGCCGGATGTGCAAGTCGGAGTACCTGAACTTCCTGCGGATCCGCGAGTGGCAGGACATCTATACGCAGCTGCGTACGGTCGCCAAGCAGATGGGCATCCATCTCAACGAGGACGACGCCCCCGAGCAGCAGGTCCACATCTCCCTCCTCGCCGGTCTCCTCTCCCACATCGGGATGAAGGACGTGAAGGAGTCGAAGGACAGCGATCCCAAGCAGCGCGGCGGGCGGAGCGAGTATCTGGGCGCCCGCAACGCCAAGTTCGCGGTCTTCCCGGGCTCGGCCCTCTTCAAGAAGCCCCCGCGTTTCATCATGTCGGCGGAGCTGGTGGAGACCTCCCGGCTCTGGGCCCGCGTCAACGCGCGCATCGAACCGGAGTGGGTCGAGCCGCTCGCCCAGCACCTCCTGAAGCGCACCTACAGCGAGCCGCACTGGGAGAAGGACCAGGCGGCGGTGATGGCGACCGAGAAGGTCACGCTGTACGGCGTCCCGCTCGTCACCGACCGCAAGGTGAACTACGGCCGCATCGACCCCGAGGTCTCCCGCGACCTGTTCATCCGCAACGCGCTTGTAGAGGGCGACTGGCGCACGCACCACAAGTTCTTCGCCGCCAACCGCAAGCTCCTGACCGAGGTCGAGGAGCTGGAGCACCGGGCCAGGCGCCGCGACATCTTGGTCGACGACGAGACGCTCTTCGACTTCTACGACCAGCGGGTGCCCGAAGAGGTCGTCTCCGGGGCGCACTTCGACTCCTGGTGGAAGAAGAAGCAGCGGGAAGAGCCCGAACTGCTCGACTTCGAGCGCTCGATGCTGATCAACGAGAAGGCGGGGGACGTCTCCAAGGACGACTATCCCGACTCGTGGCGGCAGGGGCAGCTCAAGTTCCGGGTGACGTACCAGTTCGAGCCGGGCGCGGACGCGGACGGCGTGACGGTCCACGTCCCGCTCCAGGTCCTCAACCAGGTCACGGACGAGGGCTTCGACTGGCAGATCCCGGGCCTGCGCGAGGAGGTCGTGATCGAGCTGATCCGCTCCCTGCCGAAGCCGATCCGCCGGCACTACGTCCCGGCGCCCAACTACGCGAAGGCGTTCCTGGACCGCGCGGTGCCTCTGCAGGAGCCGCTGCACGTCACTCTCGCCCGCGAGTTGCAGCGGATGGTCGGCGTCCCCGTCTCACCGGACGACTTCGACCTCACCCGCGTACCGGACCACCTGAAGATCACCTTCCGGATCACCGACGAGCGGCGCAAGAAGCTCGCCGAGGACAAGGACCTGGAGGCCCTGAAGCTCCAGCTCCGCCCGAAGGCCCGCAAGGCCCTCTCCCAGGCGGCTGCCGCGACGGCCGAGCGGACGGGCGGCTCGGCGGTCGAGCGGACGGGCCTCACGGACTGGACCCTGGGCACCCTCAGCCGCGTCTTCGAGACCCGGCGGGCGGGCCAGCCGGTGAAGGCGTACCCGGCACTCGTGGACGACGGCTCCGCGGCAGGCACCGTGTCCGTACGCCTCTTCGACACGGAGGCGGAGCAGCAGCAGGCGATGTGGAAGGGCACGCGTCGCCTCATCCTGCGCAACATCCCGGTAAATCCGGCCAAGTTCGCCTCCGACAAACTGACCAACGCCCAGAAGATCGCCCTGTCCGCGAACCCGCACGGCTCCATCCAGGCGCTCTTCGACGACTGCGCGATGGCGGCCGCGGACAAGCTGATCGGCGACTTCGGAGGTCCCGCCTGGGACGAGGAGTCGTACCGCAAGCTGTACGAGAAGGTGCGCGCCGAGATCGTCGACGCGACGGTGCGGACGGTCGGCCAGGTCCAGCAGGTCCTCGCCGCCTGGCAGGCCTGTGAGCGGCGCCTGAAGTCGACGAAGAGCCCGACGCTGCTCGCCAACCTCACGGACGTACGCGCCCAGTTGGACGCGCTCATCCGGCCGGGCTTCGTGACGGCGACGGGGCTGCGCCGGCTGCCGGACCTGATGCGGTACATGGTGGCCGCCGACCGGCGCCTCCAGCAGATGCCGACGAACGTCCAGCGGGACACCTCGCGGATGGAGAAGGTCCACGAGATGCAGGACGAGTACGCCTGGCTCCTGGAGCAGTTGCCGCAGGGCCGCCCCGTGCCCCAGGAGGTCCTGGACATCCGCTGGATGATCGAGGAGCTCCGCGTCAGCTACTTCGCGCACGCGCTCGGCACGGCGTACCCGGTCTCGGACAAGCGGATCGTGAAGGCGATCGACGCGGCCGCGCCGTAGCCCCTCCAGGCGTGACGGGCCCATCGCGCAGCGTGAGTTCGACCGGTGGGCCAGGGCTGCTGTACAGTCTCTTCTCGCAGCGCAACGCAGAAAAAAGCGCCGCAAACGCAAGGTCCTGTGGAGCAGTTTGGAGTGCTCGCCACCCTGTCAAGGTGGAGGCCGCGGGTTCAAATCCCGTCAGGACCGCAGTTAAGAGTAAGGGCCGCATCCGGTTGAGGATGCGGCCCTTACTCGTGCGCCACCGCGACACCCCGCCCCACAGCCCGCCCTGTCAAGGTGGAGGCCGCGCCCGCGGCGCAGCCGCAATCCGATACAGCAAATCCCGTCAGGACCGCAGTGGAGAAGGGGCCGCATCCCGCAACGGATGCGGCCCCTTCTGGTGTACGACAACGGGCCGTATCCCCTTGAGGATGCGGCCCGTTGTCGTGCCCGCACCTTGACTGCGTCACATTCCACCGGTACGCCAGACAACAGGGAGCGAGCGGGACGCTCCCCGTAGAGGTACGGAGGTGGCGCATGGCTATGTCCGCACAGCACGAGACGCGCGCCCTGTTGCGCGCCCACCTGGCGGCCGCGACCGGGTACCGCCATCTGACCCGGCACTGCCCGATCTGCCACCGGCTGCAGCGGCTCGCCCTGGAGGCCGCCCCCGCCCCTCAGGGCGGCCGTGAGAGCGGCGAGGACGAAGGTCCCCCCAACGCATGACCAAAGCCGCCCCGGGACCCGCCTCCGTGATGGGAGGCTGAACTCGTGGGCGCGGAACGCGAATCCGGCAGCTCCTCTAGCCCAGAGGCATCATGGGCAACAAGAGTCACGGCGTGTGACGGGTGTCACCGAGGAAGTTTTCAGAACCCCGGAACTTACACCCGTCCTACAACAGGTCAATTTAATATGTGCAATTGCACCTCCCTGAGCGACCCTCCGACGGCCTCCGCCCAGCCGACTCGTCGGTAGCGCAACGGCACTCCTCAGAGACCAACAAGCCCGCCCACAGGGCCGCTCACCAGCACCTCCAGGGCGCACAAAAAAGATCGCGCTGGACCCGGCGGAGTCCAGCGCGATCGAAACGACTCACCCATGAGGCTCAGGCGTGGGACCCGTTGGGGCGGGACCCGCGTCGCGTGTAGCTAAAGGTCGGACGGTGCGGCCGGATTGGGGGACCCGACAGCGGTCGTGCGCTTCGTCCTGGATACTGCGGTTATGCGGTAAATCAGGCCTCGCTGCGCTGCTGCGGGATACCCGCGAGCAGTGCGCGGACCTCAGCCTCGCGGTAACGGCGATGCCCGCCGAGCGTGCGAATCGACGTGAGCTTGCCAGCCTTGGCCCAGCGCGTCACCGTCTTGGGGTCGACGCGGAACATCGTGGCGACCTCAGCCGGGGTCAGCAGCGGCTCGGCATCAGGGGTGCGAGCGGTCATGAGCGGCCTCCTCGGAGAACCGAACCTTCTCGGTTCATTCCTCTAAATTCTGCACCTTGACCCGCGTTGCCCGAAATGGCGGACGCGAGTCGAGTCGGTTATAGGACGAACGGCTTGTCCTCGGCACTACAACTACACCATCCGTCCAGCCACGTCGGCCAAACCGATGGAATTGCCCTCCCAGGTGTCTATCAGCGACGGAAGCCGATGGACCATGCCATAGCGGACAGTCACGCCACAGTGACGATCAGTCACAGAGCGATCAGGAGTCAACAGACCCCCCATAGCGTGCAATGCCGAGTATTCCGCCCATACATGGGCGGAAGGAGCCCTCCCCGGACTCCTTGTCCTATTTTGGCACGAGGGGGGGCGATGGGCGCAAGGCCCCGCTAAGTGCGGTCCGTCACGCTTGAGACATAAGCCCGGATCGGGACCTACGTCCCGTGTAGGCGGCACGTAGGGAAGACCATAAGGCCTCAGGGTTCAGGCCTCAGTTCGAGAGGCGCCTTGGGCCTCAGTTCGAGAACTGACGGTCCCGGACCGCGCGCCACCGCTCCATGAGCCTCGCATACGCCTCGCCGGCACCCTCGCCGTCGCCGTTGCGCAGCGCCTCGATCCCCTCCGCCACATCCGCCGCGGAGTGGTCGTCGTCGAGCAGCTCCTCCGACAGGGCGTGCACGAGCCCGCCGTAGTCGAGCTCCACCAGCGAGCGCGGGTGGAACTCCTCCAGCCACCGCCCCACATCCGTGAGCCCGTCGACGAGCGGCCCCTCCTCGATCGTGTCCCGCAGCGTCCGAAGGCCGCGGGCCACCCGCCGCCGCGCCTGCACCATCGGCGTCCGGTAGCGAAGGACGGGCGGCGACTCCGCCGTCCCCTTCTCGTACTGCCGCTCCTCGTCCGCGACGAGCACGAACCAGTTCAGCGGGACCTGCCACCTCGACGTACGGATCCAGGGGCGGGCGTCGGGATTGCGGGCCAGCCACTGTTCGTAGTCGGCGGCCGTCTGGCGGCGCACCACCGGCGGCAGGACCGCGTCGAGGACCGGCACGGGCAACTGCCCCGGCAGCTCCCCGAGCGCCTGCCAGCCGCGCAGCCGGGTGCGCCACGGGCAGACGCACACCACCCCGTCGGCCTCCACCACGAACGCGTCGCCGCTCTCGTGCACCGGGACCGGGATCGGCGGTGTGGGCAGCAAGTCGGCCAGGGAGCCACGGAGTTCGTCCTGGTACGAGGGGCGGTCCTTGCGACGCGCGTAGCGCTCCCAGCGGCCGCGCTCCGGCTCCGGGAAGGCCGCCAGCGGCTCATAGACGCGCAAGTAGGACGCGTACGGGACGATCAACGAGGACACCTTGGGCACGGCTGCTCCCTCCCCCGCACACCGGCTGGAAAACACTGCAAATCGTGCCATGGCCGAACTCCGCCGTACTCCATCCTGTGCCGGGAGAGGGTGATCCTCGGCACTGCGCGGTCCGGGGCGGTGGACAGGCTCTAGTCTCATGCCCATCGGGCCCCCGCCACCCGCACGGGAGCCCACCCAACCGCCGCCACTCGACCGGGAGTCACCACAGTGACCGAAGCAGACAACGGCGTCCTGCACACCCTGTTCCACTCGGAGCAGGGGGGACACGAGCAAGTCGTGCTGTGCCAGGACCGCGCCAGCGGCCTCAAGGCCGTCATCGCCATCCACTCCACCGCCCTGGGCCCCGCCCTCGGCGGCACCCGCTTCTATCCGTACGCGAGCGAGGAAGCCGCCGTCGCGGACGCGCTGAACCTCGCGCGCGGGATGTCGTACAAGAACGCCATGGCCGGGCTCGACCACGGCGGCGGCAAGGCCGTGATCATCGGCGACCCGGACGTCATCAAGAGCGAGGAGCTGCTTCTCGCCTACGGACGCTTCGTGGCCTCGCTCGGCGGCCGCTACGTGACGGCGTGCGACGTCGGTACGTACGTCGCGGACATGGATGTCGTCGCGCGGGAGTGCCGCTGGACGACCGGCCGCTCCCCCGAGAACGGCGGCGCGGGCGACTCCTCCGTGCTCACCGCCTTCGGTGTCTTCCAGGGCATGCGCGCCTCCGCCCAGCACCAGTGGGGCGACCCGTCGCTGCGCGGCCGCAAGGTCGGCGTCGCCGGCGTCGGCAAGGTCGGCCACCACCTCGTGGAGCACCTCCTGGCGGACGGCGCCGAGGTCGTGATCACCGATGTGCGCGAGGAGTCCGTACGCCGGATCACCGACAAGCACCCGTCCGTGACGGCCGTCGCCGACACCGAGGCGCTGATCCGCTTCGAGGGCCTCGACGTGTACGCCCCGTGCGCGCTCGGTGGCGCCCTGAACGACGACTCCGTGCCGGTGCTCACCGCGAAGGTGGTCTGCGGCGCCGCCAACAACCAGCTCGAGCACCCGGGCGTCGAGAAGGACCTCGCGGACCGCGGGATCCTCTACGCGCCGGACTACGTGGTGAACGCCGGCGGCGTGATCCAGGTCGCGGACGAGCTGCACGGCTTCGACTTCGACCGGTGCAAGGCGAAGGCGTCGAAGATCTTCGACACCACTCTCGCCATATTCGCTCGTGCGAAGGACGACGGCATTCCGCCGGCCGCAGCGGCCGACAGGATCGCCGAGCAGCGGATGGCGGAGGCCCGCCGCCGCTGACCCCGCAGAGGCTTTGACAGGGCCCCGTCGACGTACAGGCGAGACAAGACTCACCCCCGTCGGCGGGTCGCCCGACAAGAAGAGGTTAAAATCGCAGTTGACCAGCGAGGACGGGGCTCCTCGCGGGTTCTGCGCCGAGGCGCGTCCTGCGGGCGACGTACCGTATGGCCGCAGGAGCAGGTACCGTGGAAGCCCTACGGACCGGCCTCTCTACGGAGAGCCCGTTCCTGATCATGAACGCGTGTCAAGACTCTGGGGTCACCAAGCCCCATATCCGAGGGGGTCGAGCCATGGGGCGCGGCCGGGCAAAGGCCAAGCAGACGAAGGTCGCCCGCCAGCTGAAGTACAGCAGCGGCGGGACTGACCTGTCGCGTCTGGCCAATGAGCTGGGCGCTTCGACTTCGCAACAGCCGCCGAATGGCGAGCCGTTCGAGGACGACGACGAGGAAGACGACCCGTACGCCCAGTACGCGGATCTGTATAACGACGACGAGGACGACGACTCTGCCGACGAGTCCGGTCCTTCGTCGCAGCGCCGCGGCGCTTGACCTCGTTGCAATCGCAGCACTTGCAGCATTCGCAGTTCTCATAGCAACTGCACTTCACCCGGTCCGGGGTGGTCATCACGCCGGACCGGGTTTTGTGCTGCCCTGAGGGCAGCCCCCGAGAGGGCTGCCGGGCGGTGTTACTTCGCGTAGTCGCCAATGAGCTCAGCGCCCGTGGTGTGCTCGCCGCGCTCGGTGATCTCACCGGCGATCCAGGCGTCCACGCCACGGTCCGCGAGGGTCGTCAGGGCCGCGTCCGCCGATTCCTCGGGGACGATCGCCATCATGCCGACGCCCATGTTCAGCGTCTTCTCCAGCTCCAGGCGCTCGACCTGGCCCGCCTTGCCGACCACGTCGAAGACCGCGCCGGGCGTCCACGTCTCGCGGTCGACGATCGCGTGCAGCCCGTCCGGGATGACCCGGGCGAGGTTCGCCGCGAGGCCGCCGCCGGTGATGTGGCTGAACGCGTGGACGTCCGTGGTGCGGGTGAGCGCCAGGCAGTCCAGGGAATAGATCTTGGTGGGCTCCAGGAGCTCCTCGCCGAGCGTGCGGCCGAACTCCTCGACCTTCCGGTCCAGGGTCCATCCCGCGCGGTCGAAGACCACGTGACGGACGAGCGAGTACCCGTTCGAGTGAAGACCCGATGCCGCCATGGCGATGACCGCGTCACCCTTACGGATGCGATCGGGGCCGAGCAGCCGGTCGGCCTCCACGGCGCCCGTGCCGGCGCCCGCGACGTCGAAGTCGTCCGGGCCGAGCAGGCCCGGGTGCTCCGCCGTCTCGCCGCCCACGAGCGAGCAGCCGGCGAGGACACAGCCCTCGGCGATGCCCTTCACGATGGCCGCGACGCGCTCCGGGTGGACCTTGCCGACGCAGATGTAGTCGGTCATGAAGAGCGGCTCGGCGCCGCACACGACGATGTCGTCCATGACCATCGCGACGAGGTCGTGGCCGATGGTGTCGTACACGCCGAGCTGGCGGGCGATGTCCACCTTCGTGCCGACGCCGTCGGTCGCGGAGGCGAGCAGCGGGCGCTCGAAGCGCTTGAGGGCCGAGGCGTCGAAGAGCCCGGCGAAGCCGCCGAGGCCGCCGAGGCCCGCGACCTCGGGGCGCTGGGTCTTCTTGACCCATTCCTTCATCAGCTCGACGGCGCGGTCGCCCGCCTCGATGTCTACGCCTGCGGCTGCGTAGCTGGCACCAGTGGTCTCAGGCATGGTGATTGAGAGCTTTCGTGTCGTTACTACGGGTGGCTTACGGGCGACGGATCGCGTCGGCCGCTGCCGTGGACGCCGGACCGGCGGCCAGCTCCGTCTCCAGAAGCTGCTTGCCGAGCAGCTCGGGGTCGGGCAGGTCCATCGGGTACTCGCCGTCGAAGCAGGCGCGGCAGAGGTTCGGCTTGTCGATGGTCGTGGCCTCGATCATGCCGTCGATGGAGATGTACGAGAGCGAGTCGGCGCCCATGGAGGTGGCGATCTCGTCGATCGTCATGCCGTTGGCGATGAGCTCGGCGCGGGTCGCGAAGTCGATGCCGAAGAAGCAGGGCCACTTCACGGGCGGGGACGAGATCCGGATGTGGATCTCGGCGGCCCCGGCCTCGCGGAGCATCTTGACCAGGGCGCGCTGGGTGTTGCCGCGGACGATCGAGTCGTCGACGACGACCAGACGCTTGCCCTTGATGACTTCCTTGAGGGGGTTCAGCTTGAGACGGATGCCGAGCTGGCGGATCGTCTGCGAGGGCTGGATGAAGGTCCGGCCGACATAGGCGTTCTTGACCAGACCGGCGCCGAAGGGGATGCCGGAGGCTTCCGCGTAACCGATCGCGGCGGGCGTTCCGGACTCCGGGGTCGCTATGACGAGGTCGGCCTCGACGGGAGCTTCCTTGGCGAGTTTCCGACCCATCTCGACGCGCGAGAGGTAGACGTTCCGGCCGGCGATGTCCGTGTCGGGGCGCGCCAGATAGACGTACTCGAAGACACAGCCCTTGGGCTTCGCTTCCGCGAATCGGGACGTTCGCAGTCCGTTCTCGTCGATCGCGATGAACTCACCCGGTTCGACCTCGCGGACGAAGCTGGCGCCGCAGATGTCGAGCGCCGCGGACTCCGATGCGACGACCCAGCCGCGCTCCAGGCGGCCGAGGACCAGCGGGCGGATGCCCTGCGGGTCGCGGGCCGCGTACAGCGTGTGCTCGTCCATGAAGACGAGGGAGAAGGCGCCCTGTACGTCCGGGAGGACCTTCATGGCGGCGTCTTCGATGGTCAGCGGCTTGCCGTCGTCGTCCACCTGGCCCGCGAGGAGAGCCGTCACCAGGTCGGTGTCGTTGGTCGCCGCGACCTGGGTCGCGCGGCCGTTCTCCTTGGGCAGCTCGGCGACCAGCTCGGCGAGCTGGGCCGTGTTGACGAGGTTGCCGTTGTGCCCGAGCGCGATGGAGCCGTGCGCGGTGGCACGGAACGTCGGCTGGGCGTTCTCCCATACGGAGGCCCCGGTGGTCGAGTAGCGGGCGTGACCGACCGCGATATGACCCTGGAGCGAGCTGAGAGAGGTTTCGTCGAAGACCTGGGAAACGAGCCCCATGTCCTTGAAGACGAGGATCTGGGAGCCGTTGCTGACCGCGATTCCCGCGGATTCCTGGCCCCGATGCTGGAGGGCGTAGAGCCCGAAGTACGTGAGCTTTGCGACCTCTTCGCCCGGAGCCCAGACACCGAAGACGCCACAAGCGTCCTGGGGGCCTTTCTCGCCGGGGAGCAGATCGTGATTGAGTCGACCGTCACCACGTGGCACGCCTCCGAGTGTAGGCGAGATCGACCACTGGTCCGAATTGGGGATACAGGCCCTCTACGGAGCGTGAACACGGTGACTGTACGCACCTGAGTGCTAAGTCCGTGTGAACAGGTGACGGGCAGCGTTGACAGGGGCCCGGGCGCCCGTGAGGCTCCTGATCCATGCCCCAGCAGCCCCTCGGTGACCCGACGGTCACCCTTGTGGAGCGCCGCCACGTCGACCTGGTCCGTGTCGCGAGCGCCATCTGTCGCCGCGCTGCCTGAAGCCGCCTTTCCTTCCCTTCTTCGGGGCCCCTGTGCGGGGCCTCTCTTCAGGAGCGCAGCCATGTCTTCGTACGACCAGTCCGCTCTGTCCCGGCGCGCCTTCGGGGGCGCGGTGGGAGCCGGTGCCGCCGCCGCGGTGGGGCTGCCCGCCGCGGCCGAGGCCCGCGAGCGGCCCTTCCGTGCGGCCTGGCGCCCCGGCGGCAAGCGGCCGAACATCCTGTTCATCCTCGGCGACGACCTGGGGTGGGCGGATCTCTCCTCCTACGGGTCGCCGCACATCAAGACGCCGAACCTGGACCGCCTCGCGCGCCAGGGCGTGCGGTTCACCGATGCCTACTCCGGGTCCGCGACCTGCTCGCCGACCCGCTTCAGCCTCTACACGGGGCGCTTTCCGGGGCGTACGAAGGGTGGGCTCGCGGAGCCGATAGCTGACAAGTCCGCCGGGCTCGACCCGACGCATCCCACGCTGGCGTCGCTGCTGCGGGATGCCGGGTACGCGACGGCGCTGATCGGGAAGTGGCACTGCGGGTATCTGCCGGACTACTCGCCCACCAGGTCGGGCTGGGACGAGTTCTTCGGGAACTTCGGCGGGGCCCTGGAGTACTACTCGAAGCTGGGGCTCGGCGGTGAGTACGACCTCTACGAGGGCGATGCCGAGTACAAGGACCTGCGCTACTACACGCGGATCCTGACCGAGCGGGCGAGCGAGTACGTCCTGCGGGACCACGGAGACACGCCCTGGCTGCTCAATCTGAACTTCACCACCCCGCACTGGCCGTGGATCGCCGACGGGGACACCGAGGAGAGCGCCGAGATCGTACGGAGGATCAAGGCGGGCGAGAAGGGTGCGCTCTGGCATCAGGACGGCGGGTCCGTCGAGAAGTACACCGAGATGGTGCAGGACCTGGACCGGTCGGTCGGCGAGGTCCTGAAGGCGCTGAAGAAGTCCGGGCAGGAGCGGGACACGCTCGTCTTCTTCGCCTCCGACAACGGTGGTGAGCGCTTCTCGTACAACTGGCCGCTCTCGGGCAACAAGGCCTCGCTCCAGGAGGGCGGCATCCGCGTGCCGACCATCGTGCGGTGGCCCGCGCGGCTCGACGGCGGGCAGGTCAGCCATGAGCCGGTGTTCACGCCCGACTGGACGGCGACGCTCCTGGAGATCGGCGGGGCGCGGCCGAACCCCGCATACGAGCTGGACGGGACCAGCCTCGCGCCCTATCTCCTGAAGGGCGAGGAGCTCGCCGAGCGTGAGCTGTTCTGGCGGGTGCGTGGAGAGCGGGCGCTGCGGCGCGGGGAGTGGAAGTACTACCGGGGCAAGGGCGGCAAGGACCAGCTGTTCAACCTTGCCGCTGATCAGCGGGAGCAGGCCGACCGGGCGCCGGGCGAGCCGAAGCTGCTCGCCGAGCTGAAGGCGGCGTGGGAGCGGACTAATGCGGGGCTGCTGCCGTACCCCGCTGCCTGAGTCTGTTGGGTGTCCCGCTGCCTGAACTGAGCCTTAAGTGCGGCCTAAGAACCCTTCCCGGGGGTTCGCGCGGGCCGGTGTGATCGCTAGCGTGCCTCGCGCGCCCCTGAGTTGATCACCAGACCCGCGCGAACCCCCACTTGGAAGGTCCCCCCATGACACCGTCCCCGCGCCGCTGCCTCATACCCGCCGCAGTGGCCGTAGTGGCTTCAGTGGCCGCCCTGACATCCGTCGCCGCGCCCGCCACCGCCGCCGACGAGCCGGAGCGGCGCGTACAGGTCGCCATGGTGAACTTCACGGACAGCCGGATATCGGACGCGGGCAAGCTCGAAACCGCCCTGAAGGACAACTACTTCGGGGCTTCCGGCTCCCTCACCTCGTACTACAACGAGGTCACCGGCGGTGCGACCACCTTCAAGGCCGCCGAGGGCGACGGCGTCACCGGACCCGTCGACATCGATCTCGCGGCCACCGGCTGCGACACCGGCAAGATCAACGAACTGACGCGGAAGGCCCTCGCCGCGCAGGGCGTCGCCGAGGACAGCTACGACCATCTGTCGCTCGTCTTCCCCTCGGAGAAGGCCGGCTGCGACTGGCTCGCGCTCGGCACCGTCGGCGGCGGCACCACCTGGATGCCGATCGGCGCCGACGGCAAGATGTCGATGACCGCCCTGGTCCACGAGTTCGGCCACAACTTCGGCTACAGCCACCACATGCGGCTCCGCTGCCCCGAAGGGGACCTCGGGGCGGGCTGCAAGGAGGCCGGCACCAGCCACAAGACCCCGATGGGCGGCGGCGGTTGGGAGGCCGGGCTCACCTCGCCCGAGCTGCTGCACAACAAGTGGCTTTCGGGTGGCGAGGTCGCCAAGGTCGGCAAGTCGGGTACGTACACGCTGCGTCCGTTGTACGGGAGCGGAAGCGGGGTCCGGGCGCTCGACATCCCGCTGGGCGACGACCGCCTGGTCGTGGAGCTGCGGCACGAGTCCGGCACGGTCGACGGCGAAATCCAGGGCGTGCACGCCTACCGGGTGCCGGGCGGCGACTACGCCAAGTCCGCGCTCCTGGACCCGACTTCGGACGCCGATGCGGACGCGCTGAAAGCGGGGACGGCGCTGACGGACAAGGCGCGGAAGGTGAAGGTCGAGGTCGTGAAGGCGGGGGCGGAGTCCGCGACGGTCGAGGTGAGCCTGAACGGGGTGGCGGCTCCGGCCAAGCCCGAGCAGGCCGCGGAGAAGCCCAACGACACCCGCCCCGAAGGCGATTCCACCGAACTCGCCGAAACCGGCGGCGACTCCGACACCACCCTCGCCTACTCCATCGGCGGCGCACTGCTCCTGGCATCGGGCGGCGCGTTCCTGCTGAAATCACGCCGCCGAGGCTGAGCGCCCCGTAGGGGCGCGGGGAACTGCGCGACAAGCCCCCACGGCGCCGCAGCCGAAAGACGGCGCTAGCGCTTCTTCAGGTCAGCATTCGCGCTGACGACGACCGTTCCGTCGGCGGAGGTGAGCGAGAGCCCCCGGTGGGAGAGCTTGTAACTTACCTTGCCGTCAAAGAGCTTGAGCAGCTTCTGCTCGGTCTCCCGGGCAGGCCCCTCGCACATCATCCGGGTGCTCCGGGGCGTGCCCAGGGTGATCTCGTCGCCCCGCACATCGGCCTTGGCCGAGACGTTGTTGCAGCCGAGGTTGCCGCGGACGGTGCCGTCCTTGCCGAAGGTCAGATGGGCCTTGCCGTCCACCTCCTTCGGCAGGGAGGTCGTCACCTTGCCGTCGCCGACGGCGTTCACGGTCCACTTGGTGCCCGTCAGCGGGGCGTCGGGCTCCGATGTGAAGGCCACGCGGTCCCCCTTCTCGGTGGTGAGCGTCAGCTTGTCCCCGTCGGCCTCGGCCTTCAGCTTGCCGTTGCCGAGGGTGCGCGTGAGCGTCTCCTCGAAGTCCAGCTTGTCGCAGCCCATGTCGGTCGACGTGGCATTGCCGAAGTCGACCTTGTCGCCGTCGACGGAGACGTCCGCGGAGAAGCCGTTGCAGCCGTAGTTGCCCTTGGCCTTCCCCTTGTCGTCGATCGTGACGTAGGTGCCGCCCGGGGCCCGCTGTTTCTTGCCGTCCACCGTGAGGCTCTCGACGTTCCAGTGCACTCCGGTGATGGGCAGCTCGGACGCGACGGAACCGTCGCTCTTGCCGTTGCCCGATCCGGTCTCGGTGCCGCACGCGGTGAGCAGGCCCGCGGCGGCGAGAGCTATGGCGGTGGTGGTCAGTCGCGTCTTCTGCATGCCGCTGTGACGGGACAAGTGGGGGTTCTGGTTCCCCCGGTCCCGCCGACAGCACCGGCAGCGGCTAGCTCATGACCGGCAGCAGCCCCGCCAGGTCCGCGCGCTCCCCGCTCGCGCTGACCTTCGCCTCGTCGAGCGCCGACTTCCAGTCCGTGCGGCCGGTCGCCAGGCGGATCCAGGTCAGCGGATCGGTCTCGACGACGTTCGGCGGGGTGCCGCGGGTGTGCCGGGGGCCCTGCACGCACTGGACCACGGCGAACGGCGGCACCCTGACCTCGACGGCGCCGCCGGGGGCCTTCACGGCGAGGGCGTCGGCGAGCAGCCGGGTGCAGGCGGCAAGGGCCTGACGGTCGTACGCGACATCCAGGCCCGGCACGGCGTCGTTCAGGTCGTCGGTGTGGACGATCAGTTCGACGGTGCGGGTGACCAGGAAGTCGTCGAGGCTCATCGCGCCGAACCGGGTCGGCGTCAGACGGCCGGCGACGACCCCGTCCAGTGCCTCGTCATAGGCGGTCAGGGTCCGCGCGTACAGCTCGCCGAGGTCCTGCGCGGCGAAGGCCCGCGACGCCTCGTCGACCTGGGCGGCGGCCGAGGCGGTCGCGAACGGCCAGTCCAGCAGGGCCACTTCGCGCGCCGGGGGCTCCGGCATGGCGAGGAACCTGCTGACCGCGCCGAGCGCCATGGTGGTGTGCGCGGCGAGCTCGCGGACGGTCCAGTCCCCGAGCAGGGTCGGCAGGGCGAGCTGCTCGGGCTCCAAGGCGGCGACCGCTTCCCGTACGTTCCCGAACTGGGCGCGCACGGCGGTGCGGATCTTGGCGGGATCGTACGTACGCGTGCGCTTCTTGGCCGGTGGCATGAGGCCGAGCCTAATGCGGTCCCGGGTAGCCCTGGAGACCCTTTTCGACCTGCTCGAAGGCGCGCTCGGCGTGGGCGGCGCAGTCCTCGGCGATCGTGTCGAGCGGATCGCCTTCGAGGGTGCGGCGGTGGTTCTCCATGATGAGCGCGTTGCGGGCGCCGAGCAGCTGCGCGGCGGCGACTCCCGCGAGGACACGGTCACCGGTCTCCTCGACGAGGGCCTCCGTGAGGAGCTGCATGGCGCGCATGTGGAAGACGACCATGCGATGCGCCAGGGTCGGTGTATCGCCGACCAGTTGGCGCACCTTCATGGCGCGCGGGTCGCCGCTGAGGCCGACCGCGGGGTCGCGCGCGGCGACCTGTTCGAGGAAGACCTCGCGCATCGCCGTGACCGCGGAGGCGCCGGGCCTGCGGGCGCGCACCGCGTCGGCGGCGTCGCCGACGTGCTCCTCCATGGGGCTGACGATCACGCCTTCCTTGGTGCCGAAGTAGTTGAAGACGGTCATCTTCGACACCTCGGCCGCCTCGGCGATCTCCGCCACGGAGACATGGTCGAAACCGCGCTCGGAGCAGAGGTCCACCGCCGCCCGCCAGATCCGCGACGCGGTCTGCCTCTTCTTGCGCTCGCGCAGCCCGAGCTCCTCAGTCATGCAGGTCACGGTACCGGGACGACTCCTTCCCCCACGGTGAGCGTCTCGAGGTCGAGCGCGATGCCGATGGGGGTGTGGGAACGCCGAAGCCCCCGCCCGGACCAGGTCCGGGCGGGGGCTTCGAGAAGCGGCGGATCAGGCGAAGAGCCCCGGCAGGGTCCCCGCGTGCGCCTCGCGGATCTCGGCCAGGGAGAGGGTGAACTCGCCCTGTACGTCCACGGCGTCACCGTCGACCACACCGATACGCGTCACGGGAAGGCCCCGCGCCCCGCACATGTCGGTGAAGCGCAGCTCCTCGCTCCGCGGCACGGAGACGACCGCGCGCCCGGCCGATTCGCTGAACAGGAGGGTGAACGCGTCGAGACCGTCCGGGACGATCAGGCGCGCGCCCTTCCCGCCCCGCAGGCAGGACTCGGCGACGGCCTGCGCCAGGCCACCGTCGGACAGGTCATGCGCGGCGTCGATCATGCCGTCGCGCGAGGCCGAGATCAGGATCTCGGCGAGCAGCCGCTCGCGCTCCAGGTCCACCTTCGGGGGCAGGCCGCCGAGGTGGTCGTGGACGACCTGCGACCAGGCCGAGCCGCCGAACTCCTCGGAGGTGTCACCGAGCAGGTAGAGCAGCTGGCCCTCTTCGGCGAAGGCGATCGGCGTGCGCCGTGCGACGTCGTCGATCACACCGAGGACGGAGACGACCGGCGTCGGGTGGATCGCCGCCTCGCCCGTCTGGTTGTAGAGCGAGACATTGCCGCCGGTCACCGGGGTGCCCAGGATCTGGCAGGCGTCGGCGAGGCCACGGGTGGTCTCGGCGAACTGCCACATGACGTCCGGGTCCTCGGGCGAACCGAAGTTCAGGCAGTCCGAGACGGCGAGCGGCCGTGCGCCCGTCGCGGCGACGTTGCGGTACGCCTCCGACAGGGCGAGCTGCGCGCCCGCGTACGGGTCGAGCTTCGAGTAGCGGCCGTTGCCGTCATTGGCGAGGGCGACACCGAGGCCGGTCTCCTCGTCGATGCGGACCATGCCGGAGTCCTCGGGCTGCGCGAGCACCGTGTTGCCCTGCACGAAACGGTCGTACTGATCCGTCACCCACGCCTTGGATGCCTGGTTCGGCGAGGCGACGACGGCGAGCATCTGGTCGCGCAGTTCGTCCGAACTCACCGGGCGGGGCAGCTTGTTGGCGTCGTCCGCCTGCAGGGCGTCCTGCCAGGACGGGCGGGCGTAGGGACGCTCGTAGACCGGGCCGTCGTGGGCGACGGTGCGCGGGTCGAGGTCGACGATCTTCTCGCCGTGCCAGAAGATCTCAAGCCGGTCGCCGTCGGTCACTTCACCCACGACCGTCGCGATGACGTCCCACTTCTCGCAGATGGCGAGGAAGCGCTCGACCTTCTCCGGCTCGACGACCGCGCACATCCGCTCCTGCGACTCACTCATGAGGATCTCCTCGGGAGTGAGCGTGGAGTCGCGAAGCGGTACGTCGTCGAGCTCGACGCGCATGCCGCCGGAGCCGTTGGACGCCAACTCCGAGGTCGCGCAGGAGAGTCCGGCCGCACCGAGGTCCTGAATACCCACGACCAGCTTCTCGGCGAAGGCCTCCAGGGTGCACTCGATGAGGAGCTTCTCCTGGAAGGGGTCGCCGACCTGGACGGCAGGACGCTTCGACGGCTTGGTGTCGTCGAAGGTCTCGGAGGCCAGGATCGAGGCGCCGCCGATGCCGTCGCCGCCGGTGCGGGCCCCGTAGAGGATGACCTTGTTGCCGGGTCCTGACGCCTTCGCGAGGTGGATGTCCTCGTGCCGCATCACGCCGATCGCACCGGCGTTGACCAGCGGATTGCCCTGATAGCAGGCGTCGAAGACGAGCTCGCCGCCGATGTTCGGCAGGCCCAGGCAGTTGCCGTAGCCGCCGATGCCCGCGACGACACCGGGGAGCACGCGCTTGGTGTCGGGGTGGTGGGCATCGCCCATCCGCAGCGGGTCGACGACCGCGACCGGGCGCGCGCCCATCGCGATGATGTCGCGGACGATGCCGCCGACACCGGTCGCCGCACCCTGGTAGGGCTCGACGTACGAGGGGTGGTTGTGCGACTCGACCTTGAAGGTGACCGCGTAGCCGTTGCCGACGTCGACGACGCCCGCGTTCTCACCGATGCCGACGAGCATCGCGTCGTTCTCGGGGGCCTTCTCGCCGAACTGGCGCAGGTGCACCTTGCTGCTCTTGTACGAGCAGTGCTCGGACCACATGACGGAGTACATGGCGAGCTCGGCGCCGGTGGGGCGGCGGCCCAGGATCTCGCGTACGCGCGCGTACTCGTCTTCCTTCAGGCCCAGTTCGGCCCAGGGCAGCTTGACCTCGGGGGTCTCGGCGGCGTGCTTGACGGTGTCCAGAGTCATCAGACGTTGACCAGCTTCTTCAGGATCGAGGTGAAGAATCCCAGGCCGTCGGTGCGGCCGGTCCCGATCAGCGGCTCGACCGCGTGCTCGGGGTGCGGCATGAGGCCGACGACGTTGCCCGCGGCGTTGGAGACACCGGCGATGTCCCGCAGCGAACCGTTCGGGTTCACGTCGAGGTAGCGGAAGACGACCCGCCCCTCGGCCTCGAGCATGTCCAGGGTCCGCTCATCGGCGACGTACCGTCCGTCGATGTTCTTCAGCGGTACGGAGATCTCCTGGCCGGCGTCATAGTCGGCGGTCCAGGCGGTGTCGGCCGTCTCCACGCGCAGCTTCTGGTCGCGGCAGATGAAGTGCAGGTGGTTGTTCTTCAGCATCGCGCCGGGGAGCAGGTGAGACTCGGTGAGCACCTGGAAGCCGTTGCAGATGCCGAGGACCGGCATCCCGGCCTTTGCCTGCTCGATGACCGACTCCATGACGGGCGAAAACCGTGAAATGGCCCCGGCCCGCAGATAGTCGCCGTACGAGAATCCGCCGGGGAGCACCACGGCGTCGACCTGCTTGAGGTCCTTGTCCCGGTGCCAGAGCGGCACGGCTTCGGCGCCGGCGACCCGGACGGCGCGCTGGGTGTCGCGGTCGTCGAGGGTTCCGGGGAAAGTGACGACTCCGATTCGAGCAGTCACTTCTCTTCCTCCACCTTTACGAAGAAGTCTTCGATCACGGTGTTGGCGAGGAAGGTTTCCGCCATCTCGTGGATACGGGCGAGGGCTGCGTCATCGACGGGCCCGTCCACCTCGAGTTCGAAGCGCTTTCCCTGACGTACGTCGGCGATCCCCTTGAATCCGAGGCGCGGCAGTGCACGCTGCACCGCCTGGCCCTGGGGGTCGAGGATCTCCGGCTTGAGCATGACGTCGACTACGACGCGTGCCACTGGCACTCCCGGTGTGTGGTGCTGGCTGAGCGGTCCCTTCAGACTACCTGCACAAAAATTCTACTCGCGTAGATTCGTAGAAACCTACGTGAGGACGGTCACGTTCCCACACTCATCCACGTATCGAACGGGGCACCTTCGCGAAAAATCCAGGAAAAGATCACGCATCGGCATTGCTCCCGGACACGCGGGGGGATTTAGTCGGGCTTCACAATGCAATGCCGGGCACTGTACAAAGGAAATGGCATTAGCCGATGCTTTGCACATAACAGTGCCCCTAACAGCCGGACAGTCGGCATCACCGCACGTCAACGCGGCGAGGCCGCACGAAGGGACCGATATTCGTGGCGCAGCGTGTCGTGGTCACTCTCTCTGACGACATCGACGGCGGGGAAGCGGCGGAAACCATCGCTTTCGGTCTTGACGGCAAGTCGTACGAGATCGACCTCAATCAAACCAATGCCAAGAAACTGCGCACGGCGCTCGCCCCGTTCCTCGACGCAGCCCGCAAGCAGTCCAAGTCCGGCAAGGCCTTCCGGCACACGACGGTGGCCGCGAACCCGGCGGCCGTCCGCGCCTGGGCGCGCTCGAACCAGATGGACGTGCCGCCGCGCGGCCGCATCCCGAAGAAGGTCTACGAGGCGTTCGAGGCGGCCAACTGAGCCTTGGCCCGCGGCCGCGCCGACCTGGACGGACAGCCGGCCAGGAGGGCCCCTCGGCAACCGACTTGACCTGCACCCCCGCCGGTCGGCTAAAGTCTGGAGCACGCCGAGGGGCAAGGCCGAAAGGCCGAACCACACGGAGTCTTGCGGGTGTAGTTCAGTAGTAGAACATCCCCCTTCCAGGGGGAAGGCGCAGTGTGCAATTCCTGTCACCCGCTCTGCATCGCCGATCAGGCGCCCTTCTGGGTGCGGTAGGCTGGTGCTCGCACCGATCAGTGAGAGCTGGTCGGAGGCAATGCGAACGTAGCTCAGTTGGTAGAGCGCAACCTTGCCAAGGTTGAGGTCGCGAGTTCGAACCTCGTCGTTCGCTCCATTGAAGAAGGCCCCGGTCATCGCGACCGGGGCCTTCTTCGTGTCTCAGGGCTGCCGGGCTTCTGACATTTGTCATGTGAGCCGGTGACAGCGCGCACTGCTCCGGCGCGCGGGGCCGGGGGACGCTCTTCTCATGACCAAGACTGACCAAGTGATCGACGTGACCGATCTTCGGCGCGTGTACGGGGGCGGTTTCGAGGCGGTCCGGGGGGTGTCGTTCTCCGTCGGACGCGGTGAGCTCTTCGCGCTGCTCGGGACCAACGGGGCCGGCAAGACCTCCACCGTCGAACTCCTCGAAGGGCTCGCCGCACCCGCCGGAGGGCGGGTGCGCGTACTCGGGCACGACCCCTACTCCGAGCGCAGCGCCGTGCGGCACCGGATCGGCGTGATGCTCCAGGAGGGCGGCTTTCCCTCCGAGCTGACGGTCGGGGAGACCGTACGGATGTGGGCGGGGTGCACCAGTGGGGCGCGGCCGGCCGATGAGGCCCTGGCGATCGTGGGGCTCGGCAAGCGGTCCGGCGTCCGCGTGAAGATGCTGTCCGGGGGTGAGAAGCGGCGGCTCGATCTGGCGACGGCGCTCATCGGGCAGCCCGAGGTGCTCTTCCTCGACGAACCCACGACCGGGCTCGACGCCGAAGGGCGCCGCGAGACCTGGGAGTTGGTGCGGGCCCTGCGCGACAACGGCACGACCGTGCTGCTCACCACGCACTACCTCGAAGAGGCCGAGAACCTCGCCGACCGGCTCGCGATCCTGCACGAGGGGCGGATCGCGGCCGAGGGACGCGTCGCCGACGTGGTGGCCGCGCAGCCGTCGCACGTCTCCTTCGAACTGCCCGACGGGTACTTCGTCGGGGATCTGCCGCCGCTCGGCGAGCTCGGCGTGAGCGGGCACGAGGTGACCGGCGGGCGGGTCCGGCTGCGGACGCACGAGCTGCAGCGGGCCGCCACGGGGCTCCTTGTGTGGGCGCGGGACGCCCAGGTGGAGCTGCGGGGGCTCGATGTGCGGGCGGCATCGCTGGAGGAGGCGTTCCTGCGGATCGCGCGGGATGCCGAGGGTGGCTCGGGTGCGGGTTCGGGTTCAGGTTCGGGTGTGGCGGAGAAGGAGACGGTGGCATGAGTGCGGTGACGGTGAGCGGGACCACCGCTTTGACGACCCCCGCGCGGCGGATGCGGGCGCTCGCGCGGGCCGAGCTGACGTTGCTCGGGCGCACCAAGGGCACCTTGTTCGCGGCGCTGTTCGTGCCGCTCGTGATGCCGTTCAGCCTGCACCAGGCCGCGGACGGCATGGACCTGAAGGGCACCGGCCTCTCGGTCGGGTCCGTCGTCGTGCCCAGCGCCATCGGCGTCTCCGTGCTCTTCGCCGTCTACACGTCGCTGACCACCGTCTTCGCGGCCCGCCGCGAGGAACTCGTGCTCAAGCGGCTGCGTACCGGGGAGCTGCGGGACGCGGAGATCCTCGCGGGGGCCGCGCTGCCCTCGGTCAGCATCGGCCTGACGCAGGCCGTCGTCCTGGCGGCCGGCTGTGTCGCGCTGCTCGACGCGGGGGCGCCGAGCGCGCCCCATCTCGCTGTCATCGGCGTACTGCTCGGCCTGGTGATGTTCGCCGCCCTCGCCGCGGTCACCGCCAGTCTCAGCAGGTCCGTGGAGTCGGCGCAGGTGCTGTCCGCGCCGCTGGCGTTCGGGTCGATGTTCGGCTCGGGTCTCTTCGTCCCCTTCGAGGTCATGCCCGACAAGCTGGCCTCGGTCTGCGAGCTGCTGCCGTTGAGTCCGGTGATCACGCTGGTGCGGGGCGGCTGGACCGGGAATCTCTCCGGGTACGAGGCGCTGGGCGCCGTCGCCACGGCGGTGGCCTGGACCGTGGTCTCGGTGTTTGCTGTACGACGGTGGTTCCGCTGGGAACCGCGGCGCTGACGCGAGGAGCGGCACGGTGTTCGGACGGATACGGAAGTGGCGCCGGCGCAGCGGCCTCGACAAGGTCGACTACTACACACGCGCGTCCGTACACATCCTGGTCTGGGTCTCCGTACCCCTGGTGATCGCCCTCTCGGTGACCCGGCCGGTGCGCCACTCCGACGTGCCCTGGGTGCTGATCTGCGCCGTCGCCGTGGCCGCGGCCGCCCAGGGCGTCTGGTCCACGAAGCTGCTCGGGGCGGGGCTCGACGAGTACCTCGACGGTGACCCCGCGCCCCGGCGGTGGATCGCCGTCGGGGCGGGCCTCATGGTGCTGACCTTCTCGGGCGTCCTCGCCCTGGCGGCCATCACAGGACCCAAGGAGTTCCCCCAGCTCAGCGTCGCTCTGGCCGCTGCGGGGATGCCGTTCCTCACCGCGTACTGCCTGTTGGCCCCATTGCGGTTCAGCTTCCTCGTGCAGTCGCTCGCGACGGCCGCGGTGTGCACGGGGGTCTGGCTGATCGGCGGGGGCGTCCAGCTCGTGGTCCCCACCTTCTTCACGGTCGCGTACGCCGGCTGCGCGCTGGCCTACTCCGTGCGCTGCTCGGCCTGGGTGCTCAGAGTGATGTACGAGCTGCACAACACCCGCGACGTACAGGCAAGGCTGGCCGTCGC
Source organism: Streptomyces sp. NBC_01381 (assembly GCF_026340305.1). NCBI lineage: Bacteria > Bacillati > Actinomycetota > Actinomycetes > Kitasatosporales > Streptomycetaceae > Streptomyces > Streptomyces sp. NBC_01381. The sequence continues at coordinate 965,065 of NZ_JAPEPI010000001.1, read as the reverse complement.
CGAGGAGCGGCTGCGCTTCGGGCGTGACCTGCACGACGTGATGGGGCGCAATCTCGCCGTCATCGCGCTGAAGAGCGAGCTCGCGGTGCAGCTCGCGCGGCGGGGGCGGGCCGAGGCGGTCGATCAGATGGTCGAGGTGCAGCGGATCGCGCGGGAGTCGCAGCGGGAGGTGCGGGAGGTGGTGCGGGGGTATCGGGAGGTCGATCTGGCGGTCGAACTCTCCGGTGCGCAGGGGGTGCTTGAAGCCGCGGGCATCGATTGCCGGGTGGTGGGATCCCCTGCGGGGTTGCCTGCTGCGGTGCAGTCCGCCTTCGGGTGGGTTGTTCGGGAGGCGGCGACGAATGTGCTCCGCCACGGTGACGCGCGGCACTGTGCGGTGACCCTGCGGGTCGGGCCTGAGCGGGCTGTGCTTGACGTCTCCAACGATGGGGTGCCGGATGTTGTCCCCTCCGGGGCGGGGTCCGGGCTCGCGGGGCTGCGGGAGCGGTTGGCTGTCGTGGACGGGGTGCTGGACTTCGCGTCCGGCGGGGGGAAGTTCCGTCTTTCTGCGGAGGTTCCTCTGGCTGGTTCGTCGGAACCGGAGGCTGAAGCTGTGCCCACCCTTCCCCAAGCTCTCGACTCCGCTCGAGCAGGGGAGACCCCACTCGCCGTGCGGAACGCCTGCCCACAGCAAGGGCGGCCCGAGCAGACGGAGGCTGTCCGGTGACCGTTCGCGTGCTGCTCGCCGATGACGAGCATCTGATCCGGGGGGCGCTTGCCGCCCTGCTGGGGCTCGAGGACGATCTTGTGGTGGTCGCCGAGGCCGCCACCGGGCCCGAGGCGCTCGCCATGGCCCGGGCCCATCAGCCCGATGTCGCCGTGCTCGATCTGCAGATGCCGGGCGCCGACGGTGTGAGTGTCGCCACATCGCTGCGCGATGAACTGCCGTACTGCCGCACCATGATCGTGACGAGTCATGGCAGACCGGGGCATCTCAAGCGGGCGCTCGCGGTGGGGGTGCGGGGCTTTGTGCCGAAGACAGTCAGCGCGCAGCGGCTCGCCGAGATCATCCGCACCGTGCACGCCGGAAACCGCTACGTGGACCCGGAGTTGGCCGCCGACGCGATCTCCGCGGGGGACTCCCCGCTGACCGTCCGCGAGGCCGAAGTGCTCGAACTCGCCGCCGACGGGGCGCCCGTCGCGGAGATCGCCGAGCGGGCCGCGCTGTCCCAGGGGACCGTCCGGAACTACCTCTCGTCCGCCGCCACCAAGATCGGGGCGGAGAATCGTCATGCCGCGGTGCGTCTCGCACGCGAGCGAGGTTGGGTATAGTTGGCTTCGCGCTTCGGCGCAGTGCGGACGTAGCTCAGTTGGTAGAGCGCAACCTTGCCAAGGTTGAGGTCGCCAGTTCGAACCTGGTCGTCCGCTCCAGATGAAAGGCCCCGGTCAATCGACCGGGGCCTTCTTCGTACGCCGACTACCAGGCCGTGCCCGTCAGACGCTCGTACGCCTCGATGTACTTGGCGCGCGTCGCGTCCACCACGTCCTGCGGGAGCGGGGGCGGCGGCTGCTCGCTCTTGCGGTCCCAGCCGGAGGCCGGCGAGGTCAGCCAGTCGCGGACGAACTGCTTGTCGAACGACGGCTGGGCGCGGCCCGGCTGCCACTCGTCCGCGGGCCAGAAGCGGGACGAGTCCGGGGTGAGGACCTCGTCCGCGATGATCAACTTCTCGCCCTCGAAGCCGAACTCGAACTTCGTGTCCGCGAGGATGACGCCTCGCTCGCGGGCGATGTCACGGGCCCGGCCGTACACCGCGAGGGTCGCCTGGCGGAGCTGGACCGCCGTGTCCGCGCCCACCTGGCGCGCCACTTCCTCGTAACTCACGTTCTCGTCGTGCTCGCCGACCTCCGCCTTCGTGGCGGGCGTGAAGATCGGCGCGGGCAGCTCGGAGCCGTCGCTCAGGCCGTCGGGCAGCGCGAGACCGCAGACGGTGCGCGATGCGTCGTACTCGACCAGGCCCGAGCCCGTCAGATAGCCGCGGGCCACGCACTCGACCGGAACCATCTGCAGGGACTTGCAGACCGTGGTGCGGCCCTCCCAGTCGTCGGGGGCGCCGGCCGGGACGTCGGTGGAGATGACGTGGTTGGGGATGAGATCGGCGAGCTGATCGAACCACCACAGGGAGAGCTGCGTGAGGACCCTGCCCTTGTCGGGGATCTCCGTGGGCAGCACCCAGTCGTAGGCGGACATGCGGTCGCTCGCGACCATCACGAGGTCGCCCGCCTCGTTCTGGTACAGGTCGCGCACCTTGCCGGTGTGCACATGCACCAAGCCCGGGACCTCGACAGGCTCGGGCTTTTCTACGAATCCGGACACGGTTCCTCCCCGTGGTTCTGGCCAAGTGCTCTCGATTCTCCCGTATGGGGAGACAGCTTTTGGCCAGGGGATGCCGGTGGGCGTCGATCGGCTTTCAGTCCCGTTTGCAGATGCGGTCCAGGAGGTTGGCCGTGGCGCGCTGGACGCGGGTGTCCACATGGCCGGGGCGGTCGAGCGCCGGGGACCAGGCGAAGGTGCCGGACGCGAAGACCAGGGCGCCGGACGGGGCGCGGTAGAGGGACGACTCCTGGTGGCGGGTGACGCCCTCGCTGTCCTCGTACGGGGAGTGGGCCAGGAGGATGCGGCCCTGATGCTCGGGCAGGGCGGTGCGCGGGAAGTAGCGGTCCGCCTCGCCCGCGACCAGACCCCCGATCTCGTCGCCCTCGTGCGCGCCCGTCGCCTCCCACAACCAGTGGTCGGCATTGCGTACGACGAGGGGGGCGGGGTCCGGGACGCGGCCCGCGTACTGGATGCCGAGGAGCTCCTGCTCCGCCTTGTCCTGCTCGCGCCAGAGGGCGGGCCTGCCGGGGCCGTGGCGCTTGCGGCAGGTGAGCAGGCGGTTCTCGACGCCGGACGGGGAAGGGCCCAACTCGACTTGCCAGTACATGGTGTTGGCGGAGAGGAAGACGAGGGATGTGCCGTGCTCGCGGGCCAGCTCCGTGGTGCGGCGCATGTTCGACGACCAGTACTCGTCGTGGCCCGGGAAGACCAGGCCTCGGTAGCGGGTCGGGTCGATGCGGCCCGCGTGCAGGTCGCGGGTGTCGGCGTACGCGAGGTCGTAGCCGTACCGCTCGGCCCAGCGGATGAAGTCGTAGGCATGGCCCACGTGCAGGGGCAGGCCCGCCCCCGCGTACGGGCGGTCGAAGGAGACCGTGTGCGCGGCCTCGCTCTCGCCGAGGAGCCGGCCCTTCTCGTCCCACGCGTGATAGAGGCTCGCGCCCGTGCGGCCGTCCTCCGGATAGAGGTTGTACGCCTGCCAGGTGATGTCCGGGAGCAGGAGCAGCAGATCGGCCGGGTGGCTGTCGCGGACCGTGAAGGGGACGTGCGAGCGGTAGCCGCCGACGGTGGTGAGGACCGCCACGTACGCCCCGATGTTCCAGTAACTCGGGATCTGCAGACGCCAGGAGAGCCACCAGTGGTGGCAGGAGACCGTGCGGTCGGCGGTGAGCGGGGGCGGCTGGACGATGCCGGAGAGGCGCGGGCTCGTGGTGATCTTCGATGCCCCGTCCCCGCCGTAGTGCCCGATGCGGTAGATGTCGACGCTGAACTGCTGGGGCGGGTCCACCGTCACGTGGAAGTCGATCGCCTCGCCCGGGGCCGCGGCGCCGGTGGAGGTGAAGCCCTTGATCTGGCCGTGTACGTCGTCTGCCGTGCGGGGCCCGTTGGTACGGGTGTGGGGTGCGGGGATGTTGCGCGCGCCGGGGGCCGGGGCGTGGTCGAGGTACCAGGGGACGACCTGGCCCGTGTCGTCGAAGTAGTGCTCGGCGCCCCGGAGCCAGGGGAGCGGGCCCTGGCCGAAGGGGTCGGTCACGGCGTGCGCCAGTGCGCCCGATTCCCACCTGCGGATCTGCTCCGGCCCCATGTGTGTACCCCTCCCTCACTCCCCCGGGATTGCGCTGCGCTGTGCCGTCCGTTGCCCCCGTGCGGTGTTGCCTCTGACATGTCCGGTCCGGCGGTCGGTCCCAGCACATCACATTACGCACGCACTCCGTCACCGTTCGTCGCTAATCGACGAGAACGGAAGAGATCCTTCCGGTGGGGTGGGGGACTGCTACGGGGTCGCCGGGGCGGGCCCGGGCTCGGGCCGGGGCCAAGCCGGGGTCGTGCTCGGGCCGGTGCTTGTACTCGGCTCAGACGAGCCGCACCGGCTTCTCCGGGCGGACGCCGAGCCGGGCGAGCCAGCCCTTCAGGGGGGTCGGATCGCCGTCCTCCACCAGGCTCAGGACGTGCGGCGTCAGGTCCGCCGCCCGCTCGCCGTCCACCAGCAGGGACGGGCCGTCCAGCCAGTCGAGTCCGGGTGCCGCACCCGCCGTGTCCACGGCCGCACAGCAGACCAGCGCGGTCACGTGGTCGGCGAGCAACTCCCGGCCCGTGCGCACCGGTTGGAGCGGGAACAGCGGCAACATGCCGTCGTCCCACAGCGCGTCGTCCGGGCCCTGTCCCGCCGGGGCGGGGCGTGGCGGGGCCGCGGCTTCCTCGCGGGACAGCTCGGCGGTGAGCCCTGCGGCCAGGAGCCCGCCGGGGCTTTCGGGGGCCACTTCGTCGTCGGGGGCGAGAGCGATGTCGTCCGCGGGGTCGGCGGATGCCGGGTTGACTGATGGGTCCAGGGCGGGCGGGGCCGCGGCAGACTCCGTGGCCTCGGTGTCCGGCGCCGTCAGGTGGTCGAGGACCCGGCCCAGGGTGGGGCCCTTGGCGTCGCGGGCCGTCGGGTCCGTGGCGTGGCCCACGCCCAGGGAGTCGAGGACCCGGTGGAGGCGGGCGGCGTCCGTACGCCATTTGCGGTCGACGACCTCGTCCGGATACTCCTGCCAGGCCACCGGCGCCCAGCCAGGACCCGGCTCGGCGGGCCCGCCGTGGAAGAGGCGGGCGGCAAGGAGGGAAGCCGCCTCGTCCACCGAGCCCGGCTCCTCCAGGAGATCGCAGGCGGGGCGCTCGCCCAGGCGGGACGCGAAGCCCTCGGCCAGGCGGTCCCTGCGGGACAGCTCAGTGAGGGCGGAGACCACGCCCGCGTCGAGCCGTGACGGCCAGCGGCCCATCCGCCAGGCGGGCAGCGCGACCTTGGTCAGGAGGCGGTCCCACCCTGCGTACGCCAGGCCGACCTGCTCCTGGGCGACGATCCGCACTCCGTAGTCCACGGCCTGGGCGCGCTCGGCGGCCGCTGCCGCGACGCCACGCTCCATCTCGCCCGCGTGCCCCCGGCAGCTGCGCAGGAGCAGCCGGGCCACCCAGCCGACACCGCCGAGGACCGTGCGCGTGAGCGGGCCGCGGCCGGGTGCGGAGGTGACCGCGACCGCCGCGTCGAGCCCGCGCACGAAGCGCCGGGCCGCGGCTATGTCGGGGTGCGCCGAGGGTCCCGTACCGGCCACGACCGGGGCGAGGACCGCGCGCAGCTCACCGACCCGCATCCACCACAGGAACGGCGACCCGATGACGAGCACCGGGGCCGCGGGGGACTGGCGGCGCGGGGCGGGGCGGCCGTCCCGTACGCCGTTGCTCTCGGCGACCGACGGGGGCGAGGCCTCCGCGGGCGGTCCGTGCGCGGGGTGGGTGCGGTCCTCGAGCCAGCTGTCGCAGTCGGGAGTGAGCGCTATCGCCGATGGTGCCGGGACGTCCAGGCGGTCGGCCAGATCCCGCACCAGGCGGTACAGATCGGGGGCCGAGCTCTCGGTGATCGGGACCGTCGGGCTGACGGCGGGCCTGGCGCGGGCGACGACGAGCGCGATGCCCGCCGCGGCGAGCAGCACGACGGCGGCGACGGCCGTCACGATGCCGCGCACCACGTCCCAACTCCCGCCGATGACATGGCCCGTGGCCCCGCCCGCGAGCAGCACGACGGCGACGGCCGCGGGCAGCAGTGCGACGGCAAGGGCCCTGCTGCGGATGCGCAGCACGGCGAGCGCCTGGGAACGCGCGGACTGCACGCCCACCTCCACACCCGTACCTGACACGACCTACGTCACCCCCTGCTGCCTGGTCCGCCTGCTGCCCCGCCGCCGGTGGGGACCGGTGCCGAGGGGCGGACGGCAGCCGCCGATGGATTTGCTCACTCCCCCACTGTGGCACCCGCCACTGACATCGCAATGCCGGTGGTCTGTTTGGCTATGGGCACCTGAACCGCTTGCGCCGCACCCTAGTTGGGGTGCCGGGCATCGTCAGCCGGATGGGCCAGCGGTCACTCGATGGAATGGCTTTGGGTAAAGGTGGATGACGCTCAGGCCCCGGATCGAGTGGCGGATCCGGGGCCTGTGAGCTGTTCGCGGGTGGCGCGTGGGCGACCTTGGTTACGCCTCCGCCGCCGCCTTCGCCGCGATGTCGGTGCGGTGCTGGGAGCCGTCGAGGCGGATGCGGGACAGCGCCGTGTACGCGCGCTCGCGCGCCTCGGTCAGGTCCGCGCCCGTGGCCGTCACGGACAGCACACGGCCGCCCGCGCTGACGACCGCGTCGCCGTCGTGCTTCGTCCCGGCATGCAGGACGTACGCGTCCGGTGCATCCTGCGCCACGACGTCGCCGAGTCCCTCGATGGGGTCACCGGTGCGCGGCGTGTCCGGGTAGTTGTGCGAGGCCATGACGACGGTGACCGCGGCGTCGTCGCTCCAGCGCAGCGGGGGCAGGTCGACGAGGGTGCCGTTGGCCGCGGCGAGCAGAACTCCGGCCAGCGGGGTCTTCAGACGGGCGAGGACGACCTGCGTCTCGGGGTCGCCGAAGCGGGCGTTGAACTCGATGACACGTACGCCGCGCGTGGTGATCGCCAGGCCCGCGTAGAGCAGCCCGGAGAAGGGGGTGCCCCGGCGGCGCAGCTCGTCGACGGTCGGCTGGAGCACGCTCTCCATGACCTCGTCGACCAGCTTCGGGTCGGCCCAGGGGAGGGGCGAGTACGCACCCATGCCACCCGTGTTCGGGCCCGCGTCCCCGTCAAGCGCGCGCTTGAAGTCCTGGGCGGGCTGGAGCGGGACGACGGTGACGCCGTCGGTGATGGCGAAAAGGGAGACTTCGGGTCCGTCGAGGAACTCCTCGATGACCACGCGGTCGCAGGCGAGGGCGTGCTCGCGGGCCGCCTCGATGTCGCCGGTGACGACGACGCCCTTCCCTGCGGCGAGGCCGTCGTCCTTGACGACGTACGGAGCGCCGAAGGCGTCGAGGGCTTCGTCGATCTCCTCGGGGGTGGTGCAGACGTAGGAGCGGGCGGTGGGCACGCCTGCGCCCGCCATCACCTCCTTGGCGAAGGCCTTGGAGCCCTCCAGCTGGGCGGCCTCCTCGGAGGGCCCGAAGCAGGGGATTCCGGCGCTGCGTACGGCATCGGCGACCCCCGCGACGAGGGGGGCCTCCGGGCCCACCACGACCAGCTCGGCGCCGAGGCGGGTGGCCAGGGCGGCCACCGCGGTGCCGTCGAGGGCGTCGACCGGGTGCAGCTCGGCCACGTCCGCGATGCCGGCGTTGCCGGGGGCGCAGTGCAGGGCGGAGATGTCGGGGTCGAGGGACAGAGAGCGGCACAGGGCGTGTTCGCGGGCACCACTGCCGATGACTAGGACCTTCACGGTGGTCAGCCTATCCGCCGCGGGGCTCACGATTGTGCGGGAGGCCGAGGCGGGCCCTGGGGCGGAGTCGTACGTTCCTCCAGAACTGGGGGTGCTTTGTCCCCCCCTGCGGGGAGGGTTCTGCATTCCGCCAGAGCTGAGGGTCCCCTGCCGGGGGGCTGGCCGGTACTCGGGTGCGGGCCGTGTCCGGACTGAGCCGCCGCTCCGCGGCGGATGTTTCCCGCCCACCCACCCGATTGCCCTGCAGCGAGGGGCGGGGAGCCGGCGGCGGCCGTCTGACCGCGCGCTGCGGGGTGAACGGGTGGGCGGACGGGAAAGGCCCGGCGCGGAGCGGCCGCACAGCCTGCGCGGGCAGGCGACGCCCACAGCCCCCAGCCCTGCACCGGGCGGGCGGGAAAAGCCCGGCGCGGAGCGGCGTGATGGGCGGCGGCTCAGGGCTCGGCTGCTCAGGGCCCCTGCAGATCAGGCCCCGGCGGCTCACGGCTCGTTCGTGTATTCCTCGACGATTGTTGCGCCCAGTTCGCGGACGATCAGGTCGTGGCCGGAGAGGGCCGATTCGACCAGGTCGGGGTCGTCGTCGGCGGGGGTGTCGTCCTCCGGAGAGACGTGGTCCGGGGTGGCCGGGCGGGGCTGTGGCGCCGGGGCGGGGGTCGGGGCCGGTGCCGGCCGGGACGGGGGCTGCGGGGCCGCTGCCGGAGGGGGTGTCGGCTGGTGCTGGGGGGCGGGGCGCGGGGGCGCGGGGGCGCTTCCCCCGAAGTTGACCGCCGCCGGGGGCGGGGCCGAGCCGCCGGAGGGGTCGACGATCGCCTCGACCTTCCACTGCACGCCGAACTGCTCGGACAGCGCCTGCCGCAGCACGTCCTCGCTGCCGCTGCTCGCGAAGTTGTCCCGCGCTCCCGCGTTGACGAAGCCGATCTGGAGCGTCGTCCCGTCGAACCCCGCCACCTGGGCGTTCTGGCTCAGCAGGATCCAGGTGAACCGGCGGCGGTTCTTCACCGCCTCCAGGATGTTCGGCCACAGGCTGCGCGGGTCGGGGCCGCCCGCGGGCGGCGCCTGGGCAGCCACGGGTGCCGGCGCGGCCGCTGGTGCCGGGGACGGCGTCGGTGCGGGGGCCTGCGGGGCCGGGGCTCCGCTCCCCGCGGGGGCCGCAGTGGGCCAGCCGCCCGGCCGCGGGGCCGCCTCAGCGGGAGCGGGAGCAGGGGCAGCAGCGGGAGCCGCCGGACCGCTGCCCGGCGCCGAAGCCGTCGGCCAGCCACCGGGCCGCCGCTCCCCCGCCGGAGCAGGGGCGGCAGGCTCAGGAGCGACAGGTGCCGCGGGAGCAGCAGGGGCAGGCGGAGCCGCCGGTGCCTGGTCGCCCTGCGGCGCCCCCGGCCCCCGTACCGCCGCACGCGCGGCGGCAGGTCCGCCACCCGGAGGCACCGGAGCCACCGGCGCCCCGCCGCCCGGCTGCGGCTGCATCCCCGCATGGGCCTCGGGCCCCGGAACGTACGCCATGGCGGGAGCGGCACCCTGGCCGCCGCCCGCCATGAAGTTGCCGCCGCGCTCAAGACGGTCAAGCCGGGCCATGACGGAACGCTCGTCGTCGTACGCCGCCGGAAGCAGCACGCGCGCGCAGATCAGTTCGAGCTGCAGCCGGGGCGAGGTCGCCCCCCGCATCTCCGTGAGCCCTTCGTTCACAAGGTCCGCGGCACGGCTCAGTTCGGCGCCTCCGAAGACGCCCGCCTGGGCCTGCATCCGCTCGACGACGTCGGCGGGGGCGTCGATGAGCCCCTTCTCGGCGGCGTCCGGCACGGCCGCGAGGATCACCAGGTCGCGCAGCCGCTCCAGGAGGTCGGCGACGAAGCGCCGCGGGTCGTTGCCGCCCTCGATGACGCGGTCGACGACCTCGAAGGCCGCCGCACCGTCCCCGGACGCGAACGCCTCGACCACGGAGTCGAGCAGCGACCCGTCGGTGTACCCGAGGAGGGACGTCGCCATGGCATACGTCACACCGTCGGCCGCCGCGCTGGCGAGCAGCTGGTCCATGACGGACATCGAGTCACGCACGGAACCTGCACCGGCGCGGACGACCAGCGGAAGCACACCGTCCTCGATGGCCACCTGCTCGCGGCCGCAGACCTCCGCCAGATACTCCCGCAGGGTCCCGGGGGGCACGAGGCGGAAGGGGTAGTGGTGCGTACGCGACCGGATCGTGCCGATGACCTTCTCGGGCTCGGTGGTCGCGAAGATGAACTTGAGGTGCTCCGGCGGCTCCTCGACCACCTTCAGCAGGGCGTTGAAGCCCGCCGAGGTGACCATGTGCGCCTCGTCGATGATGTAGATCTTGTACCGACTGGACGCCGGGCCGAAGAAGGCCTTCTCCCGCAGGTCACGGGCGTCGTCGACGCCTCCGTGGGAAGCCGCGTCGATCTCGATGACGTCGATCGACCCCGGGCCGTTCCGCGCCAGGTCCTGGCAGGACTGGCACTCGCCGCAGGGCGTGGGCGTGGGACCTTGCTCACAGTTGAGGCAGCGGGCCAGGATGCGCGCGCTCGTCGTCTTGCCGCAGCCGCGCGGGCCACTGAACAGGTAGGCGTGATTGACCCGGTTGTTTCGCAGCGCCTGCTGCAGCGGGTCGGTTACATGCTCCTGCCCGATGACCTCGGCGAACGACTCCGGGCGATAACGGCGGTACAGCGCGAGAGACGACACGCATACGAGGTTATAGGCGACCACTGACAACCCGGACCGCCCCAACGCAAAGCGCCCCCCACGCACCCGCCAGAGCCAACCTACCCTTGCTGCCTTCCGGCCCTGGGGGAGTTCAGTCAGATAGCGCCACGTGAGGGGCTGGCCCCCACAGTAGCCGATCCCCCGCCCTGGAAGCGAAGCCGGTCCCGGCCGTGATCGCCCCCGAGGACGATCACGACGTCGACCTCGGGATCGTGTTCGCGAGCACTCCCCAACGTCTTGTATTGTTTGCGGCGGAGGATTCGCCTAGTGGCCTAGGGCGCACGCTTGGAAAGCGTGTTGGGGGCAACCCCTCACGAGTTCGAATCTCGTATCCTCCGCACTCGCCCAGCAGGGCAGACGAAGGTCCCGACCGGTTTCCGGTCGGGACCTTCGTCGTTGCCTGGTCTCATTTTTTTGGTCTCAGTTGCGCCGTTGCCCGAGCACAGCCCTCAGCACCTCGCCCCCGTCCGTTCACGAGGAGCCAAGCTGCAGCTCGGTGACCGCCAGTCCGGCACTGCAACCAGAGGGTCACTTACTGCATGAATCACCCGCAACAGCTCCACATGGCGCATTTCACATGGGCACCATAGATGTATGAACAGGGAGGCTGGCCCCCCACCGCGTCCGGGGAAGCACCTCAATACGGCGCTACTGCTGTACGACAAGCCTCTGTACCGTGACTGGGCATTCTGGACGACGGTCGGCATGGCCTGCATGACGGCTTTCGCCATCGGGACAAGCAACGAGCCAACATCACTACCCAGATGGCTGGACATCCTCTTGGCTGTGATCACCTTCACGGTCCTTTTCGGGGTGGTTCCTGCGTGGTTCCGGTTGCGCATCCGGCGATATCGCGCGCATCGACGCCGCCCAGCCCAGCGGCCCCCCACTCATAAGCACGGCGCCCCGACATCTGACTGGCAACCTCAGCAGCAGACGGCGCAGCACGCACCACCGCAGGTTCGAGTGACTCCCCCCAAGCCTTCACCCACGGCCAGCGCCTCTGCAGATACGGCTCCCCCTCAAACCGTCGGAGACGCAAGTGCATCGGGAGAGAACCTGAGCCAATCAGCTGTCCCGTTGGCTTGGCGCCGCCTGGATGCCGACGGGTTTGAACGACTGCTGTTCGATCTGCTTCGGAGTTTCCCTGAGCATCAGAACGTGCAGTGGCTCTCGCATACGCGGGCTGCGGACCGCGGACGTGACCTGTCGATGGAACGCGTACTCCGCGACAGCACCGGCGGCACCCGCACCGAACGGGTCATTGTCCGGGCCAAGCACTGGTTGAAGAAGCCCGTGAACCTACCGGCGGTCTCCGAGACGGTGGCAGCGGTGAAGCTATGGGAGCCGCCAGCGATCAGGATCCTGATCACTGCGACGAGCGGGCGCTTCTCTGCAGATGCTGTGAAGTGGGCAGAGCAGCACAACAACAGCGGCGCCGCACCCTACGTGGAGCTATGGCCTGAAAGCCAGCTCGAAGCGCTCCTGGCCTCAAAGCCCCATCTCGCCGCGGCCCATGGCCTTCGGTAGACGTCCACGCAGCACCCATCTCGTCAGAGGCCCTTACCTCCTCCTGATAGCACGCATGGCCCCGACCATGAACGGTCGGAGCCATGCGTGAGATCACCACTCGTCAGTGTCGCTGTACGTCCCCTCAAGCCGCGGTGCCGAAGCCTTCACGGGTGAGGCGGCGTTGGAGGATGTCGTTCACCGCCTCGACCGGGACGCGGCGCAGCCGTCCGACCTTCGCGGAGGGGATCTCGCCGGAGGAACTTCTGGCGAAGCCCCAGCCCTTCATATAGGCGGAGACGCAAGACGGCTCGCCGTCGGCTAGCGCCTATCCGCATATTTGGCCTGAATGATCATATTTCGATTGACGGTGTACGGAGCGACGTGGTCCGATCACGCTCGGTTTCGAAGTCGAGGCCGATCACGCCTCCCGTGACCACGGAGGCCATCCACAGAGGGGGACTCTTTGCTCGGCAACACATCCCGCAACGTCAAGGCGGCGCTTACCGCTGGCGTCGTTGCGTCGGCTCTGCTCATTCCGACAGCTGGATCCGCTGCTGCTTCTTCGAGCGGACCGGTCGTGACGGTGAGGGCCGTTGATCCCAACACCGCCTGCAGGCATCACGGTAAGAACTACATCGTACGCACGTACTTCCGTGGACCTACCAAGTACACGTTGCGCTGCGGCAAGAGCTCGTGGGGTTGGAAGCACATCAAGGCGGGGCACGGCTGGAACAACACGATGAATAAGAAGATCAGTGCCGCTATATGGTCCGGCAAGTTCAACGGGGGTGGGTTCTCGACCTGGACCGCTTCGTGCCCAAGTCGTGAGAAGTTCCGCACCAAGATCGGAACGCCCGCTGGTCGCAACGACCTGCGGACCGCATACCAGGTCTCGAGCCTCGCCGCCGCCAGCTGTTAGCGACTAATACGGGATACTCGTAGACGAGGTGAGAGGTGCATATGGCGACTCACACGCCGGCTGAGCGCGCCCTGGCTCGCTCACACACCACCGATGATGGCGCGACCAGGTTCAACGTCACCGACCTGACGGTAGACCACCAACCGGACCGCAGCGCCACGTTGACCTACCGGCTCATCATCGAGCGGAAGGGTCACGCCGACGAATGCTGGGTGTTCACACTCCCGTGGGACGACAAGTCCTTTGTGGACGTGCTCACCTCGTCTGCCCCTGATCCTGAGCGTCTTCGCCAACTCGTTGAGCTCGTGCGTGGCCTTTTGGAAGAGTGGTGGGACACCAAGGGGGACAACCGGCGGTCGGCGAAGATGGGACGCCGCTGCTCCTGAGCTGTCTCCACGGGCTGTAAGTGAGACTCTCGGTGCGACCGAGCTCGCCACATTCGCGGGGACCCGACTGCGCCGGCACCGCCCCCTGCGCGTCCCGCCGTAATGGCGCATCCTGGGCGCCCCTCACTTCCACCCCGTCAAGCCGCTCCACTGTGCTGCCCGGGCTACAGCTGGCCCGGGCGTCGCAAGGCAGGCAGGCGAGGAAACAAAACCCCAGAAACGCAAAAATGCGGCCCTCGCTGCCCAGTTTGAGACCGGGTAGCGAGGGCCGCTTCGTGCTCACTCAGAGCGCGAGACCCGCTTCGTCCGCCGCCGACCGTACCCGTCCCACGCTGGCGTGGATCTCAGGTGCGGCCCGGCGGATGAACCGCCCGACGACGCTGTCTGCGCCGTAGCGGCCCAGAATCTCGCTCACCCGCTCCTCGGACGTCGTACGCCCACCGTCCGGCGTGGTGGTCATATCGCAGTACACCAGTGCGTCCACCAGCAGAGGATCGTCGAGTAGCGGGAACTCGTCGGCCAGCTCAGCGCGAAGCCCACGCTCCTCGGCCTCCAGGAGGGCGAAGGAGTGGTTCGCCACGAGGCGGAGTACGCCATCGTCGAGTGTCCGCAGATGACGCGCACCGTCAAGCGGGTGGAAGCCGGTGTCGACGCGTGGCGGCGCGTACCCGACGTCGTGCAGAACGGCTGCCGCCTCCAGGGTCTCAGCTCCTTTCCCCACAAGGGGCGCGAGCCGCCCGGCGCAGGAGGCCACCCCCTGCGTGTGCGCCCACCTCCGCGGCAGGCTCTCACTCAGCAGTGCTTCCGCCAGCTCGTACGCATGCCCGGCTGTTGTCACCCCGGGAGGATACGGCTGAAGCAGCGCGCGGGGATACGGTGACAAGCCTCGCCGTAGCAGGCAACGACCGCCTGCAGCATCGGGCCACTGACCTGGCAGAACACGCTGATCCGTGGTCTCAGTTCTGGTCTCATTCACATACGTCCGGGACCGTTCAGAAGCCCCACCACCCCCAGTTCCACCGCAGGTCAGGACGCTCCCGCACACCCCAGAACCCCCAGACGAACATTTGGAAAGCGTGTTGGGGGCAACCCCTCACGAGTTCGAATCTCGTATCCTCCGCCAGTGCCTCACGGGGCACGAATCGAAGGGCCCCACCGTTCGCGGTGGGGCCCTTCGACGATTCTCAGTGGGCGTTCTGTGAGCCCAGGGCTTCGCAGAGGGCCTTGGCCCGCAGGCCCTGCTCGTCGTCCTCGAACAGGGCGAGGATCTGCCGGTAGGCGGCTCGGGGCGGCCGGGGTCGCTGTCCTCGACGATCTCAAGGACGGTCTGGCGGGTGATGCCCAGCGACCGGCCGTGCTCGACGACAGCGTTCTTGAACCCGGCATCCACCCAGCCCTTGGTCACCGGCGGGTTTGGCGCGGCCAGCTTGTCCGGCAGCGTGATTCCGATCGCGTTGTCGTGGAGCTCGCGGCGACCACGATCACGGCGATGAGCAGGCCGAGCACATCGGTGGCGCTTGCGGCCCGGCCTCCTCTTGCCCGGATCCAGCCCGGTCGTCTCCTTGGGTTCGTTGACCGAGGCGTGCACCGTCTGCGCGTCCATCACGATCGCGGACGGGTCCTCGTGACGGCCCCTCGACTCGCGGACCTGCCGGCGCAGCAGGTCGTGGATGGCCTGATCGGTGCCGTCATCGCGCCACTTGCCGAAGTAGAAGTAGTAGTACACGGCGGTGTACGGCAGGAAGTCGTGCAGCAGGTAGCGCCTGATGTGGAACCGAGCGGGGCTGGCCTGTCGCCATGGCCCCCATGCCGTGGGGCAAGTTCCCCACGCTCGCCAAACATCAACAGGCCCGCCGGTGGCTGATCCCGTACTGGCCGGTACTGACACGGTCGCTGGCTGGATCGGGGACATGCTCGAACGGCCCTGCCAGCGATCAGCGAAGGCGCCGCTGCATCCGGAGATGGGTCTGGCGAACGCGACTGTCGAGCAACGCCTGGTGGCCGTACGTTCCTTCTACGAGTACCTGGTGGAAGACGGGAGGCGACTTCCCTGAACCGCTGAAACTTGGTCGTTTCTGCCCGCAGATGGATCAGGCGATGGCGCACTACGGGCCGTTCGTGATGAACAGCCACGCCGAACTGGCCCAGGCGTTTGATGACTTCAAGGCGGGGCGGTTGGGGCAAGTGCCCGCAGACGAGTCCTAGGGGACCGTACCCCGTTCCCGGCAAGGGGCTCTCGGCCAGGCGGCCACCTCACACCAGCCGCGTTGGAAATAGACCTGCCGCCCGCGACCTGGCCGGGCGGCAGTCGAACCTCTCATCACGTCTCCACGGCACCTCTCGGGCCCGGTGACACCACCCCAGGCCATCCGATCGGCCGGGGGAGCAGCCATATGCCGGGCCCGGAGGTCAGCGGACCTCTCGCAGGACCGCAAAGAACATGAAGAGGGGAGGGCCTTGAGGGAGGAGCGTGTAGCGCGGCTGGCTCAGAACGCCTGGCTGTTGCAGCCCATGTCCGAACCGAGGTGGTTGGGCTGTGCACCCGGGCTGCCCTCGCCGTTGAGCGCGTTGGCCAGCACCCCGTTGAGGGCGCCGACGCTGCCGAGCACGTCGATGTTCATGTCGTGCGAGCGACACTCGATGCCCTGCGTGACGTCGAAACCGTCGTGTGCCCCCGCCTCGCCGTGTGCGAGGGCGGTGCCGGCGCCGAAGGAACCTACACCGCCGAGGACGGCGCCCACGATGACGGCCTTCTGAAGCATGCGCATTCTTTCTCCATTGGTCGAACGGATCTGATCTGCAGCAGATCGAGTTGGGAGGGTGGACAACTGCGGGGAGGCCATCAGCCGAGTCGGGGCAGACCGAGTTGGCCCACCGGAGGCGCCGCGACCTGTCCGAGGCCGACCGGGGATACCTGCGGTGCGCCGGGCGCGAGCAGCGGATTGATGATCGGGTTCACCTGCGGGTTCACCTGCGGGTTCACCTGCGGGGCGACACGCGGCGCGGGCTCCGGCTGGAAGGCCTGGGGCAGGGCGACCTGCGGGGCTACCTGCGGCATGACCTGCGGCGACGTCTGCGGGTTGACCTGCGGCGCCGGCTGCGGGGCGGCCTGCGGCAGGACCGGCGCCGGCTGCTGCTGAGGGGCGGCATGCTGCGCGGCGTACGGCGAGCCGGAGGCGTGTGCAGTGCCACTCGACACGGCCGAGGCGGAGGCGTAACCGCTCTGCTGCGGGGCGGGTGCGGGGGCTGGCGCCTGGGGTGCTTGCCACTGCGGGGCGGGTGCGGGCGCTGGCGCCTGGGGCGCAGGCTGCTGGTACACGGGTGCGGGCGCTGGCGCCTGGGGCGCAGGCTGCTGGTACACGGGTGCGGGCGCTGGCGCCTGGGGCGCAGGCTGCTGGTACACGGGTGCGGGCGCTGCCGCCTGGGGCGCCGGGTAATCGGGCGCAGGCGCCGGAGCGCCGCTGTACCCGACGGGAGAGTCGGCATGGCTGACGCCGGCGCCGATGGCGGACAGACCGCCGGCCGCTGCTGCGACGAGCACGGCCTTGTGAAGCTTTCGCATGGAACCCTCGGCCCTTCAATACCTGTGCAGGGAAATCCGTTGTATTTGAGTGCAGCCCTGCGTGCGCCCAGCCTGATGTTCGTACTGCGCCCCAACAGGGCAATCCTGGGCTGTCACGTGGACTTCACGCCGGAGCCGACAGAGTCTCTCTGCTGGATTCGTGATCGCTGCCCTCTCCCAGTTGGCAACGACATTTCCTCCGGCTCGGTCACGGGACCCAAAACTCCGTCACCCGTTTGCGATCGATCGGATTAACGGCTTTGTTCCCGTCCGATGTGGCCCCGGCTGACCGGCGTTCCGCTGATGGTTCACACCCTGTGGCAAATGGGTGACCACACCCCGGCTCCCGTGACTGGGCCCGTACTGTTCTCGTTCCCCACTCGGCTAGAACGATGGTCCATCACAGCCGCACGAGGCAGCAAGAACAGCAACAACTGCACTGGTCTCATCAGCATTTCAGTACGTTCCAAACACAGGTCAATGAAGGGCCGAGGGTTCCATGCGCAAGTTTCAACAGGTCGCGCTCGTCGTCGCAGCTGCCAGCGGTCTGTCCGCCATCGGTGCCGGTTCCGCCATCGGCGCCACTCCCGTTACATACAACGGTGCTGTTCCGCCCCCCGCCACGCAGCCGGACGCCCAGGCCGCCTCGATGACCAACTCGCAGGCCAGTGTGCAGACTTCCGGCTCGTCGACCCCGCAGCAGGCGGCGCCGCAGCGGCCCGCCGAGGTCAGCCCCCAGGTCAGCCCCCAACTGAACCCCCAGATCAGCCCGGAGCTCTCCTCGCAGCCGCCCCAGGCGCAGGGGCAGGGGCAGGCACAGGCGCAGGCGCAGGGGCAGAACCAGCACAACCTCTTCCGTCCGTACCAGGAGTGCAGCCCGCAGTCCCTGCTCGATGCGAATCTCCCGGTCGCCCTGCTCGCCGCCGCCGAGACCCGGGGTGTCGACTGCACCCAGGCCAACAGCCAGGCGAACGCCGCCGCGAGCGCCCAAAGCTAGGGCAGCCGGACGGCCGGACACCAACGCCCAGCACGGGCCCTTCGGGGATGGATCGCCCCCGAAGGGCCCGTTCGTTGTGCGATGCGGCTTCAGGATGCTTCCGCGACAAGATCGCGAGATCCGGCGCGTCGCAGTCCGTTTTGCGGGTATTTCGTACTAATCTCCCATCACTGTACGAAGTCGATCTGTTACAGATCGCGTTCACCTCACTCCACCGGAGATGACATGCAAAAGCTTCGCAAGGCTGCCGTCCTGGTCGCTGCCCTCAGCACCGTCGGACTCCTGAGCGCCGGCACCGCCCACGCCAACGACGGCGGCGGCCACGGCAAGGGTGGCAAGCTCGACATCCACCAGAGCTCCAACTGCAAGTCGCACGACCTGAACCTCGACGTCCTCGGCCAGGTCGGGCTGCTCAACGGCCTGCTGGGCAACGCGCTCAACGGCGAGGGCAACCCGGGCGCGCAGGACACCCACCTCGGTTCGAGCATGGGCTGCAACAACAGCGCCTTCTAAGCCCGTGACGGTCGCATAGACGGCCGAGAGCGGGAAAATGGCCCCGGCACCAAGCCTCCAGGCGCGGCGCCGGGGCCTTCTTCTGTGCCTGTGTCGAAATGACAAGCAGGTCGGCATTGTTGGCGGCGGCCGAGCCGACGGGGCCTGGTGCCAATGACGCGATTCACTCACGGGGCACGGTATTTCCCGACCATCGGCCAAGGTGGTGAGGATTCCCCGAATTCGGCGCGCCGCACGATGGTGTGGGGATATTTCTTATTAGTCTCCGTAATTGAACGAAGTCGATCTATCGCAGATCGCACTCACCTCACTTCACCGGAGATGACATGCACAAGCTCCGCAAGGCCGCCGTCCTGGTCGCTGCCCTCAGCAGCGTCGGACTCCTGAGTGTCGGCACCGCCCACGCCGATGGCGGGGGCGGCCTGGGCTCGGGCAAGCACGGCAATGACCTCAAGATCAATCAGAGCACCACCTGCAGGTCGCACGACCAGAACATCGACGTCCTCGGTCAGGTCGGCATCCTCAACGGCCTGGGCGGCAACCTGCTGAACGGCGAGGGCAACTCGGGCGCGCAGGAGACCTCTCTGGGCTCGAGCATGGGCTGCGACAACAGCGTAGGCAAGTAAGTCGGAAGCTTCCTCGGTGCCGCGGCCACGGGCCGTGGCACCGAGGTTTTTATATCGCCGGGAATCCCTGGCCCATATCGCCGAGGAACGGGATGGTTCCGGTCGAACGTCATCCCGGAAATCCAAAATGTCGGACCGGGAGCGGATCCCGGCCCGACATTCGCCGATTGCGCCTCAGAACGTGAAGTGAGGTCGCTTGAAACCCTTGGGCAGGGGCGCCTTGTTGGAGCATTCCAGAATCGGCCCGACGTGCTTGGATCCTTTGCTCAGCGCGTTGTCGTTGGGCAACGGATAGGGCGGCTGGCTGACCGTCTCGCATTCCTGCGTCTGCCTGACGACAAACCTGCCGTGCTTGTCGGTGTGGACGGTCTCGCTCTTGCGAATGCAGATGGTTTCGCCCTTGGCGACGTTGGTCTTGCAGTCGCCTGGGCGTTCATGGGCGTACGCCTGCTCGGCGCCGACGCAGATTACGGCGAGACTTCCGAGGAGCCCCGAGACGGCTGCGATCTTCTGCCGACTGAACATGTGCTGCGCTCCTTACAATCGAGGCCCGGGCGCCAGGGCCGTTGATCGGCGTGCGCCCGAGCCGTGGAAAACTTCCGACTAACGGGATCCAGCGCCTGACGCGTCTTCAGCTGCGTCCGGCGACGGCATTTGATGCAGCCCGGGCGCGCACCCTCGTGGGGTTGCTGCGCCCGGGCTGCCTTGCTGTTGAGGGTGTTGTCCAGCACACCGTTGAGCCGCCCGAGCTGATCCAGGACATGGACATTCAGATCGTGCGACTTGCGTACGGTGCCTACCGTGTTCTGGCAGACGTCGATGCGCCTGTTGTGGCGCTCCGAGGCGATGCGCGACGCGATGGTCCGCAAGGCGACTGATTGCTGGGCCGACCAGCGTGCGGGCTGCGGCGCGGAACCTGCGAAACGGCTTATGGGGCCCACTGTGGCGTGGGGTACGGAGCCACTCGCCCCGCTACCGCTTCGGCTACGACCGCAGCCCGCTGAAACTTGCGCATCGGGCCCTCGGCGCTTCTTTACCCGTGGTGACCCTGCGGCGTGTAGCTGACACCGTTCTGCGGCGCGAACCACGGAGCCGCCTGGGGGCCACCGTGCGGGTGACCCTGCGGGCCGCCCCAGTTGGCCACGGCGTTGGCTTGCGAGGAAGCAATCGCGGTGATCCCACCGTCGTCGCCGCCGTGAGCGAAGCTGATGCCGGCGCCGAGGGTGGAGAGCCCTGCGACCGCTGCGGCTACAACCGCGGCCCGCTGAAACTTGCGCATAGTTTGACCCTTTCTTAGCTGGGCGTGACGCCCTGGCTTGACTACTTAATGTGAGCATATACACACGCATCGTAGCCATCTGGGATCTTGGGTCCTTTTTGTGCGTGTCGGCCTATTGCGAGGCACCCCTCCGTCCGCCCGGCCGCGGACTCGAAGGGGGATGAGGCGGCTGGTAAGGCTGCTGGTCGTGGGCTCACCGCTCTCCCTTGAAACGACACTGCCTCGGGGTCGAGTCACGGGAGGTGAGGGACAGTCACCCGTTTGCCCGCCGACGCGCGGACGCAGAAGCAGCGGATGACCGGCCCCGGTTACCCCGGTCCGGCCATCCGCTGCTTGAAAGGTGAGGAAGGCGCCAGAAGGTTCCGCCCGGGGCTCAGCCCAGCAGGCGCACCAGTCCCACCGGAACCTCGTCACTGTTTTCGGGTGCCGAGTTGACGGGTGCCGGCGTCGTGTTGGGCGAGTTGGGGTTACAGGTCACCTCGGGCCCGAGCCGCGTCTGCCCACCGCTCAGAAGGCCGACGACGGGCAACGTCAAGGGCTGCACCGGCGTGCACTTGTCCGAGCGGATGACGAACCGTTCACCCTCGGGCGACACGATGGTCCGTTGGACGCAGGTGGTGTTGCCCTGACTGTCGACAGGGCAGGCGCCCGCGGCAGACGCCTGGGCGCCGCTGGTAAAGGTCACGACGAGGCTGCCAAGTAGCCCCGAGGCGGCCGCGATCTGCTTCGTGCTGAACATTTATGCGTTTCCTTTGTGGGGGGTACCCCGGGCGCCCCGCGCGGCCAACCGGCCGCGCCGGGCCCTGGGGATATCGGAGGGGCGGGCTCCGGCGTCCGACCCATGTCCGGGACGTTCGGGTCCATTTCGCGCCGAGCCGATAGTCGCCGCCTGTACCTCCGTCAGTGCGGGAGGTACCGGCGCCGAGGAACGCGATGCTGCAGAGGGCGACTTCCGCGACGTCCGCCGTGCGACGCGCCCCTTCAGGGGCGACCCCGCTCGCGCGGAGCGTCGTGCACGATTACGCCGCCGACCTCAGTCAGAGAGCCGAGTGGTGAAGGCGTTGTTGTACTGGCCGCAGGTGGTGTCGAAGGTCTCGGCGAGACCGAGCACGGCGAGCGGGACGTTGGCCTCGCCCCCCGTCTGCGGACTGCACTCCTGGTAGGGGCGGTAGAGGTCGGACGCCTTCGCATTGCCGTCGGCGTAGGCGGTACCGGCGGCGACGCCGATGGCGGACAGACCGCCGGCCGCTACCGCTGCGATCATGGCTGCCTGCTGAAACTTACCCATGGAACCTCGGTCCTTCATTGCCTGTACGTTGAGGCTGATTGCCTACCGTGACCGGGCGAACACTAGCAGTAGTTATCCGGGGGATTCCAAGCTGGCGCATGTCCCGTGTCCAAGCGCGGACTTGGGTGCATACGGGGACGCTGAAGGTCGGGAGGATTTTCGTCATGTGGATGTGGCGATCGATGCTGTGGGACGGCCGGGTGAGGATGACCGGAGGACGCACGTGATCGACGTCAGCGACATCGGCGACATCGGCGCTTTCCTCGGGCTGGACGTGGGCAAGGGTGAACACCACGCCACCGCCATCACTCCGGCCGGGAAGAAAGCCTTCGGCAAGCTGCAGGCCAAGCACCAGACCGTGATGGCAGTCGTGGACCAACCGGCCTCGATCGGTGCTCTGCCGCTGGCGGTGGCCCGGGACTTGGGCTACCCGGTCGCCTATCTGCCGGCCTGACCATGCGGCGAATCGTCGGCTTCGACGACGACCTGGCCGGCGAAGCTACGACCCGCAACCCGCCCCAACAGCTTGACCAAACCCGTAGGGGCACCCCCCGAGTGCCTCAACTCCGGGTTCAACGAGTTCCATTCGAAGAACGGCTCCCTCACCGCGTACGAGAAGTAGGCCCTCGGCCTGGGCCAGAAGGAACTGCGCGCCCTCAAGCGCGACCGGCTCGTGGGCTGAAACGCCTGGGTCGACCCCACCGGTTGCCAGGCAGCCCAATTGGCTCACACCCGCCGATCACTTAATCCACTCAAAGGTGGGAAAACATCATGTTCCAGGAGACTCTGTTCGCATTCACGGCATTCCCTTGATCGGGTCCACCCGATCAGGGCTCCAACTGCGAACGGAGACGCCCGTGCGAATGACCGACATCCAGCGTTGTGAGGTCCGGCCCGGACGGCTTGTCGAGTGGGCGCTCAGTCCGGCGACCGTCACGGCGGCGGCGGGCCTTCCGGAGGACCCCCGGCCGCCGGCGTACGTCCAGGAGTCGCACATCAGGACCGCCCGATCCGTGCGGGAGGACGGCCTGTTCGTGCCGACCTGGCTCGGTACGGCATTCGATATCCCGGGCAGGGTCGACCTCGACGCACTGCAGGACGCGCTGCGCGGCTGGACGCTCCGGCACGAGACGCTGCGCAGCGGCTTCCGCTGGGACGGCGACGAGATGCGCCGGTTCACGCTCGACACCGAGGCCGTGTCACTCCACCGCGAGGTGGTCGGCGACTTCCCCGACGCGGAGCAGCTCGTCCAGCACCTGCAGGACCGTTTCGACGCCGCCGCGAACGCGCTGAGCTGGCCCAACTTCCTCTACACGGCGGTCATCAGGGACGACGGCGCCAGCGTGTACATGGCCTTCGACCACAGCAACGTCGATGCCTACTCCATCCAACGCCTCCCCGCCGACATCCACGAGCTCTACGCGGCAGCCGTCGAGGGCCGCCCCGTGCAGGAGCCGCCCGTCGGCAGTTACGTCGACTTCTGCGAGATCGAGCGGGCGGAAGCGGACCGGATCGACGACACTCACGCGATCGTCGGCCGCTGGCGGGAGTTCATCCGGCGGTGCGACGGGAAGCTGCCCAACTTCCCCGTCGAACTCGGTCTGAAGCCCGGCGGGCCCCTGCCCACGCAGAAGCTCATGCGCGAGATGCTCGTCGACGCGGACACCGCCGCGGAGTTCGAGGAGTACTGCCGACCCTTCGGTGGCAGCCTCGTCGGCATCCTGGCCGCCACCAGCCTCATCGTCCACGAGATCGGCGGACAGCCCGTCTACCGCGCCGTCATGCCGTTCCACACCCGGGTGAAGTCGACGTGGTGCGACTCCGTGGGCTGGTACGTCGGTGGCGCGCCGATCGAGATCCCCATGGACCAGGCACTCGATTTCCCCGCTGCCCTGACAGCCGTGCGTGCCGAGCTGCGGGCCAACAGGTCGCTGGCACGTATGCCTCTCGCCCGAGTACTGCGCCTGCTCGGCTCGGACTTCCGCCCGACCTCGCCCGACCTGTACTCGATCGTCTCGTACGTCGACGCGCGAGGCATCCCCGGGTCGGAGCGCTGGGACGAGCTGACGGCTTACGGACTCATCAGGGTGTCCTACGGCGACCAGGTGTGCGTCTGGCTCAACCGACTCCAAGAAGGCCTGTGGTTCGCCTGTCGCTACCCCGAAACCGACGCCGCCTACAAGAACATGCGGCTGTACTTCGAGCGGTTGCGGGACGTCATCCTCACAGTGGTCCGCGAGCAACGCGCTCACCGTGAACCGGCATCACACGCGGTGCACGACATGGTCTGACGGAGCGTCACCCTCCCGGTGCGCTCCGGCGTGCCGGGGACCAGACCATCGCCTCGCTCCGTGAGGCAGCGCAGGCGTGAGCCGGCGGTTCATGTCCGCATCGTGCGTCCTTCGGGTCCGAATTCATCGTTGGCAGCGTTGGCAGCCCGTGTGAGCGACTCCACCGCTTGTCGCTCTTCCTGGTCGCCAACTCCCGTGTACGGGAGTCGAGGTGATGAGCGCTTGGCGAATGGTTGCTGCCGGGCGCCCGATGACGACCGCGCAGTCCTCGGGCGTCAGGCTCGTCACCGGTCCGGCTCGATGTTCTGGTTGGCGTGGAAGAAGTTGGCCGGGTCGTAGGCGTTCTTGATGCCCGTGAGGCGGGCGTAGTGGTCGCGGTAGGTGGCCTTCACGCGGTCCTGGCCCTCGCCGTCGCCGATGAAGTTCACGTAGGCGCCGCCCATCGAGTGCGGGTGCAGCTCTTCCCAGTAGTCGACGCACCACTGTCTGATCGTCTCCGCGTTCGCCGGGTCGGGGTCGACGCCGCCGATGATTCCGGACCAGACCGCGTCGCGGTACGCCCACGCGGTGTCCTCCTCGTCGACGCGGGCGGCGGCTCCGTCGACGGGATAGAGGTGCATGGTCGACAGGTCGGTGGGGAGGTTCTCGGCGTACTTGGCGTGCACGTCGACGGCGCCGTCGGTGATCCGGTCGAAGAAGTCGCCGCGCCAGTACCACTGCAGGCCGGTGGGGATCAGCTCGTCGAACATGCTCTGCAGCGCCGGGTACGGCATCGGCGCCGTGAAGTGGAAGATCGGCTTTCCCGGTTCGTGCACGGCGGCGAGGGCGTCGTCGGCGTCCTCCGGGTCGCCGAGCCAGCACCACACGACGCCGCACATCCGGTGGCCGTGGATCTCCTCCGGGAACGGCGGGGCGGGCGGGACGGCGAGTGCGGCGAAGAAGCCGTTCAGGTCCTCCGGCGCCTGGGGAAGGAAATCGCGGTACCAGCGCAGGACCTCGCGGGTCTGGTCGGCCGGCCACAGGGTCACCGCCACGACCACGTCGCCCACCGGGTGCAGGCGGAAGCGGAACGACGTGACGATGCCGAAGTTCCCGCCGCCGCCGCGCAGGGCCCAGAACAGGTCGGGGTGCTGCGACTCGCTCGCGACGACGAAGCTGCCGTCGGCGAGCACGACGTCCGCGGCGATGAGGTTGTCGATCGTCAGGCCGTACTTGCGGGTGAGGTGGCCGTGGCCGCCGCCGAGGGTGAGGCCGCCGACGCCCGTCGTCGACATGATTCCGGTGGGGGTGGCGAGGCCGAACGCGTGCGCGGCGTGGTCCAGGTCGCCGAGCTGGCTGCCGCCGCCGACGCGGGCCGTCCGCGCGACGGGGTCGACGCGGGCCCAGCGCATCGGCGACAGGTCGATGGTGACGGCGTCGTCGACCTCGCAGAGCCCCGCGCCGCTGTGGCCGCCGCCCCGGACTGCGAGCTCCAGGTCCCGTTCGCGGAGGAAGTCGACGGCGGCCATCACGTCCGCCGCATCCGAGCAGCGCACGATGGCGGCCGGATACCTGTCGATCATCGCGTTGTAGATCTTGCGGGCGTCGTCGTACGCGGAGTCCTGCGGGCCGATCACCGGGCCGCGCAGAGCGTTTCTCATGTCGTCGAGGGTGGTGCCGTCCATGACGGTCGCTCCTTGCCGATACGCCGATACGCGGACCGCTGCCCCACCCGAGCTCGTGCGCCGGCGTCCTGGCGCCCCCCGTCAGCCGCAGAGCTGACCTCTCCAGCATCCCGCCGGCCGACGGGGCCCGCAATTTGGGCGGGCCGCACCAGGACGGGCAGGGCGGCTCTCATTCCGAGACGGCTCTCACTTGCCCAGACGAATACCTAGACGAAGAAGCTGTCGTGCTTGACGAGGAACTCGCCGAATTCCTCGCCGCCCTTCTGGGCCATCTCCGCCACCTTCTCGAAGTACTCCTCGCGCGGGGCGCCCGGCGAGAAGAGCATGATCATGGAGGCGGGGTCGTCGCTGTCGTTCTTGAAGGCGTGCAGCCCGCCGACCGGCACATAGAGGAAGTCGCCGGCTCCCGCGGTGACCCAGCGGTCGCCGTCGTAGAGCTGCACATGGCCGGACAGGATGAAGAAGGACTCCGAGATCGACTTGTGGAAGTGGGTGCTCGGGCCGGGGGACCTGGGGCCCAAGTCCACCTTGTAGAGGCCGAATTCGCCGCCGGTCGAGGCGTGCGTCGCGAGGTAGTGCGTGCGGTTGCCGCCGGCGCCGACCAGTTCGGGCTCCTGGTCGGCCGACCTGAACACCGCGTTGACTTCGCCCTTTTCGCCGAGGTAGCGCGGCTCCGGATAGGACATCTTCCGCTCCTTCGTTCGTGACACGGGCAGTTGTGTGGCACCCGGCGCCGACCCTATCCAGCGCCGGGGCATCGATCTCGTTAGTTGTACGAAATCGTTCCGGGGCAGGATTAAGCTGGGCTACATGCTTGATATCCGGCGCATGCAGGTGCTCAGGGCGGTGGTCACCAGTGGCTCCGTCACCGCCGCCGCACGGAACCTCGGGTACACGCCCTCCGCGGTCAGCCAGCAGATGGCCGCCCTGGAGAAGGAGGCGGGCATCGCCCTCCTGGAGCGGACCGGACGCGGGGTGCGGCCGACGGACGCCGGGCGGCTGCTCACCGAGTACGCGGTGGCGATCGGCAAGCACGTCGCCGAGGCGGAGACCGCCCTCGCCGAGCTGCGGGCCGGGCGGACGGGGCGGGTCTCGATGCGGTACTTCACCACGGCGGGCACGGCCCTTGTGGCGCCCGCGATCGCCGCGCTGCGGCGCGAACAGCCGCGGGTGAAGGTCGAGTTGAAGCTGTCCGACCCGGACGACCCGATGCCGGATGTGCAAGGCCGGCAGGCCGACATCGCGCTCGTGGTCCGTCCCGGCGGCCAACTCGACGTGGACGGCGTGCGGTTCATCCATCTCCTGGACGACCGGTACCACGCGGTGCTGCCCGCGGGACACCGCCTGGCCGCCAAGCCGCTGCTCGAACTGACGGACCTCGCCGAGGAGCCGTGGGTCGCCAGCGAATCGCCGGGCCCCTGCCTCGACCCGATCCTCGAAGCCTGCGGCGCGGCCGGCTACAGCCCGGACTTCGTGGTGGAGAGCGGCGACTACGCCACGGCGCAGGGCTTCGTCGCCGCCGGTCTCGGCGTCAGCCTCGTCCCCCAACTGGGCCTGGACGCCCACCACTCCGGCGTGGTCGTACGCCCGGTCCACAACCCGGTGCCGATCCGCTCGATCTACGCGGCGGTGCGCGGCGGTGCGCCGGACAGTCCCGCGCTGCGGGGTCTTGTCGGCGCGCTGCGGGACGCGGTGGCTCAGCTGGGGGACGGGGCAGGAGCCGGTGCCGCGTAACACCGCACCGTGACCCACCGCTGCGGGCCCCAGCACTGCTCACCCGTACCGAGAAAGCGCCAGCCCGTACGTTCGTAGAGCGCTGTCGCCGAGGTGTCGGACGCGACGACGTCCAGGACCGGATGGAGCCCCAGCTCCCCGGCCTCCGCCACCACGCGCTCCAGGAGCCGCGCCCCGATGCCGTGCCCACGGGCATCCGGTGCGACGAAGAGCCTGCTGACCACGGCAGTCGCCTCCCCGCTCGCGCGCTTGCCCCACAGCGCGGGCGCCACGTCGTCCGGCGCGCCGGGGCTGAGCACGATGTGCCCGGCGATCCGCCCGTCGAGCTCGGCGACCCAGGCCCCGACGGGGCCGGGCGTGGCCAGCCAGTCGGCGGGCCGCTCCGGCCAGTCGGTCGGGTAGCCGTCGAGCGCGTGCACCTGGGCGAGGGCCCGCACACAGGCGTCGAGGTCGGACGCGTGACGGGAACGGATGCGAAGGTCTTGGGCGGGACTCATCGACGTATGCAAGCACATGGGCCGCAGGCACACCGGGCGCGTAAAGTCTGAGGCGAACAGAGCCTGCATGACATGGGGGAGGCGGCCGCGAAATGGTGGCGCCGGATGAGGCTGTGATCGGTTGTACCGGTGAACTCGTCATCGGCACCCGCGGATCCGCGGGGCCCGGCGAGGTCCTGGTGCGGATCCGCGGGGGTTCCGAGACGTTTCTCGCCTGGTCCGACGAGCCGCTGCCGCACGGCGCCGCCGTGCTCGTGATCGAGTCGCGGGGCAGCCGTCAGGTCGATGTCATCAAGTGGGCTGATCCATTGGACCCGTTGGACGCGTTGACCGGCGACGGTGCCGGCGACGCAGGTTGAGGAGAGTCGATCCATGTTCGGTTACCGCGTTCCCGCCCCTGACCAGGCGATGCTGATCTCGGGTGGCAGGCGAGGTCTCGGGGGCGCCCCGTTCCGTGTGGTGACAGGGCATGGCAAGTTCGTGCTGCCCGTCTTCCGCAAGACCCGCTTCCTGACCCTGTCGATGTGCGAGGCGGAGGTAGTCGAGAACTGCGTGACCCGGCAGGGCATCGCCCTCAGCGTGCGCGCCGTCATCGCGTTCAAGGTCGGCAACGACACGGAGAGCATCGTCAACGCGGGGCAGCGCTTCCTCTCCGACCAGGGGCAGATGTCCGTCCTGACCGGGCGTATCTTCGCCGGTCATCTCCGCTCCATCATCGGCTCCATGACCGTCGAGGAGATCGTCACGGAGCGGCAGAAGCTGGCCATCGAGGTCCTGGACACCTCGAAGTCGGAGATGGCGAAGATCGGTCTGCATGTGGACTCGCTGCAGATCCAGTCGATCGACGACGGCGACACCGGCTACATCGATGCGATGTCCGCCCCGCACAAGGCCGCCATCCAGCGCCAGGCCCTGATCGCCCAGGCGCAGGCCACCCAGGCCTCGTCCGAGGCCGAGCAGGAGGCGGCGCGGAACCAGGCCGAGTACGCGCGGCAGACCGCGATCGTGCAGGCCGAGTACTCCGCCGAGGTCGAGCGCGCCCAGGCCAAGGCCGCCCAGGCGGGCCCCCTCGCGGAGGCGCACGCCCAGCAGGAGGTGCTCGACGCCCGGACCGAACTGGCCGAGCGCGCCGCCCAGTTGCGCCAGCAGCAGCTGGTGGCCGAGGTGGTCAAGCCCGCGGAGGCGGACGCCGAGCGCATCAGGGTCCTTGCCCTCGCCGAGGCCGAGCGGATGAAGATCCAGGCGGAGGCGGCGGCGTCGTACGACCGTGTCGCGCTCGACCGGATGCTGATCGACCAGCTGCCGCTGATCGTGAAGGAGGCGGCGACGGGCCTCTCCGGCGCCAACGTCAACGTACTGAACGGGGCTGACGGCCTCGGCGAGATCGCGGCCGGGCTCGTCGGCCAGGGCCTGACGATCCTGGAATCGGTACGGAACAACTTGGGGACGCCGGCGGGGACGGGCACGGGCTCGGCTGAATCCGTGGACCTCAAGCGGTACTTGGGTGCGCCCGCGCAGCGCCAGGACGCGGACGGCGGCGGCAAGAGCGAGGGCCCGGTCGAGATCGAGTAGCGCGCCCCGCACAGCAGCGGCCCGCCGCCGGGGGATCGCCGGGGGATCGCCGGGGGATCGATCACGCAGCTGGCGGCGGGCCGCAGCGGGAGCCGGCGTGCGGAGCCATCGTCCGCGGGAGATCATCGGCTCATGGACGTGACCCTTCACCTTGCCCAGCAGCCGGACGCGGACGAGCTGCTCGGGCGCAGTCCGCTGGCGGCGCTCGTCGGCATGCTGCTCGACCAGCAGGTGCCCATGGAGTGGGCGTTCTCGGGCCCGTACACGATCGCGCAGCGGCTCGGTGCCGATGATCTGGACGCGCACGAGATCGCGGCGTACGACCCCGAGGCGTTCGCCGAGCTGCTCTCCGCCAAGCCTGCGGTGCATCGCTATCCCGGGTCGATGGCCAAGCGGATCCAGCAGCTGTGCCAGTACCTGGTGGATCACTACGACGGTGAGGCCACCGCCGTGTGGGAGGGCGCCGCGAACGGCAAGGACCTCCTCAAGCGCCTGAACGAACTCCCCGGCTTCGGGAAGCAGAAGGCACAGATCTTCCTCGCCCTGCTGGGCAAGCAGTTGGGCGTACGTCCTGCCGGCTGGCGGGAGGCGGCGGGCGCCTACGGCGAGGCGGACGCGTACCGCTCGGTCGCGGACATCACGGGCCCGGAGTCCCTCCAGAAGGTCCGCACCCACAAGCAGCAGCTCAAGGCCGCGGCGAAGGCCTCCGGCAAGTAACGCGGTCCGGCACCCTGCGGCCTCGCCTCCACGAAGAAGCCTTTCCCGCCCACCCACCCGATTGCCCCGCAGGGTGATCGGTCGGGTGGGTGGGCGGGACGAGGGGGCGCGGCGCACAAAGGCACATCGGACAAAAGGCGTCCACGCCCGGATCAGCGCCGGCGTTTCGCCGTGCCGAAGAGTGAGCGGGAGATTTCTCTGCCGAGCTGTGTCCCCAGCGATCGCGCCAGGGACTTGAACATCCCGCTTCCGGCGACCTGGCCCACTACACCCCCGCCCCCGGACTCCTTCTTCGCCGGCCTCGCAGCCAACCGCTCGAACGCCGACTCCCGGTCCACCGCCTCCGCATACCGCCCGTACAGCGAAGACCCTTTCACCGCCGCCGCCAGCGTCTCCGCGGCCACCGGACCCATCAACGACTCCGGCGCCCGCAGCCGCGTCACCGCCACCGGCGTGGGCGCGCCCTTCTCGCTCATCACGGTGATCACCGCCTCTCCCGTCCCCATCGAAGTCAGCGTCTCCTCAAGGTCGTACGCCGAATTCGGGAACGTCCGCACCGTCGCCTTCAACGCCTTCTGGTCGTCCGGCGTGAACGCCCGCAGCGCGTGCTGGACGCGATTGCCCAGCTGGGCGAGGACATCGCCGGGCACGTCCTTCGGGGTCTGGGTGACGAAGAAGACGCCCACCCCCTTCGACCGGATCAGCCGCACCGTCTGGGTGATCGACTCCAGGAACGCCTTGGAGGCCCCGTTGAACAGCAGATGCGCCTCGTCGAAGAAGAAGACGAGCTTCGGCTTCTCGACGTCGCCCACTTCCGGCAGGTCGTTGTAGAGATCGGCGAGAAGCCACATCAGGAACGTCGAGAACAGCTGCGGCTTGTCCTGTACGGCGGGCAGTTCGAGGACCGACACGATGCCGCGCCCGTCCTCCGCCACCCGCAGGAACTCGCTCGTGTCGAACTCCGGCTCCCCGAAGAACTCGCCCATGCCCTGCGCCTCGAACGCGGTCAGCGCCCGGAGGATGACCCCGGCCGTCACCGTCGAAAGGCCGCCGATGCCCTTCAGCTCCGGCTTGCCCTCGTCAGAGGTCAGGAAGGTGACCACGGCCCGCAGATCCTTCAGATCGACGAGTTCGAGGCCCTTCTGGTCGGCGTAGTGGAAGATCAGCCCGAGCGACTGCTCCTGGGTCCGGTTGAGCTGGAGCACCTTCGACAGGAGCACTGGACCGAAGCTCGTGATCGTGGAGCGCACCGGGATGCCGGCGCCGATCCCGCCGAGCGCGTAGAACTCGCTCGGAAAGGCCGTCGCCTCCCACGTCTGCCCCACTTCCCGCGCCCGCTCGGCGACCTTCCCGCCGCCCTCGCCGGGCGCCGAGATCCCCGACACGTCGCCCTTGATGTCGGCGAGGAACACCGGAACGCCCTGCGCGGCCAGCTGCTCGGCGATGAGCTGGAGGGTCTTGGTCTTGCCGGTGCCGGTGGCGCCAGCGACGAGCCCGTGCCGGTTGAGCATCGACAGCGGGATACGGATCTGCGCGTCGGCCAGGCACTGCCCGTCCCACAGGAGCGCGCCCAGATCGAGCGCGGGCCCGGCGAAGGCGTACCCGGAGACGATCTCCAGCGCTTCCTGAGCCAGAGCGCCGCCCGAAGCCCCGCCGGACGCCCCGCCGGACGCCCCGCCGGAAGCCTCACCGGAAGCCCCCGTTCCGGCCGTCACCCCCGTGACAGGCGAAGACACGTTAGAGGGGTTTGTGACCCCCGTCGTGGACGGCATCGGCTTGCTGTCGCTCACTTCGGCCCCTGTTCCCGGCTTGAGTGTTCCCGGTTTGCGCCGGTTTCCTGCGGTTTTTCCCAGCGTCGCACTCCGTCTCCATGGCTGCGCCCGGAGAGCCTTGACCGGTAGGCTTTCCGTGTGATCTTCAAGCGCATCGGAAACGGCCGGCCGTACCCCGACCACGGCCGGGAAAGCACCCGGCAGTGGGCGGACGTCGCACCGCGCCCGGTCCGCCTCGATCAGCTCGTGACGACCAAGGGCCAGCTGGACCTCGAGACGCTCCTCGCGGAGGACTCGACGTTCTACGGCGACCTCTTCGCGCACGTGGTGAAGTGGCAGGGCGACCTCTACCTGGAAGACGGGCTGCACCGCGCGGTCCGCGCGGCGCTCCAGCAGCGCCAGGTGCTGCACGCCCGCGTCCTCGAACTGGGCTGAGCCCCAGGGCCGGGGCCCGCGGCAGTCCCCTATTGGCCCTTTCGGGTTGGACTGCGCCCGAGGCAATGATCATTTAGTAGGCATCACGGCGTTACCGCACTACGCTGCGCCCATGAGCATGCTCACTCCCCCCGGCATGGGCGGCAAGTACCGCATCACGGGGGCCAAATATCCGCGTATGCGCCGGAACCGCGGCCCCCGCAGGATCGTGCTCGCGGTCGTCGCGTCCGTCGTCGCCGCCGGTCTGGTCGGCTGGGGAACCCTGCAGCTCATCGACGTCTTCACGGGCGGCGACAAGGCCACCGCCGCGGGCCCGCGAGCCGGCTGCGACCCCAAGGCGGCCCCCTCGGCCAAGGCACCCGCGCCGAAGCCGCTGCCCAAACCGGGCCAGATCAAGGTCAACGTCTTCAACGCCACGCCCCGCGGCGGCCTCG